>QHZE01000312.1 GCA_003225335.1 Acidobacteriota bacterium
CAGGACCAGCGATTCTCTTACATCTTCGCAGTCAGTCATAGGACAGAAGTTCCTTTTGATCCAATAATAAAGCCTTCAACCCCGCCACGGCTTTGTGGAGATTCGACTTCACTGTGCCGAGAGGGCAACCGAGCGCTTGCGCAATTTCCTCGAGCTGCATCTCTCCGAAGTATCTCAAGGACAGGATCTCGCGCTGCCTTTCAGGCAACCTCCGGATGGCGTTTTCCAGGACGCGGCGTCTCTCCTCCTGCCTGAGACCCTCGATAGGACTTCGCGGCCGCGCCAGATGAGGAGACCTTTGCACCTGTGATTCCGGGACCTGATCCAGAGATGACGTTCGCCCCTTGCTTCGCCTCCGGTATCTGTCGATGCTGGCGTTGATCGCGATCCGGTACAGCCACGCGGCAAACGAAGTCCTTCTCTCCCAGGTGCTCCGCGATGTGTAGACCTTGAGGAACGTGTCCTGAAGTACTTCCATGGCGTCTGCCGGGTCCCGATGATAGCTGCTGATCACGCGATAGACCTTTTTCTGATAGCGCCGGATCAGTTCCTGATAGGCGCTCATGTCCCCCTGCTGCACCTGTGTCATTAAGAATTCTGTAGAGTCCGGTGCAGTTCCTGCTGCGTTGCCGATATTGGCCATCGAATTGAGTTGTATCGCGCGCAATCCGTTCAGGGCCACAACCTTCCTTAACGCAGAGTCTTGACATAGGGTTCACCGGGATTTCGGATTGTCGATTGCGGATTGCGGATTAATTCGTCTAATTAGTGGCGCCGCCTTTACTGCGTCTTTGCGCTCTTCGCGTCTTCGCGGTTAATTCCGGACAGCGCTTTCACCGCTAAGACGAAGGACGCAAAGAAAACGCTAAGCAGATAGTTTGGTTGCGGCTGGGCTGCACTGTGTTCATCGGTGGTTTCATTTTCCCAAATCCAATCATGGTCAGGCGTATACTCGGACCGAAAGAATGGCAGACTCCGCAGCAAAGAGGAGGAGGGAAACCATGCGAGGAATGGTGGGTACGTTTCTCATCGCGGCACTTACCTGTGGCCCGGCCGCTTCCCTATATGCCGAGACGATACCGGCGGGAATGGCTGTAATCCTCAGGCTTGAGCAATCCGTAAGCTCCAAGGATGCGAGGACGGGGCAAAAGGTGGCCGGCAGCGTCTCGAAAGACGTTGTGGTCGGCGGCAAGGTCGTAATCCCCAAAGGGTCAAGGGCGACGCTCTCGGTCGCCAGGGTGCAACAATCGGGGCGCCTGAAAACCCCCGCAAAGCTGTGGCTCAAGATCGACTCCATTCAGGTGAAGGGCAAAGCGTATACGGTTCAGAGCCGGTGGTCCGGTCAGACCGGTCCGGCCCATGACAAACGCAACGTCGTTGCCATTGGCGGCGGCAGCGCGGCCGGCGCGATCATCGGCGCGATTGCCGGTGGAGGCAAGGGCGCGGCGATCGGCGCGGCAGCCGGAGCCGCGGCAGGCACTGCCGGCGCGGCCGCGACGGGCAAGAAAGACGTCGTGTTCCCGGCCGAGACCCGGCTGCGCTTCGTTTTGAAGACCGCCCTCGCGCTGGACTAGCTAGTTTCTGGCGCGAAACCAAGGACCCCGAAGGGGTCCAGCAGGACAGCCCAGGGCGCAAGCCCTGGGTTCAAGGTCCAAATTGCGGAAAGCCCTGAAAGGGCGGCGCAGGGAGTTCGATTTCAACTCCAGATAAATGCTCGTCATAAGGCGCCTCTTTGGTACCGGGACCAACTGCATCGCCCCTTCGGGGCTTCCCTTGTTACTGTGCTTGTTCCCAGGGCTTGCGCACTGGGCTTTCCTGAGTCGCCCCTGCGGGGCTAGTTTCGCGCCAGAAACTAGCTTAGTACATGATTTCATAAATACGGTGACGTATTCCGCCCCAGCGGGGCGACAGGAGCTTAGCCGGGGGTGAGCGAAGCGAACCCCCGGGTAGAAGAAGAACAACGATACGCACCCCGGCAGGGGTTGCAGGAGCTCCCTGCGCCCCTGCCGAGCCGGCCTTCGGCGATACGGCGGATTCCATCTTCTACGTAAAGCTGGCAGACGGCCGGCGCAGCATCGTGCGTCAGTCCGTTGCCACAGGCCTGGCGCAGGCCATCACGACGGAGCCGGCGCCGAAAGGGGGCGTGAGTTATGGCGGGGGGATTTTCGCCGTCAGAGGGAACCTGTTAGCGTACGCCGCCAAGGACGGCAGGCTCCATGCGGTCGATCTGATTTCGGGCGAGCAGTGGCCCGTCACGCCGGCGTACGAAGGCGTTGCCGCTCCGTCCTTTTCTCCCTGCGGCAGATACATCGCTTTCCTGGGCGAGCAGGACGGGAAGTGCAACGTGCTGCTCACAGAGCTGCGCGGCAAGTCCCTGCCTGTGAAGCTGTCGGACGATCCGTGGTATGCCTTCAATCCTGTTTTGTCCCCCGATGGCGTTCGGATCGCCTGGCAGGAATGGGACGAAATGGATATGCCCTGGGACCAGGCCAGGCTGCATATTGCCGAGTTCGCGCTGCCTTGCGGCGCGTGCGCCGGGCTGCAGAGCCTGTTGCCTCTCAAGACCACGTCTCTGGGACGGCCGGGCGCCAGTTACGCGTCTCCACAGTTCAGCCATGACGGCAGGTCCCTCGCCTTCACCAGTGACGAGACGGGCTGGAGGTCCCTTTGGGTTTCCGAAGCAAACGGCGCGAACGCGGTCCGTCTGGAAACGGGCGAAGGTGAGATCGGACGGCCCGACTGGGTTCCCGGTGCGGCGGCCATGCGGTGGAGCGACGACGGAAAGGCGCTCTTTGCCGTACGCCGCCACCGGAGTCGCGACACTCTCCTGCGCATTTCGTGGCCGGGAACGGAAGTATCCGTGATCGAGAGCGGATGGACCGGGATCGAGGGGCTCTATGCGCGAGGGGACATGCTGGTTTTTGTCGGCGCCAGTCCAGCCACTCCGGATGCTCTCGTAACGATCGACTTGAAAGGCGGTGGTGAGACGATCCGGGCCACCAGCAGTGTCGGTTTGATCCATGCCGCCTCCCTCTCCGAGCCAAGGGTGATTTCCTGGAACACCCTCGACAATGCCACGGCGTGGGGCATTTTTTATCCGGCAGAAGTCCCCGGGAACGAAGACAAACGGCCACGCCCGCTGATAGTGTTCGTTCACGGCGGGCCCACTTCGGAGCGAGCGCTTGCATGGGACCCGCAGGCGCAATATTTTGCGACGCGCGGCTGGCATTACCTGATTGTCAACCATCGCGGCAGCAGTGGTTACGGCCGGGCGTATCAGGACGCGCTTAAGGGGCAATGGGGCGTGCTCGATGTTCAGGATGCCTGCGCAGGGGCCATAAGCCTGATCAAATCAGGTGTGGCCGACCCGAAGCGCCTCGTCATCACCGGCGGCAGCGCAGGAGGATACACAACCCTGATGGCGCTCACCCAGCAGCCGGATGTCTGGGCGGCGGGCATATCGCTATTCGGCATTGGCAATCTTTACGAATTGAAACAAGGCTCGCACCGGTTTGAAGTCAACTACGAACAGGGGCTGATCGGGAAGCTGCCCGACGCCGGCCCGCTATGGAAGGAGCGCTCCCCTCTGACCCACGTCAGGAAAGTTCGCGCTCCCGTCCTGCTCTTCCACGGAACCGAAGACAAAGCGGTCCCGCACCAGCAGTCGCTGGAATTCGCCGAGGCTGTCCGGGCTAACGGGGAAGTAGCAGAACTTGTGTCCTACGAGGGGGAAGGGCATGGGTTTGTCAAGGAAGCTACGCGGCGCGACGTCCTCGAGAAGATGGAAAAGTTTCTGGAGAAATACGTGATCTGCCTCCAGAAATGAAGTCCAAGCGAAAGCGGAATCCAGAATCCAGAAGGAGGTACCATTCCATTCTGGATTCTGGATTCTGAATTCTGAATTCCTCAATCTCCCAATCAGGCGGCCTTGAAGGATCCGTGAAGCCGGTAAGTACCCCAAGCTACCAGTAAGGACGCGGAGTTTCCCGTCTTCTCCAGCGTGATTTTCAGCACTTCAACCGGCTTATCTTCCTTCATGAAGTGCAGGGGCGCTTGAACAACCACGGTGGCGGGGTCCAGGCGGCCTGCGGTTGCGCTCGATACGAGGAGCGTCCAGTTCTTGTTTTCGTCGGCGCGCGCAAAGAGCGTGTATTTTCCGGGAGGCAGCTTTTTGTTGTTGCCGAAATCGAGGGCGACCGTTGTCTCCAGCGTTGTGGGGTTGTCCATCCCCATCCGCCAGGGCTGGCCTGGCTGGATCATTTCGTCGAGGTTTCGCCCTTTGAGTTTAGGGGTCCCGTAATCGATCGTTACCTTTCCCGAACCCAGATCCACACTCGCCTTGTCTCGAACCATCTCGTGCCCGAAAAGCACGCTTACGACCAGAATGCCAGGCAGTGCGCAGAAAATTCGCTTCATAAGTCCTCCTCACGGAATGTTGTTCCGGTAGCGTAGTCTACGCTTCCGGTCCGGTCAAGAGACAGTCGACAGTGGGCAGTCGGCAGTTAGAAGAGGAACAACAAATCCACCACGAAGACACGAAGGCGCAAAAAAAAATGGGTAGGTTCTTTGCGTCTTCGTGTCTTCGTGGTGGATTGCCCAGCCCCCAAAGATGCCTCCGCAACGACTTTGTCATTGCCGTGATAATATAATCTCTTTTTCGCCGCAGGTACTCGGAGCACGCAGAGAGTTTCGTCCGCTTTTCTCTGCGGCGTCGGGGCGTCTCCGGCGAGCGCGCGTTTGGTTACCCGAGATCTGATTGTTGATAAGAAAGGTACGGGCATGATGAAATCTCTTCTTTCGCTTATCTTTATAACCCTGGTCGCAACGGCGTCCCCGGGCCGGGCCCAGGGAAAAGTTGACCTTGAAACCGAAAGGCGCGTCGTGGAGTACTTGAAGACGCACATAAGAACCGGGGAGAGGTTGCTCGTATCGGACCTCTACAACAACGTTTTCAAAACTCCGGAGGAAAGAAAGGTTCTGGATCGCCTTTTCAACACTTTCTTCAAAATCCCGCTTTTCGTGGCACAGTACAAGGCCGGCACGGATCAGGTTCCCAGTCTGGATGACATCGCGCGGCAGTTCAATCTTCCTATAGAGGGCGAAGCCGCGGTCCTGCTGTCCATTATCGACAGCGATCCCAGGATTCCAAAATTCATCCGGCGCGATCCGAAAACGGGAGAGATCGTTTCGGTCGACGTGGAAGCCGTGAAGAAGGACCGCCGCTTCGGTCGGATTCTGGAACGGACCTTGATGGGATGGGCCGGGAAAGATGCTCCTCCCTTCAGCCTGAAGCTCTTCGATGGTCAGACCCTGAATTCCTCGGCCCTGAAAGGCAAGAATTATCTTCTCTATTTCTGGTTCTCGGGATGCCCGCCCTGTGCCAGGATTGCGCCGCATTTAGTGGAGCTTCAGAAAAGATTTTCTTCGAGTAATTTCACCGTGGTCGGTGTGAATGCGGACCGGTTCCTGGAACTGGAAACCACAGACGAGGAAAGGGCGAACTATGTCAAGAAAGCGGGTTTTACTTTCCCCGTGGGACACCTCAACAAAGAGATGCAGGAAGACTATGGCAACGTGAATGTCTATCCCACTTTGTTCCTGGTGAGCTCCAAGGGGGTGATCCAGAAGTATTACGTCAACTACCAGACGCTGGACACACTGGCCGCCGACGTGGCCCCCCTGGTCAAAACCGAGCAGGCGAAACACCACAGCTTCACGAGCGCGCACCAGAACCGAACCCAATAAACCTTTGCGCACTTAGCGCCTTCGCGGTGAAACTGAACTGGAATTTCACCGCGAAGACGCGAAGGGCGCAAAGGGCTTGCCGAAGTTTCCGCGTGTCTCTCTGAGAATGGAAAAGGCTGCCCTCTCCTTGATTCCCGAGCTCCCGGTGCGGCGGACGGCGCCGCCCAGGAGCGCTCTGGGGCGGTGGCTTTTCCACGGCGGCAGGCTGGAAGAAAGCCACGCGCATCATCACACGCATCCCTGGTATGTCGTCTTGTGGCTGACCGGCGTCGACTATTTCTCCACGCTCGGGTACCAGCCGGGTATCGCCTTGATTGCCGCCGGGGCGCTCTCACCCGTGTCCACGGCAATCCTGGTCGCGGTCACACTCCTCGGAGCGTTGCCGGTTTACGCCCAGGTAGCCTATCGGTCCTACGCTGGACAGGGATCGATCGCGATGCTGGAAAACCTGCTCTCGGGCTGGAGCGCGAAGATCTTCGTTCTGATATTGCTCGGCTTCGCCGCGACGGATTTCGTGATCACGATGACGTTGTCGGCTGCCGATGCGGCGCAACACGCGATTGAAAACCCATACCTCCATCCGTACCTGGGCGAGGCGCGCCTGAGCATCACGATCTTCCTTCTGGCGCTGCTCGCCGCCGTTTTTCTGAAAGGGTTTGCCGAAGCGATCGGGCTGGCCGCTGCGGTCGCGATTCCCTACATCCTGCTGAATCTCGTGGTTCTGGCCCGAGGGCTCCACGAGGTGATCCAGCGTCCGGAGCTCTGGAGCCGCTGGCAATCGAGCCTGACTCTGCACGGCGACTGGACCGCGCTGCTTCTCGTGTCGGCGATCATTTTTCCGAAGCTCGCGCTCGGCATGAGTGGATTCGAGACGGGCGTGTCCGTGATGCCGCTCGTCGAAGGCGGCGATTCCGACAGATTCCGCGAGAGGCCGCTCGGCCGCATCCGGGCCGCACGGAAACTCCTGGCCGCAGCCGCGGGAATTATGAGCGTCATGCTCATACTGTCGAGCCTGGTCACCGCGCTCCTGATTCCCGAAGAGGCCTATAAGATCGGCGGCCCCGCCAGCGGCAGGGCGATCGCCTATCTGGCCCACCATATGCTCGGCAATGTCTTCGGCACCATCTACGACATCTCGACGATATTGATCCTGTGGTTTGCCGGCGCGTCGGCCATGGCAGGGCTTCTCAACCTGGTTCCGAGATACCTGCCGCGCTTCGGCATGGCTCCCATCTGGGTCTCTTACAGCCGGCCGCTGGTATTGCTGCTATTCGCGATTGATGTGATCGTCACCGTTGTCTTCGACGCCAACGTGGAGGCGCAAGGCGGAGCGTATGCGACCGGCGTTCTCGTCCTGATGCTCTCTGCGGCCGTCGCTGTCGCCTTGGCGCTGTGGCGGGAGGCGCGTACAGAAGGGGCGAAACTTTCCGACCGGGCCAGGACCGCCGGCCTGAGCCTTTACTTCTGGTTGATCACCGGCGTTTTTGCGTTCACGCTGGTCGACAACGTCATCGAGCGTCCGGACGGCGTCATTATCGCCAGCGTCTTCATACTCCTGGTGATCGGCTTCAGCGCCGTCAGCCGCGCTTTCCGCTCCCTCGAGCTTCGGGTCAGCGAAGTGACCTTTGCCGACCAGCCGTCCATAGAGCTGTGGAAGTCCCTGGTTGGGAAAAAGGCGCATCTGGTGCCTCTGCGCACTAACAATGCGGAGGAACGGGCAGCCAAGCTTGCGGAAATTCGAAAGCATTATTGTGTCGAGGGCCCCATCGCATTCATCCATGTGAAACTGCTCGACAACAGGAGCGAGTTCCTCTCCCCTATCCAGGTTCACGTGAGCAAAGAAGACGGCAATTTTGTCATTGAGGTTTCCGGAGCCATTGCCATTGCCAATACGATCGCTTATGTCAGCGAGCTCATCGACCCCATCAGCATTTTTCTTGGATTGACCCGTCAAAATTTCATGACCCAGTCTTTGAAATATATATTGTGGGGGGAAGGCGAAACGGGACTCCTGGTCTACACCATACTTCTGCGTTACTGGGAATGGACTCCGGAAGAGGACATCCGCCCCCTCATCTTCCTCATGAGCGAGTAGGCTTAATGACGAGTGACGAGTGACGAATGACGAGTTGAGAAGCGACGGGATCTGCGTTTACCGAACTGGCGATTGAAGGGAGAGTGGGGGACCCGGCGCGTCTCTCTAAATACTCGATCCTCACCTGGCATTCTTTTCATTCGTCACCCTTGTCGCTCGTCATTCGTCACTCTTTTCATTCGTCATTCATCATTGTTGTTGTAAGATCGCTCCTCTTTCTGGAGATCGCCGATGAGGATGGACACGTTTGAGATGGAGCGGCTGCAGTCCACGTGGGAAAATCGGGTGCGCTACAACCTTTCGGAAAGCAGCGTCCATCCGATGTCCGCCCGCGAGCTCGCTCGCGATCCCGCATTCCTGGAGCAGCTGCTGGATACTCCACTGATCTACAACCAGAGTAACGGAACAGACGAATTGCGGTCGGCAATTTCGGCCCTGTATCCCGGCGCGACTCTGGACCATGTGGAAGTTACCAACGGAGGGAGCGAGGCCAATTTCATTTCCGTTTACAGCATGCTGGAGCCCGGCGACGAGGTCGTCATGATTCTCCCCAGTTACCAGCAGATATGGGGACTGACCCACAGTCTCGGGATGATCGTCAAGAGTGTGGACCTGAAAGAGGAGCGCGGCTGGGCCCCGGACCTCGACGAGCTCGACGCCGCGGTTTCCTCTCGCACCCGCATGATCGTTGTCTGCAATCCCAACAACCCGACCGGCGTCATTCTCAGCGCCGCCGAAATGGATGCTATCGTGCGCGTCGCCTCTCGCAGCGGCGCCTGGATCCTCGCGGACGAGATCTACCAGGGATCCGAACGAAGCGGAAAGACGACGCCCTCCTTCTGGGGAAAGTACGATCGCGTGATCGTCACCAACGGGCTGTCCAAGGCCTACGGGCTGCCAGGCCTGAGGATCGGCTGGATTGTGGCTCCCAAGGGCCAGATCGCGAAGATGTGGTCCTACCACGACTACACGACAATCGCTCCGGGAACTCTGAGCGACGCGCTGGCTCGCGCCGCTCTCTCGCCGGAAGGACGCAGTCGCTGTCTGGAGCGCACGCGCGGCATCTGCCGAAACAACTTCCCGCTCTTCCAGGCATGGATGGAGTCTCACCGGTCGAGCTTCCGCATGGTGGAGCCGCGCGCCGGGGCCATCGCTTACGTGCGCTATAAACTGCCGGTCAACTCCACGGAGCTCATGGAGCGGCTCTTGAAAGAAAAGAGCGTGCTTGTGGTTCCGGGCGACCATTTCGGCATGGACCATTTCTTGCGGATCGGGTACGGCCCCCGGCCCGATTATCTGCGGGAGGCGCTCGAACACGTTAACGCCGTGCTTGAAGAGATCCAATCCGCGCAGCCTGCCATGTGAAGAGGAATGAAACCGCCGATGAACGCCGATTCACGCGGATGGATCCGACGAAAATCGGCGTGCATCGGCGTGCATCGGCGGTTCCGGCCCGCAGGACGATACGAAGGCTCGGGGGCATGATTCAGCCCGCTCGCCAAATAAACCTGGCTCTCCTCGGCTTCGGGCATGTGGGCCGGGCTTTTGCCCACATCCTGCTCAAGCGGCGCAAGTGGCTGCTGAAGGAATTCGGACTGGAATGGAAGATCACAGGGATTGCCACGCGGAATCATGGCATGGCGATGGAGAGCGCCGGCCTGCCGGTCCAGAAGATCCTCCGGGCCTGGAAATCCGGGCGGATCCTTGACCGTTATCACAGCGGACCCGCATGCTCCTCGACCACGGATTTCATCCGGCTGTGCGGCGCAGACGTTCTCTTTGAAACCACACTGCTCGAACTCAGCGGCGAACCGGCGACAACTTACATTCGCGAGGCCCTCGGAGCCGGCATACATGTAGTCACCACGAACAAGGGCCCGGTGGCCACTCACTTTCGCGCGCTCACGCGCCTCGCGCGTCTCCGCGGCGTGCGATTTCTTTATGAGGGGACCGTCATGGACGGGGCTCCTGTCTTCAATCTCATGAGGCAAAGCCTCCCCGGAACCCGCATTCATTCCTTGCGCGGAATTCTCAACAGCACGACCAATTACATTCTGACGCAGATGGAGCAGGGGGCGAGCTTTGGAGCGGCCCTGCAGTACGCCCAGGACCAGGGAGTCACGGAAGCCGATCCTTTGCTGGACCTCGAAGGGTGGGACGCGGCCGCAAAGCTCTCCATTCTGATCCAGGCCCTGATGGGAGGAAGTACCCGCCCGGAAGAGATTCGCAGAAAGGGTATTTCCGAAGACAGCGGGAAACTGGTTCGCGGCGCCGTCCGGCGCGATAGGCGCCTGAGGCTCGTGGCCCGCGCCTACCGCCAGGGAGAGAAGGTAATCGGCAAGGTCGAACCCGAAGAGCTCGAGATGTTCGACCCGCTGGCTGCCATTCGGGGCCTGAGCAACATTCTGGTGCTCAACACCGACACCATGCGGGAGCTGGCGATCGTCGAGAACAACCCCGGCGTCGAACAGACGGCGTTTGCTCTTTTCAGCGACTTCGTAACTCTGTTGCGCCGCCCCCAGGCTTAGGTCCTCTTGGTGCGAGCAAAGTTCACAAAATGGTCAAATTTACATTCATGGCCCGGTTGCTGCATGCCCGGTGTCAGACGGGAACCTCGACATAAGTCGAGTAGGTGTGCGGCTCTGGAACTGCGTAGCCTTCCTGCCGAAGCCCTTCCAGATGGAACTCGATCGCCTCACGCATGTTCCGCTCCACTTCGTCTTTTGTTTGACCAGTCGAGACACAGCCGTCCAAATCTGGAGAGTAAGATGAATAGCCCGTGCTTGTTTCCTCGATAATGATGAGGTAGCGTCTCACAATTTCAACTCCGCTTGTTTAAGAATGCTTCTCGTGGCCTTCGTTTCCAGGCACGGTGACCAACCCAGCCTTTGTCGGATGTTTGTATTGGCGGTGACTGCCCTTTGTTCTCACCAAATACCAGCCATCCTGCTCGAGCAGCTTGATGACCTCCCGTACTTTCACTCGTCAAGCATAGGTTCCCGGCGGGACCGCCGTCAATGTCGATTGCCTGCCGATCGCGCTGAGCGGCGGCAGGCGAGGAGCACGATGTAACGAGTGAACCAATGCCGTCGCCTCTGACACGAACTCCCGGCCTTCAGGGTTTGCTCTCATTGGCGTAAAAGGGCCTCGGGTAAGATCGGAGGGAAGCGATCCCTGCTGCGGCGCGGTGTCAGCATCCAATTTCCTACGGACTGGCTCCCGCGAAGCTCAGGGGCGATCCGTCGT
>QHZE01000313.1 GCA_003225335.1 Acidobacteriota bacterium
GGGTCTAACACGCACACCTCTGATGATCGAATAAGAGATCTAGAGTCACAACCCAAAAATAACTTACGAGGCTGGAGTCGCCAAATACGAGGATAGTGCCAACGGGGAAATGGTCGGAGATGATACCGGCGTGCGCCCTGCGGCAGTCCGATGCGGGCCTTCCGCCAGCAGTACCCGGAAGGGGACAACTTTGTCTTAGCTCGTGACGTCGCGCGCGCGTACAGCCGAAGTTATGGCGATTTTCGAGTGCGCTTCGAGGATCTAGCCTCTTTCGCCGGGTCGTTGGCCGGGTGAGTCGGCCCCGGCCGCTTTTATTCATTCCATGCGCCGGGCGATGGCTGTGGCGCAGCCGGTCGGGAGCGGGTCGCGGTTGGGTTGGGGTGGAAGCTTTCATTCGTTGCGGTACGTTCGGCAACGCTGCATGACTCGCGCTGAGGGCTTTTGATATCGGCCGTCTGTTGGCGCCAAGAGCGCCAGGAGGACAGCCGATGGGATTTCCGCAATGCTTGCGGCCCGCACGTCCCCACGTCTTCCCGGGCCGCTCTACCACAGAGCAGGACAGGGCGGGGATCGAGCTTGCAAATCCGAAATGGACCTTCTATCCTCGCTGCAACAGATCCGGAGCTTCACATGATGTCCGACACCGAGCTGTCACGGCGCGTGTTCCTCAGCGCGCTCGCCGGCGCGCCGCTCGCGCTCGGCTGGGCGCCGCTCGCCGACAAGAGCAACCTGCCGACCGTTCCGAAGCGCGTGGTGAAGGCGTTCCTCGCGCCCGGCAAGATGCCCAACGGCCTTCAGGCTGTCGACGACGGTCTCTGGATCCTCGACCAGGAAGATCCGAACAAGGTCCACAAGGTGCGCTACGAGGACGGCTCGGTGCTCGCCGAGATCCAGACCGAGTCAATTCACGGCAGCGGAATCACCTACGGCGACGGCGCTCTCTGGATCGCGTCGACATACAGCTTGAAGACCCTCAAGGTCGATCCGGCCACCGGGGAGACCCTCGCCGCCTTCGACACTCCGGGGTGCGGACTGGTGCGCTGGGGGAAGCCGACGCGACCCTCAGGCGCGCACGGCCTGGAATGGGTTGCGGGGCGATACTGGATCGTGGTGCCGCCGTCGGAGACCATCTACCTCGTGGAGCCTGCGAGCGGCAAGGTAATGCGCAGCATCCCCGCCCCGGGAGTCCGCCCGCACGGGCTGGCCTGGGACAACGGCTTCCTTTGGTGCGTCGAGTCGAACGACCGCGCCATCTACAAGCTCGACCCACGCGACGGCCGGCTGTTGGCGAAAGTGCAGCTTGCGATGACGGACCCCGAGCCGCATGGGATGTCGATGCACCGTGGCGTCATCTGGTACTGCGATGCGGCGAGCCGCTGGGTCTGCCGGCTGGTTTCGCCGTAGACTACATGGCGGACGTCAGGGCGCGATGCGGCTCGTCCTTTCAGCGTTGCCGCAGTTCGATGACAGTCACACTCGAACGCGGAAATGTGTAGGTCCACTCTCTTTCGGGAATCCGCAATGCTGTCTCCACAGGAATGACTTCCTCGGGCTGCGTTTCGCTGTTTCCTTGATAAATGCTTGCCGCACTGAGCGTCACGACCCGGGCGGCCAATGCGTTGAAGCCCACGACCTTGACTTTCGTGGACAGATCACGGTGCAGATGCCGGTTTACGCAGAACAGCGTCAGTTTGTCTCCGGCATCGTTCAGGGCGGCCACCACGTCCAGGTAGGGCACGGAACGAATCTCGGGGAGCCTTTCGTTGCCCTCGGTGACGTCGTAGGTTTCACCCGTGGTCTCCACCTCGACGGGGATAGTGGCATCGGCGTTCGAATACATCCGAAAGGCCCAATACGCGGGGACCGCGTAAACCCGGCCCCGCTTCTTCCATATGCCACCGAATTCGACGAGGCCGGTCATATCGCTCACCGGCGTGATGTCCGCGTTCCGAATCAACATATTCAACATTCCCGCGGCGCACACCGCCCCGCCTTGATTGTGAAAGCGCGGCGCACGATCGTCGTTGGCGTGGAAAAGCCATTCCGTGAAGGCGATGTTCACTTTCTTTCGATGCGGTGTGGACTCGATCTGTTCGTGCATTCGCCGGAGCCGGCGTTCCAGCTCAACGGGCAGAGCGAAATCGGCCAGCGCGACTGCGTCCGGAGAAGCATCGGGCCGTTTTACCCTGCCTGTTCCTACAACGAAGTGGGTCGACAGCAGATCGAAAGTGCCGGCCGGATTACCGAGTTGAGCGGCGTTCCACTTTTCAAAGTGATCGGGATCTTGTCCCGTTCCAATGAGCCGCGCCCGAGCATCTGCTTTCCGGACAGCCACGCTAAATTCGCGCGTGAGCGGAGCTATCCGGTCGAGCGTGGGATAGCCGTGCTGGAAGGCGCCCCAAAGCTCGTTGCCGAGCTCCCACAACAGGCCGCCGCGCGCGCCATTCCAGCGCTCGTTGACATAGCGAACCCAATCTGCCGCTTCCTCCGGCGTGCCTGTCCCGAGATTCAGGGCGATCTGCGGCTCGGCGTTGATGAGTTTGCAAAAGCGGAGGAATTCATCTGTGCCGAAGTGATTGTACTCGGGCATGCCCCAGGCAAGATTGAGCGTGCTGATGCGCTTCTCAACCGGCCCGATGCCGTCCCGCCAGTGATACGCCGACGTATAATTGCCGCCGAAACGGACGATCGGGCTTCGCAGGGCACGAGACATCGCGATCATCTCCGGATCCATTCCGTCGACGTGATCGCTCGGAAACAGCAGCACCTGATCGAGCAGCACGCGAGATTCCTGCATCGCGGCAATCACGAAGTCCGCGGGTTCCAGCCGGGAGAGAATGCCCGTTTCGAGCGTGAGCTCGAAGTCATAGCGCTTCCACTCTCCGCCATTGAGGCTCACGGCAGCGCTAGCCAGCTTCTCTTCGGGATGGCTGCGGCGCCGGAAGCTGAGCTCGAGCGCGGGAGCCCCACTCATGTGTCGCGCATATATGCTGCCCTGATATTTCAGAACCCGGTGCACCGGCAACTCGACCTGCTGCCGTATGCCGGTCTGAACGGCCCCGGGGAGGGCCATCAGCAGCATCGAGCGATACGAGTTTGCCGCGTCGCTCCAGCGTGGTTCGTATCTGGCGCCTTGCCGCTGATCGAGCGGTTCCCATGGAATTGGCAGACCCAGTTCCGATGCGCGTACCAAATCGGGATTGGCTTCGAGCTTACTCCGCAGATGCGCCGCGCTCCAAAGGTTGTCCTCGAAGCTCGGATTTTCCAGCAACTGGGCCCACAGGCCGCCGTAAATGGAGTTGCCAATCGGCTCCAGGAATGTCCCGTAGATCGTCCGTGGAATCTTGAATGCCGCTTTCCGGCCTGCATCGACACTTAGCGTGACGTCTTGTGCCATGACCGGAAGGATCAGGACAACAGCTAACAGCGCCGCGCGTCTCATATGACTGGTGGCGACGATGTTATCACCAGGGCAGCTATGCGAGTCAAGTTTCCAGGCGCTACCGTGAAGCGTGTTAATGGCCCGGCCGCGAGAGACTGTGAAGCAACGTATTCAAACCGATGACATCCAAATGGCGTGACTCTTCGCGTCTTCGTGGTGGATCAGGCGCCCTTCATTACCAGGACGTGAAGACAGAAAGAGTCACCAGGTTTTTGGTTGCGGCTGGGCTGCACCGTGAAATTCGTGGCCAGGCTGGCCGAAGCTACTTCTTGAAAAGATCGTAGAAGGCCTGGCGATGGCTGTCTTCGGGCCTCGCCTGCGTGCTGCTTCCCTGTTTCTCTATCAGGATCTTGGGCTCGAAAAACGGGCACACGTTGTTCACATTCTTATTGGAAACACGCACTTCGATGGGTTTGACGCATTCATTCCGTGCGGCGGGATCGAAATTCATGCAGTTGCGGCAGGTGTGCAGGTCCGTTCCGCAGTTCTTGCATTTATCGGTGGCCTGAATTTGATCCATCACCTGGATTTCTGTCGCACAGTTGTTGCAGCGCGTCACCAGGATGAATTTTGTCTCTATGCGTCCGCCCGGACCCTTGGGCCGCGGCGGTGGCTTTGGTTTTCTTTCGCGGTCACTGTTCATGTAACCGTGTTGCCGATACTTTCTGGTCATTTGCAGTCCCCAAGAATAGTTTTGCGCCGGAAGATCTGAGGGCGGATGCACTACATATATCTCATTCTACGCTCAAGAAGTCCAGTGCGGAGTTTCACCGACCGGCTGGTTTGCGCCGTTCGATGATTTGCAGAAAACGGGCCTGGAGGTTGTCGTAGGCATTCTTCAGTCCTGCCACGTTGAAATCTTCAGACTGACAATAACGAATCACTTCCCGCTCGGCGGCGTCTACCTCCGCGGCTGCGTCCGCGACGCCAGGCGCAATTTCGCCCGGAATGATCACCACGCCATGCCGGTCCCCGTGCAACAAATCCCCCGGGTTCACTACTTCTCCTCCGACCCGGACCGGACCTCCGAAATCCACCAGATGGACATAGGCATGGGAAACCGACGGGCTTCGCGCAAAGGTGAAGAAGCCCAGCTTCTCCATCTCCTCCAGATCGCGGGCGCTTCCGTTAGTAACCGTCCCGACGAACCCTAACGCCCGATGGATGTTCGAATTCACTTCACCCCAGAAGGAACCGCGGCAGGGAGGATTGTCCAGATCCTGAACTACGGCGACTCGGGGCGGGGTCACTCTGGAAGTAGCCGCCCAGTAATCCGATCGCTGGGTCACCGAGTGTCCCTTGGCTGGCAGGTCCGCCGAAATGACGGCCGTAAACGCATAGCCTACCATGGTCCCGAGGCCCGGGAACAAACAGCGCACCTCCGGGCCAAGGGAGCCTGTGTTCCTGGGCCGTATTTCAAACATCTCGATAGCATTGGCAATCGTAGGCGAATTGATCTTTCTGAGAGCATTCAGTTGTGTTGCGCTTAGCGCTTCCAAGGCAGTCAAACTCCTCTGGGGTGCAATTTAGAAGTGCGGGTCAAATTTTTGGACGCACCGTCAGGCGCGCGTGAATAGCCCGGCCCTGAGAGACTGGGAAAAATTGTATTTCAAACCGATGAACTCCAAACCGCAGTGATCGTTTTCGTGGAATTCATGGCCAGTAAAACTGCGACGAATTAACACGAATTTAAATTCTTCATACCTTCTGGGAAAGTCAAGGCAGCATGAATTGACTCGCACTTCCAATTGCACCCACTCCTCTGAGGGTTCTGGAAGAATGAGCCCTTCAATGATATCATGGCGGCGGTTCACAATGCCTGATCGATCGTTACAGCCCGGCGTCAGTTGCCAAAATTCCGGAGGACCGGTGTCCGCCTACGCGATAGTCGTACCCGTTACAGCCATCCTTGCGTGACGCACTCCAACCACCGCTCAAGCTCGAAATGCTGGACCAGGTCCTGGAATTGTTCCTGATCCGGCCGGACCATGATCTGAATATCATCGGTCCCAGGCAGAGCCTGGCCCAGATTACGGCGCGCGCCGTGAAGGGTCTCGACGCCGTCTTGTTGCACGAAAAGCCCGACTTCGTTGTGGTTCAGGGGGACACTTCGACCACCTTCGTGGGGGCCCTCACAGCCTTCTATCACAAGATCCCCGTCGCCCATGTCGAAGCGGGACTGCGCACGCGTCAGAAGTTCTATCCATTTCCCGAAGAAATCAACCGGCACCTCACCTCGGTCCTCGCCGACGCCCATTTCGCGCCCACGGCGGAATCTCGCGACAACCTGCTGCGCGAGGGGGTCTGCGGCGAGAAGATCTGGATCACGGGAAACAGCGTCATCGACGCTCTCCAGGATGTCCTGCGCTGGAGCAAAACCTGCGACCACCCCGTGCTGGCACGCGTCGCCTCGGAGCGGTTGCGGATGGTTCTGGTCACTTCCCATCGCCGGGAGAATCAAGGAGCGCCTCAGCAACGAATATGTGACGCCCTCCTCCGCCTCGTGGATCGATTTCCCGATGTCCTGGTAGTGTTCCCCGTTCATCTCAGCCCGGCGGTCCGCGACACGATCCTGCCGCGTTTGCAACAAAGAGACCGCATCATACTCCTGGAACCGATCGATTACTTCGAGACCGTACATTTTATGAAGAGCTGCTACCTCGTTCTTACGGACTCCGGCGGCATCCAGGAAGAAGCGCCGGCGT
The DNA here is from genome assembly GCA_003225335.1 of Acidobacteriota bacterium. Taxonomy (GTDB): domain Bacteria; phylum Acidobacteriota; class UBA6911; order UBA6911; family UBA6911; genus Gp18-AA60. The sequence continues at coordinate 6,148 of QHZE01000313.1, forward strand.
TGGGAAAGCCCGTCCTGGTCCTCCGCGATGCAACGGAACGCCCCGAGGGCCTCGCCGCGGGAACAGTCCGCCTGGTCGGCACCGAACCCGAAGTCATCCTGGAAGTCGCCAGCGAACTGCTGCGGAATCCCAAGGAGTATCAGCGTATGTCCGAAGCAGTGAATCCGTATGGAGACGGCCAGGCGTGCACGCGCATCATACAAGCCTTGGAGTATCTTGCCGGGCGGGGCGAAAGCCCCCAGCCATTCACACCGTCCCAGAAATGCGAATACAGTTAGCACACATGTTCGTAGATACAAATAACCTAATTAAGAGCAAAGAACCACCCGAAAGAGAACCCAGGAAACCGTTGGAGGTCTTGGACCGAACCTGGGGTGAGAAGCTGCCAAGGATTTCACGCATCTTCTGGCTGCGTAAACTGAACAAAATGAAACCACAGATAAACACAGATAAACACAGATCCGTGTTCATCTGTACGAATAAGCCGAAAGTCCTTCGCAACCTGGCAAGGATTTTTCTCCGCGTTCCCGGGAGCTCAGGCACCCCGCGTGCTAGGCGTCAGACACGCAGGGCACGCTGGAAGCGTGCGCTCCCAGGGAGGTTGCGGCTTTGCCGGGGTTTTTCGCTGGATGCCATGAACAGGGCGCCAGGTCGAAAATGGCTGTTTGCAACATTCATGTTGCTGGCCGTGACTTTGGGAATCGGCCAGTCTCAGGATGCGAAACTCCCCAGATCTCCTTCTGACGTCCTCGTGATTCACGACAGCGTGCCGGGTCCATTGCCCTCGGGGTTGGTGGACGGGAACAACATCCTCGACCTGTTGGGACACTTCGGGCTGAAAGGCGACCTCGTTTCCCTGGAGGAGTACAAGGCGGGGGACATGGCGCGCTACCGATTCGTCATCGTTCTCGGAGTCGATGACCGCAATCCCCGATACCCGCTCCATCTGCTTGCCGACGCGCGTGCAGCGTCGATGCCGATTTTCTGGATTTTCAAACATGTTGACGAGCTCCTGTCTGATCCTTCCTTTGCGGCGAAACTGGGTTTTCGGACGGGTCACTCGGGAATGCTGGAAGGGTTCCGGTCGGTCTCTTATAAAGGCATCTCGGTACTGAAACCAGAAGAAGAATCACTCATCTTCCCGCTTGAAATTCTGGACGCCTCCAAGGTGAAGGTTCTGGCGCGGGCGGAAGCCGGCAACGGCAGGACGGAGCCTTATGTGATCCGTTCCGGAAATTTCTGGTACTGCGCCGATTCTCCCTTCGCCTTCGTGGCGGAAGGAGACCGCTACTGGGTTTTCTGCGACCTGCTTCACGATTTCCTCAACGTGCCGCATCAGGAGGACCGCAAGGCCCTGCTGCGCCTGGAAGACATTTCAGCGCAGGACGACCCCGAGAATCTGCGGGATCTCGCGGACTATCTCAACCGGCGTGGCATCCCCTTCCAGGTCTCGCTGATTCCAATCTACCGGGACCCGGCAAACAACGAAGAGATCTACCTGTCGGACCGGCCGGCCTTCGTGCGCGCCATTCGCTACATGGTGTCAAAAGGCGGCCTGGTAGTAATGCACGGGGTAACCCACCAGTACCGCGGAAAGAGCGGCGACGATTTTGAATTCTGGGACTCGCTGTCAGACAAGCCGATTCAGGGCGATTCGAAAACGCTGGTGGAACAGAAACTCCGGCTCGGTCTCGAAGAGTGTTTCAAGAACGGAATCTACCCGGTCACCTGGGAAACGCCGCATTACATGGCGTCCTCCCTCGACTATCAGACCATCGCGCGGTACTTCAATTCTTCTTACGAAAGGGTTGCCTCTTTCAACCGGGGAGAAACGGGGCACCACTTTCCGTATCCTTCCGTCGACCGGTACGGCCGTTTCATTATTCCCGAATCGCTCGGCTTCATCAGCCTGGAGAACCCCGACCCGGATTCCCTGGTTCAGAGCTCGGCCCGCTTGAAGATTGTCCGAGATGGAGTCGCCTCGTTCTTCTTCCACCCGTTTCTGGAACGGGAGTATCTGACACGCGTCCTCGACGGCATCGAGGCCAACGGCTACTCGTTTATTTCCATCAACGACTACGACTGCCGCGTCCAGATGAACGACCGGCTGGTCCAGACTTATACGGACACCGTGAATCTCCCCATCCACGGCCGCTACTTGAGGCGCTTCTTCATGGACTCCACCGGGCGGATCTCCGGCGAATCGTACTCCGATCGGCCATTGGATACCACGGTCACCGACCCCGGCGTGGTGCCTCCCGACGCGATCCTGGTCATGGAAGGCGTTCCCGAAATCCGTCCACAAAAAGAGGCTCCGGAGCCCACGCTCTGGGAGTCTATTTCCACCTGGCTGAAACAGCGGTTTACAAGCAAGGCTCCGGAGGCGTCCGCACTCACTCAGCCTGAGGTCGTGGTGCTCTGGGACGACGGATTGCGCCAGGCAGACTGGAACAACCAGCAGAGTTACGCGCAGGCGTTTCGCGTCTACGGCTTCAGAGTGAGCACCCGCAAATGGAAGGATTTCAGCACCTCGTCCATCGACAAAGAAACCATCGTGGCAGTTCCCCAGGCCGCCGCAGAACGGCTTTCTGCGAAACAAAACGAAGACATCGATGAATTCGTCCGGCGTGGCGGACGGCTCGTGCTCGACGGGTCCAGCCCTCTCAGCCTGTCCCTGGGAGTGACACACGAGAAGCGATCGCTCAAGATCCGCGAAGTGGACGAAAAGCTTTACGGAAACATCAGCATGACGTGGAAGCCCCCCGCGGACGTTGACCGGTTCACCATAAAGGATCCCCTGGTGGTTTATGCCCAGGATTCTGAGAGCGAATTGCCGCTCGCAACTCTCGCCCGGTTCGGAAGCGGCCGCTTTCTGTATCTTGGAGCGCGCCTGGATCCCAACACTCCTCTCGGCTACAGCAGGCTCCCCTATTTTGTTCAGTATGCAAAGGAAGGCTTCTACCTCAAGCTGCCTTTTCAAACGCCGCAGCTTGAGCTCTATTTCGATCCCAGCTTCCGGGAAGCGACCGCCATTGAAAACCTCGCTGAACTGTGGAGGAGAGTGGGCGTTCGGGTCATTTACGCCGCCGCCTACCAGTTTTATCCCACATGGTCCTACAACTACCAGCGTCTTATCGATGTCTGCCACAAAAACGGCATCCTCGTCTACGCCTGGCTGGAACTGCCGCATGTAAGCAAGAAGTTCTGGGACGATCATCCGGAATGGCGCGCGCGAACCGCTACCGGAGAAGACGGCAAGGTTGGCTGGCGCTACCACATGGATCTCGATAACCCTGATTGCCGGGAAGCCGCTTTCAGCTTTGTGGAGGAGCTCCTTAAGAAATACGCGTGGGACGGCGTCAATATCGCCGAGCTCAACTACGACACCGGTCAGGGACCGGAAGACCCCAAGAGCTATCTTCCTATGGGTGCCCCTGCGCGCTCGGCTTTTCGCGCGCTGAATGGCTTCGACCCCGTTCTGCTCTTCGACCGCAAATCGCCTTATTATTGGAAGAAAGATCCCGCCGCGCTCAAGAAGTTCGAAAGCTACCGGAGCCAGAGGGTGCTGGACTGGCACAAAGCGCTCCTGGAAAGATTGACGCCTCAGGCTCAGGAGCGGGACATGGAGATCGTTGTGACCATGCTGGACAGCCTTCACTCCCGCACTCTGACGCGCGACACCGGCGTCGAATCGCGCCAGATCGTTTCGCTGATGAGTCAATTCCCTTTCACTCTTCAGGTGGAAGATCCCGCGCATCTCTGGGCGGACAGCCCCGAGCGATACAAACGCTTCACCGACGCCTATCTGCGGCTGGTTCCTGACAAGCGCCGATTGATGTTTGATATCAACGTCGTGCCGGACCGCGATGTCAGTCACTCCGTTTCACCCGTACCCTTGCTGGTCGGTGTGGAGCTGGCGGATTCTCTGCATCTTGCCAGCCAGGCGTGCGGGCGGGCGGCTATCTACAGCGAGTCCACGATCCCCTTCGAAGACTTGCAGATGCTTTCCCGCGTGCTCGGAAATGACACCCGGGTCGAGCGCCGCTGGTCCACCTGGGTCACCAAATCCGAAAAGCCGGTCCTGCTGAATGCTCCAGGACCATGGCAGCGTTTTCTGGTAGACGGCAAAGTCTGGCCGGGCTGGGGGGATAACGAGATCCTGCTTCCCGCGGGAAGTCACGAGATTTCCGCATCGGAATCGAGATTCCGCCTCGTTGACAGGTCGATCCTGGACATCCGGCTCATGCGCTTTACAGGAAATCTGGACTCTTTGATACCGACCCACCGGGGCTTGGAATTCGGCTATGATTCGGATCTGCGGACCATAGCGTTGTTCAACCGCCGCCCCTTCGAAGTCCGCGTGGACGGGACACGCATCGAGGAGACTCCGGCCTTCACCTCCGGTCTCTGGAGCGTGCGGCTGCCTCGCGGGCAACACAGGGTGGAAGTGCTGGCCGACAGCGCCGCTTACGTAATTCTGGACACTGCCAGCCTGTACAGCTCCACGCTGATCGTCATTTTTGGGTCTGTGGCTACCGGAGTCATGGCTCTTTTCTACCTGGCGATACTGTCGCGTCGCGCCTTCAAACGCGCGGTGGGCAAGTCCGCTCCGTAGCGCGGCCCTGTGTGGCCCCCCGGATGCGCCCCTGGTCCGGGCATTATCCTTAATGCTTTATGGGACACGGATGAAACACGGGTCTCACCGAACTTCACGGATAGACGAGTTCGGTGTCATTCCTCCGATCCGTGAGGTTCCGTGTCCCATTCATCGTTCTTTGGAAAAAATGCGTTTGTTAGCTGGGACTCCAAATGTATTCACACCTCGCTATTGACTACCTATTCGTCTTCAGCGTCATCATCATCTGGTTCATGCTGGCCTATCAGTTCATCCTTTTCCTGCTGGGCTACCTGTATGGATTCCGTTCCGAGAGGCAGCGGCTCGCCCTGGAACGAGATGCTGTCCCGCTGCCGGCTATCTCTCTGATGATTCCTGCTCACAACGAAGGGATTGTCATCACGCACACGCTGGAGGCGCTCCTGCGGTTGAACTACCCGAAGGACCTCCTGGAAATCCTGGTAGTCAACGACGGCAGCACAGACGACACGGCGGAGCAGGTCGAGGTCATCGCCCTCCGCGACCCGCGCGTGCGCCTTTTCAACGTGCCGAAGGAATTCGCCGCCCGGGGTAAATCCGCGGCGCTGAACCGGGGATTGCTCCACTGCAAGCACGATATCATCGGAATTTATGACGCTGATAATCTTCCCGAGCCCGATGCCGTGCTGCTTCTCGCACAACAACTCGTCGCCAACCCCCAACTGGGCGCCGTTATCGGGAAGTTCCGCTGCGTGAACAAGCGCAAGAACCTCCTGACTCGCTTCATCAATCTGGAGTCGCTGGCTTTTCAGTGGATTGTACAGGCGGGCAGATGGCGCTTGCTGCGCATGTCCACGCTGCCAGGTACGAACTATTTGATTCGCCGTTCTCTTCTGGAGGAGCTGGGCGGCTGGGACGAGCAAGCTCTCACGGAAGATGCCGAAATGTCGATCCGAATCTACCAGGCCGGGTACCTGGTCAAGTTCATCCCTTACGCGGTCACCTGGGAGCAGGAACCCGAGACCCTGCGGGTCTGGTTCCGGCAGCGAGTACGGTGGGCGCGCGGAAACAACTACGTGCTCGAAAAATACATTACCCAGGTTTTCCGGATAAAGCCGCGTGCCGTCGGGCTGGAATTGTTCTACTCGATGTCTGTCTACTATATCTTCTTCGTTGCTATCCTTCTTTCGGATCTGCTCTTCATCACTGCATGGCTTGGGCTCGTATCCATTCGCGTCCCGGGGCCTTACAAGGAAGTCTGGACTTTCGCGTACCTCCTCTTCATCCTGGAAATCGTCATTGCACTTTCACGCGAAAAGGAAGACTCCCCGCTCAACATCTTCTTGATCGCCGCTTCGTATTTCACCTACTGCCAGTTATGGATCTTCGTGGTTTTGAAAGCCGCCTATGACGATTTCATCCGCCGGCGCGAGCATCTCTGGGTGAAGACGGAGCGCTTCCGTGTAACGGAGCCGTAAGGGCTCGCGCAGAAATTGGGATTAAACATCGGGCGCACGATCCTCGCCCTTCTTCTTTGTCAATGCTCGGGCCATCTGCACGAGCGTAACCAGACCGAGACAAAACCCCATGACGCCTGCGCCGATGAACACTCCCCAGATCATTCCGACTGCCGCAGCGTATCGTGGCAGCGATGCGTCATTCGGTGGTGAGAACAACCCTTTCACGAACTCTGGCGAAACCAGCGCCACCACTGAGGCAAACACCCCGCCAACAACAGCTGACAATAGAGCCGCTCCGAGGACGTAGAGAAAATAGCGAAGAAATGTCATAGCGTGTGGTGCCGCCGACGCCCGCGCTCAGCGGCGTCCAGCGCCGGCAGGTAACGCCCGCCGGGACTGCGCCTTTTTCCTCAACTCGCCCGAACGCACTGGCATAGTTCTGTCAACGCTTCATAGTATAGGAGCCGGATTTTACACCCAAAGAGATCTCAGGGCGTGGACTTTCGGGTGCAATATTGCAATAAACGAATGCGCCCCGGCAGCGGCCCGGGGAGATCCAACAACCCCTGCCGGGGTGCGCATATTTTGTTGTTCCTCTTCTACCCGAGGGGTCGTTTCGCTCAACTCGAGGATGGCTCTTGGTACGTGAAAACGCGAGCGCTGGGCTTCCAGCCGTATTTCGATAACGGCTTCCCGCACGGCGTCGACCAGTGGATTTCCGGGGCTGCTACGGGTTGGGCGACGATGGCGCTCACACTGGCATCGACAACGCCTGGTCCTGCCGCGGCATCGGCCGGAGTCCAATAGGGATTTCGGATTGCGGATTGCGGATTGCGGATTGCGGATTTGGGGAACCGCCACACATTCACGATGGTGCTCTCGGCAGCGAATGCTTTGCGCGCACGGCGGCAGCCCAAGTTTGCCGAACCGGCGAGCCGTCGTACGGAATCACCTGGGCTTTCCGTTGCTTTTGCAATCCCAGGCGACGATGTCCTTCGCGTTTTCTTCGCGTCTTCGCGCCTTCGTGGTGAAAGCCCAGCCAGCACTCACCGCGAAGCCGCGAAGGAAATCCTTAGCGTTTCGATTCATCCAACAATGCGGCGAGATGCTGCTTCCACAGCTGAGGCAGGGAATGTGTGCCGTGCCCCCGGGTCTCATCGCTCGTGGGAATCAGGACGAAGCGCCCGCGTTTCACCCGCTTGATTTCCCGCTCCATAATGCCCAGCTCCGGCGGATTGACTTGATCGTCGGCCGAGTTGATGGCCAGGAGCGGAGCCTCGACGCTTTCGAGTCTCGGCGAGGGATCGTAATCGCGCGAGGCATCGAATTGGTAGAGCATGTCGTTGGCATCCCTGTTGTCCAGTGACGCGCGCACCCGGCTGTCGAATAACCGGTCTGCTTCCTCCCGCGCAGGCGCCTGTTTCTGCAGTTGCAGCGGGCTGCTGCTCATAAACAGCAAGGCATAGACGGCATGGGTCAAGCCGCGCATGGGCTGCTGCTTGTACTCGCCGTCGTGCCACTCCGGATCGTTTTTGATCGAGTCCATGATCATGCGGCGGATCATCCGGTTGCGGCCTGCGATCTGCACCGGCAGGCTGGCCAGCGGCATAAGCGCATCCATAAAGCCGGCATATTTCTCGCCCCAAACCCACGTGTGCATCCCACCCATCGAGGTCCCCATCACCAGCCGCAAGTGATTCACGCCGAGCCCGTCGGTCAGAAGCCGATAGTGCGCCGTGACCATGTCGTTGTAATTGTAGTGCGGAAAGCGCGCCCGCAACCCATCGCTCGGCTTGCTGGACTGGCCGTGCCCTATCCCGTCCGGCAGGATGATGAAGTATTTTGCCGCGTCCAGCAATTGACCGGAGCCGAAGAGCACGCCGCCAAACTGTGAGGAAAGAAACTGGCGGCCGGAGCCCCCGGTGCCATGCAGAATGAGGACCGCGTTGCGCACCGCACCCGACACGTCCCGGCTCGGTTTTCCGAGCGTCCTGTAATGCAGCTTCAGCTCGGGCAGCACCTCGCCGCTCTCAAAGCGAAAGTCGCGAATCGTGAAGTCGCCCTCGACGGGCGTGGGAAATTCTTGCGCCATCGCGCCCGTCTGGACCCAGCGCGCGACAAGAATGAGCATCATAACTTTTTGAATCATCATCCGAGCCCCTCTTCGCGGCGGGCATTATACCGCGAGCCCTGCTTCAGAAATATGCGAGCGCGCAATCGAATTGCCCTGGGAGTCGGCGCCTGCCTGCCGATTCGCTGACCCCATGATCTCCGCCGGGCCGGGTTGTCCAAGCCCGGCGTGATCCGGCAGCTACCGCGCGTACACTTCAACAGGTTGCGCGTGATCAAGGGTTTGTTGTATAGAATTACACCAAGGAATTAATAAGGAGGCTGGGGTAGAACGTGAAGATGTCGAAGGTTCGTCGAAAATCTCGATCCATTCCCGCCCGCCAGGACTCGGAGACGCACGGGGCAGCGACTGGCTCGACCATTTATCAGCTCAAAGTGATTCTCACCGGCATCTACCCGGAAATTTGGAGACGGCTGCTCGTCTCCGGCAACACTACGTTGAGCATTCTGCATGAGGTCCTTCAAACTGCCATGGGCTGGACCAATAGTCACGTTCACCGGTTCTCGGTCGCGGGGGCGTGCTATGCGGATCCCCGGCTCGAAGACGACTGGGCCGGACTGGGAGCGGAAGACGAGTCTGCCGCGCGACTCTGTGAGGTAGCGCCATGGGTGGGCGATCGGGTCGTGTACGAATACGATCTCGGCGACCACTGGGAGCACGAAATTCTGGTCGAGAACGTCCTGCCTCCGGATCCGGCATTCGTGCTGCCAATTTGTCTGAACGGGGAAGGCGCCTGTCCTCCGGAAGATTGCGGTGGAGTTTCCGGCTATTCATCACTGGTCCATAGCATCCGCGAACCCCGTCACGAGGAGCACAAGGAGACGGTCGAATGGGTTGGAGGCAAGTATGATCCGGACGCAGTACTACGCCGAAAATCTTTCGCAATCCGGCAAGGATTCCCTGGTCTCACCACGAAGACACGAAGACGCGAAGAATCGCAAAGGATTGTTCGCGTCTTCGTGTCTTCGTGGTGAGATTTTTTTGGTTGCGGAGGGGCTGCACCGTGAAATTCGTGCCCAGTAAAACCGCAGCTCTCTCTGGCGTCAATTGGTTCCCCAGTCTACGGAAACGTCGAGTCAAGCTTACAACGAGGGACGGTTTCTCAACGCCGCATGAATCGTCGCGCGGGCTTCCTCCAGCTCGGTTCCGGCGAGCTCGAGACGGGGAGGCCGCACATGGGCGTTGCCCATGCCCACCTCCACCTGCACCAGTTTGATCAGCTGCACGAACTTGGGCACTGTGTCCATTCGCAGCAGCGGCAGGAACCACGCATACAGCTTGAACGCCTTCGCCCTTTCGCCGTTCCGGGCGTAGTTGAAAAGATCGACCGATTCCTTCGGCAAAGCATTCGCCAGTCCGGCAATCCACCCCACGGCGCCCACGCCGATACCCTCGACGATCGCGTCGTCCACGCCGACAAAGACCGCAAGCCGCTCGCCGGCGATCGCACGAATGGCCGTCACACGCCGGACATCGGCGCTGGATTCCTTGACCGAGTGAAAGTTCTCGTGCTCGGATGCCAGCTCCTGTATCTGTGCCGGAAGAAAGTCGGTGCCGTAAGCGATCGGATTGTTGTAGAGCATGCACGACAATCGCGTCGCGCGCATGACCGCCGCCACATGAGCCTTCATTTCACGCCAGTCGCTCCTGTACACATAGGGCGGCAGGACCATCAACCCCGCGCACCCCTGATCGGCCGCGCTTTGCGCCAACCGCACGGCCTCCGCCGTGCTCAGCGAGGAGATTGCGGCGACGATCGGCGCGCCGCCCCCGGCCGCGCGAACGCAGGTTTGCCAGAGGGCAACCTTCTCTTCGAAGGTCAGCGTCGCGCCTTCACCGAGCGAACCCGGCGTCACGATCCCGGTACATCCGTGATTCACCAGCCACCGCGCATGTGTTGCCGCAAAATCCCGATCGATGCTCAAGTCTTCCTTGAAGCAGGTTGTCATCGCGGGCATGACGCCCTTCCATTCCAAAGCCATAGTTCCCTTCACCCCCTAATCCGTCGAGAGGCTGTCGTAGGAGCGCGTCCTGTGTGGTCTCCGCAAGTCGCCGCCATTATCGGCTGTGCTTGAAATGACAAATGACAAATAGACCGGGGCGGCTTGCCCGAG
>QHZE01000670.1 GCA_003225335.1 Acidobacteriota bacterium
ACCAGAATCCGCTGCTGTTCCGCCGCCCACGCAAGCAGCGGTGAGTCTTTGGAACCTGCCAGCTCGGTTTCCTGGACGATCACGTAATCGAGACGTTCGATTTGGCGTTTGAGACCGCGCAGAATACGCTGGTCGAAGTTTTCTATGGGGACCTGATGAGTTTGGCACGACGGGCGCGAATCCGGGCCTTGAAGCCGGAGGTGTCTTGTTGGCTTTCGATTTCGTGCCTGATGGTTTCAGCCTCCGCTCGCCTCATCTTAAGATAGGCTTCGACCTCAGCCTCATGCTCAAGGTAGTAGGCGATGGCTCCATAGATTTGACGCTCATAGCAGTGCGTCCCCACAGGACTGAATGGCTCTTTGCACAACAGCAGCGTCAACGATGTTGGACTTGGTCTTCAGTGCCGTGACCAGACATTGCTCTCCGAGCACATCCAGCTGGCGCATGATGCCGCCGGTGGCCTTCGACATCAACAGCAGCGCATCGTCACTGAAGACATCGCGCCGGCATCCGGCGGTACTCATGCGATGGCGGATGTTGTAATAAAGCCAACGCGTCGCTTTGTTGAAGTACCACTCTCCAGGCTCATCTAGAAGCTCCAAAGCATTTTCGATGTGTGTCGGCAGTCCGATTTGCTTGCCTTCTTTTAGCCGGGCAATCGTGAAGTACGGTTCCAGCATGTTGAGAATCGCTCCGGACGGAGCCGGCGTGATTCCGGCCACTTTACAGATGTTTCGCTGCCATTGGATATCGAATACCAGCTCGATGTCGCCCGGATTTGCCCATTGCACCCTGACATCAGTCGTTTTGAATGCTCTGCTGCCGTAGAATTCCGCTCCTGGAAGAGCTCCACCTCTAGCCCTGACGGCACGGACGGCTTCAGCAACTTCTTTGTTGGCTCTGTCCACGAATTTCTGGTTGAACATCACTTTTTCCAGAGGCATATCCCCTGTCAGCTCGATCTCTTCCTTAAGTGGGAAAAAATTCTTGAGCTGGGCTAGGAGTTCGTACTTACCGTCAGTCAGGCCTGCAACCTCGATCTTTCCTTGCCGGTCGGAAATTACCTGCTCGAAACGCTGGGTGATGAGGTGAGTGATCCGGACATCCACTTTCGGAAGGGTTTTCCCGTCAGGATCGACGAACTTTATGCTTAGGTTCGCCGCCAGAACTGGTTCAGGGCAGGGAATCGGGAAAACACTTGGTTACGGACTCTCTGGCAATGTAGTATAAGAAATCGCATGCCATCTGTACCGGCCGCCTTGCTTCGCGAGAAGGGCCTCAATCTCTTACCGCCAAGGATAACAGGGCAGCAAATTGACTGGTAGGCGAATGAAGAACCCCACCCAGCGCACAGTTCGAAATACCCTTGGGATGACGGCACTCTTACTTAGGCTTCTCGCTCAAAATGTGAACGCACAGGGCCTCCCTGTAGCGTCACCATCAGCGCAACCGACAGCTTCTTTCTGGGGAAGAGAAATCACGGTTAAGGGAGCCTGTTCCGCGTTCGGCCTGGATTCCAATCCAGAGGCCGCTCGAACCTGTCAAAGAATCCCAATGAGGCTGAGTGGCGGTAAATTGGACGAGGCCCGCCAACTGGCGGACACACTTGTCACGGAGCTTCCTGAGAGTGGAGTGGGCCACTACTGGCTGGGTATTCTTCAGTTGAAGCAGGAGAAGTTCATCTCGGCGTTGCGTCATTTCCAGGCAGCTGTTGACCGGAGTCCCGGTATCCCTATGGCCCACCTCATCCTGGGCATCTGTTACGCCATCATCAGGCAGTTCGAGCTTTTTAAGCAGGAGATGTTATGGCTAACCGAGCATGCCCCCAATGAATCGTTGGCATACTTCTATCTAGGTCAATACTACTCAAAGGATCTGGATCAGGTAGACAAAGGCATGGAGTATTTCAGGCAAGCGCTGCAGCGAAATCCGCACGATATCCGATCCCGATATCTTCTGGGCTATGCCTTGGAACTCAAAGGGGACCGGGAAAAGGCCATGGAGGAATATAAAGCGGGCGTTGCGGCTGCAGGCGCTCAAGGGGCCATTTATAGCTTGCCATTGCAGGGGGTAGCTCGCCTCTATCTGCAGGAAAACAACGAGGACAAGGCGCTCGAGTATGTGCAGAAGGCGATTCAGTTGGAGCCCAAACTGGCGAGTAATCACCTGCTTTTGGGCAAGCTGTATCTGTGGACCGGTGACCTTGCTAAAGGTGTGGCTGCCCTGAGACAAGCAGCCGATTTGGACCCAGCGAATGCGGCACCCTATTACTTGCTTTTTAGAACCTATCTAACGCTTAAAATGCCGGCGGAGGCCAAATGGGCGCAAGCCCGGTTTGAGGAAGTGAAGAAAGCCTACGGTGAAGATTGATACGCGCCTGATATTCAGGTTGATCCACAATCCTCCAAAGGGGCAGATGATTGTTCGTTGCATCCGGCGGAATTACTTGGCCATTTGAGAGTAGTAGGCTCGCTGTTTCCAGTTCAAACCTGGCCTGAACACTTTGCGAGTATCGAGCTGGCGTATTTGAGTCACGTCTTGTTCCATCATGTCTCGAGCGCTTCAGGAGAGTCGCGGAGGAAAACGTTGTTGAACTCGAGAACATTCAGATCACGATATCAAGCTATCCTCTTGATGCTGGCTTTTAGGACGCTCTCGCTCCCCTGCCTGCAAGCTCAGTTAGATATGGTCGTCTTTGAACGCCACCCTCCCCAGGCCCGGTCGCGTGAAGAGTTGAATGCTGTGCTGGACATCGTTCAGACCACAGACGCCAGGAAAATTGTCTCCTTGTGTACCGCCTTTCGAAAGCAGTTTCCAACTTCGGAATTCTTGGAAAAAGCCCTGGAACTAAATTCCCACGATGTGGACGCGCTTTTGACTCTGGCGAACACCATTCCAAATGGGGCCCATAACCTGTCGGCTGAATCCACAGCTTTGTTAGACAGAGCCGAAGGTTATGCACGACAAGCCCTCGAAGAGATTGATGGGCTCAAAGCGACACGAGGAGTTCCTCTGGACAAATGGCGCAAACTGACCGCTCGCATGAGATCGTCCGCCCAGGAGGCACTCGGTTTCATTGCCTTCAAGCGGGGACGCTATGCTGACAGTGTCGCAGAGTTGGAAAAATCAATCAGGTTCAATCCCGAGGCAAGTGGGGCAGTTTTCTTTAGACTGGGTGTCGCCTATTTGTATGATAGCAAGCCGCTCAAGGCTCAGGTTGCTCTCGAACGGTCTTCCCAATTGGGTCCGGAGCTCATCCGAACAAAAGCGCAAGAGCAGCTCGCCAAGCTTGAGAAGCAAAGAAGCCCGTCCAAGTGAAGAAATTCCACCCTACCCTTGTGCCTTCTTATCTCGGGTTTCAAAATCGGTACGTCACTTTGACCTACATGAGAAGAAAAAGAATTATTCATGTCCATCGACAATGGCTGGGTTCCATTGGCCGGGACCGAGGCTTGGTGTCATCGCTGTCATCATTTGGCTGGTAGTTCACAGGTTGAGCGGCATCGATCCGAACCCCTTGGCGACCTTTCCGGGCGCCGTGCGCTCCGTGCACTCACAGTCAACAGTGTTGCCCGATTCATCACCGAACCAGCGAATTTGACCGGGCTCGAGAGAGATGGTCTTCGTAACTACAAACGGGTATCTTCAATCCGGCCGTCAGTCTTTTTCGTGCTCGCGGAAAGAATGCCGATGCCGCCGGACAACTTGGCAACACAGATTCCGCCAGGGTTGTCGGTGCTGGAGTATTTGCTAGAGGACTGGGCCACCGTCCCCCCGGAGCGCGGGGCCTTTCTGGCGACGACCTGGCGGATGCACGAGAATGTCTGCCGGTTCATTTCTGACGCCGTCTATGACGGCCGCCTGCGTCCGGAGCCCCACAACCAGAACCAGGGGCTGATTCTCACCGGGGATGCTCATCCAGCACTGGCTCCGAGCGCCATCCGGTTCGTAGAGGTGGGGCATCAGGGCTGCGCCCAAAAGTCGGAGGAAGAAGGGCAGGTGATCCATGAGATTTACGCCAGCCTGTTGCGGCAGCGGTATCGCGACCGGGAGGGAGCCATCCATCCAATGACGACTGAGAACATCCTGGTCGTCAGCCCGTATAACATGCAGGTCAACTACTTGAAATCGATTCTCCCGTCGGCCCGAGTCGGGACGGTGGACAAGTTTCAGGGGCAGGAGGCGGAGGTCGTTTTGATTTCGATGGCGACCTCGAGCGGCGAGGATCTGCCGCGCGACATCGAGTTCTTGTTCAGCAAGAACCGGCTCAACGTGGCGATCTCCCGCGCCCGTTGCCTGGCGGTGATCGTGGCCAGCCCGGCTTTGCTTGAGATCCCCTGCCGCACTGTGGA
>QHZE01000671.1 GCA_003225335.1 Acidobacteriota bacterium
CTTTGGTTGCGGGCGAAGGCCGCCCCCGCCTCTTTGTGAATCTGTGTTCATCTGTGTTCATCTGTGTTTTCCACCTCGGCCGTATGGGCTCGCTGGTTAGCTACGGTTAGCTCCGAGGTCCGTTGATTCATTCATTCGTACCGCAGCGCTTGTACCGGATCGATCCGTGCGGCGCGACAGGCTGGAACGACCGATGCGATCGCGCTGCCCAGGAGGATGAGGGCCAGCGTCAGAGAAACCGCGGCGGGGTCAGCGGTCGAGACTTCGAACAGCATGCTGCGCACAAATCGGGCAAGCTGCAGGGCGAGCGGAATGCCGAGGAGTACACCCGTCGCGGTCAGCATCGACGACTCACGGAGGAACAGCCAGAGTACGTCGACCTGGCGCGCGCCTACGCTCACCCGGATCCCGATCTCCCGAGTCCTCTGCGCCACCGAATAAGAAATCAGCCCGTAGATGCCGGCCAGCGCCAGCGCCACGCCGAGAACACCAAACAGCCCGGAGAGGAACATCAGCAGCCGGTCCTGTGCGATCAAACCGTCGCGCAGCAGTTCCATGGTCGTAGCTTGAGAGACCTGGTACGCCGGCGCCGCCGATTTGACGATCTGGCGCACCTCCCGCTCGACCTGGGCCGCGCGGCCGCGGTAGCGCGCCTCGAGTGCGCCGCTCCTGACGGGCTGCCGGAGCAGTCGCCAGCGGGAGATCCCGAGCGAGAGCTTGATCGCGAATTCCAGCCGGCGCGAACTGGTCCGCGCAAGCAGGATGTTCGCCAGGTTCGCGCACGCCACCAGCAGCACCAGGATCACTGCACCTATCAGAACCAGGAGAGGATCCTGGAGGTGGGAGCGCCAGCTATCGAATCCCTTGCTGGCGTCGCGGACCTGGTAGACGGTTCCGGCGTTTGCCCGCTCTCCTGGAAGCGCTTCTTCGATGGCGCGGCTGGCGGCTGCCAGCCGCGCCCCGGCTTCGGGCAAGGAGAGTCCCGGCCGCAGGCCGGCCACCTGCAACGGGACCCCGTCGACGCGAATGGTGCGCCCGAGTATGCGCGGTTCCGCGCCGAACCGGGCCTGCCAGATCCGGTAGCTGAGTACGCAAACCGGGTGCGCGCCTTCCGCACGATCGTCTTCTTCGTCGATCAGGCGGCCGAGCGCAGGGCGGGCGCCGAAGAAGGAGAAGAAAAAGCCGGTAACCAACTCGAAGCCAACTGTGTAGGAGTCGCCGTCCGCCTCGGCCACCGCGGAGCGCGTCCAGAAGCCGATCACGTCGGCGAAAATTCCGGTCTGCCGCCGCAATTCACGGAATGCCGGGTAATTGAACCCGGAACTTTCGAACTCCCGCAGCCGGGCCTGTATCTGCACGATACGCTCAGGGTCCGGCACCGGCAATTTCTTGAGCAGAATGCCGTTAACGAGCGTGAATATGGCCGTGTTCGCCCCAATACCGAGGGCTAGCGACAGCAGGGCGACGGCCGCGAACGCCGGGCTCCGAGACAGGCCTCGGAAGGCGTGGCGCGCGTCCTGCAAGAGTTGTTCAAGCCACACGAACGTCAGCTCGTCGCGTGCGAGCTCCTTCGCCTGTTCGAGACCGCCGTACGCGCGCCGGGCGCTCAGGCGTGCCTCGTCCGCCGGCACGCCACGTCGCTGCAAATCGTCTTCGAGCAGCCCCAGTTGCGAGTCGACGTCGCGCGCAATTTCGTCTTCCACACGCCCCCTGCGGAACAGAGTCGAGACCTTCGCGAGGAATTGCCTCCAGTGGTGCATGGATCAGGAATCCTCCCACAGCAATTTCTCGATAATGCCGGCCAGCCGGCGCCAGCGGACCGTTTCCTGCGCGAGCGCCTTTTGCCCCGCCGCGGTGACGGCATAATACTTCGCCTCGCGGTTGTTCTCTGTTCGCCGCCACGTCCCCTTGATCCAACCCTGCCGTTCGAGGCGGACGAGTGCGGGGTAGAGCGTGCCCTGGTTCAGATCGAGCAGGTCCTCGGATACTTGCCGCAGGCGCGTCGCGATTCCGTACGCGTGTTGGGGCCCCATCGTCGCAAGCGCACGCAAGACGATGAGGTCCAGTGTGCCCTGGAGAACCTGTGTGCGATCCTTGCCTCGTTTAGACATTCAAGTGAAGTCTCGGAGGCGATTCTGCCCCGCCTCTACTTGATTGTCAAGTGGAAGAACCCGCGGCTCGGTGGCCTGCGCTATCGCGTTACCGGGTGCCGCACCCGCCGCTGCCTTGCATCCATAGGAACGGCTGTCGAAGGGTTTCATGGAGAATCTTCACTCCAGGGTCTTACCTGAATGTCGTCGAAAACCAACGAAAGGCTTGCCCCGCCAAATCGTGCGCGAGCCGGCCCCAGTTGTCGGGATCTTGAAGTGCGCGGTAGCGGCCTGTATCATCTGCAACGCTCTCCTTGAGACGCGAATTCAGTAAGACGGCGTGAAACATGAGATCGGCAGTTTCTCTCGTTCTTCGGCGGTTCGGGATAACGGCCTCCGTACTGTCCGCGCTCCTGGCCGGCAGTGCATTTGTGCACAAGGTAACGCTGGAAATCCCATTTATGAAGCCCGGCTCGACCCTGCCGAAGCGCTACACCAAAAAGGACAAGAATATTTCGCCGCCCCTGGTCTGGAGCAGCTTGCCGAATGATGTTCGGGAATTGGCGCTCATTCTTGAGGACATCGATGAGCCGCGGGTCCACTGGGTTGTGTATGCGATTCCCGCAACCCTCACAGGCCTCCGCGAAGGGCTACCAAGTGATGAGGTTATTCATGCCCCTGCAAAACTTTCCGGGATCATTCAAGGCATCACGGATTTCAAAGGTGAAGGTGCGGGATATCACGGTCCTGATCCGCAATCTGATAAGCAGCACCAATACCGCTTTACGATATACGCCCTTAACGCGCGTCTCGCGCTCCCGCCCGGATTGGACAAGACGAGCCTGTTGACCCTTATTCAAAGCCACATCATCGGCCAGGGCGAGCTGGTCGTTACTTTCCGGAAGTGAAAGGAGTGGCGGCCCCGGCTGGGAGGAGAAGGAAATACAGGTCCCGAGAAAGTAACGCCGTGGCGAATCTTCAAGGGTAGGGAACCGCCGATGCACGCCGATGAGCGGCGCCGAACATCCGCGTGCATCAGCGTTCATCGGCGGTTTCAAACAACGAGGTTCTCGAATTGCTTCTGCTCGGAGCTGAAATAGATGAGTCGATCCTTACCGGCGCAGACCGAAGGGGGAGGGAACCGGATGCTTGCGCAGCTCCTCGAATTTTTGGAACGCCGTGGCGGCGCGCTCCTTGTCGCCTGCCTTGGAATAGTAACGAGCCAGAACGTAGTAGGCATCCGTATACCCGGGATCCAGCTTGATGGCGTGTTGCAGCGCCTGCTCGACTTCCGGGGTGGTCTCCCGCCTCAGAACAGCTCGACCGTAAGCGAAGTGCGTGTAGGGGAGCGTCGGGTCATTGCGCTTGCCGCGATAGATCCAGGAGAGTCCGGTGTCGAACTCTCCCCGATTGATGAGCAACTCGCCCAGATCCACGAAAGGCCAGCCATAGTGGAGTCGCTTCCGTTCGACAATCTCGATCGCCTTCCGAAAATCTTCGACCGCGCCGGGTTCGTCCCCGCTTGCCTGCCGGCACAGGCCTGAGAAGTAAAAAGCTTTCTGATTTTCAGAGTCCAGCTCGCAGGCGAGACGGAAGCGGTTCATCGCTTCCCCGTAACGCTTCGTTTCATAGAAAAAGCGGCCCAGATGG
>QHZE01000314.1 GCA_003225335.1 Acidobacteriota bacterium
GTGA
The DNA here is from genome assembly GCA_003225335.1 of Acidobacteriota bacterium. Lineage (GTDB taxonomy): Bacteria > Acidobacteriota > UBA6911 > UBA6911 > UBA6911 > Gp18-AA60. The sequence continues at coordinate 5 of QHZE01000314.1, forward strand.
TTTTCATTCGCAGTGGCGAGCCGCAGGATCATGGAAACTCTGTGGCCACTCCTACGAAGCGACGGGGTTGCGCAGCGTGCCGATTTCAGGAATCGTGATTTCCACGATGTCGCCGGGCATCAGGGTGAAGTCGTCCGGCGGAACGATGCCCGTACCGGTAAGGAGAAGGACCCCGTAGGGGAATTCCTGCTCGCGGAACAAATAGGAAACCAGATCTTTCAGGGTTCGCTTCATCTGAGCCACCCTGGCGCTCCCCTCGAAGGGGATTGTGCTGCCGCGCCGGATCCGGAGCTCGATGATCAGGGCCTGCACGTCGGGCACAGAGTCAGCCAGGACAAAGGCAGGGCCCAGCGCACAGGAACCCTTATAAACTTTGGCCTGGGGAAGGTACAGCGGGTTCTCGCCTTCGATGTCGCGCGAGCTCACGTCGTTGCCGGCGGTAAACGCCACGAGGCTGCCCGCCGGCCCCAGGAGCAAGGCCAACTCGGGCTCCGGAACGTTCCACCTGGAATCTTTGCGGATGCGAATTGCCGCGTTGGGCCCGGCGACACGGTTCGAGGTCCCTTTGAGGAACAACTCGGGCCGATCAGAGTAATACACCTTGTCGTAGAAAGACCCTCCGCCGGCACTCTCTTCCATCCGCGCCTCGCGGCTTCGGAAATAGGTGACGCCCGCCGCCCACACTTCCTGTTTTGTGACGGGCGCCAGCAGGTGGGGTTTTCTGACATCCGGAGCGACATCGAGGTCGTTCCAGAGAAGGCCTGCTCTGGAGCGGACTCTCGCGGCTGCTCGCTCGGCCCGGTCCGGCAGATTTTCCAGGCCGAGCATTCGCGAGAACGACCCGAAGGTCTCCGCATCAGCGTCTGCAAGGTTATAGACGAGCGATCCGTCAACCAACCCTAGAGTCGGGCCCGAATCCGGAAGCCAGTATCGGCACAGTTTCATCTGGATCCGATTTCAAATTTGAAATTTGAGATTCATTACAGGCTTCCCGAAAAACTTGCCGCGAATTTGACGAAATCCAACCACAGATGAAGACCGATTAGTGTTAATCTGTGTTCATCTGTGGTTTCGTTCTTATTTCAAATTTGAGACTCTTCACAGGCCGGCGCGGTCGACGTAGACGGTCTTGATGCTGGTGAAGAAATCCATGGCGGCGCGTCCCTGTTCGCGCGAATGAGACGAGGACTCCTTCATCCCGCCGAAAGGAACCTGCGGCTCGACCCCCGCCGTCTCGCTATTCACCTTCACGATCCCGGCTTCGATGCGGCGAATGTACTCCTGTATCGAGTTCAGGTCGCGCGCGAAAATGGTGGCGCTCAACCCGAAGCGCACGCGGTTGGCAAGATCGATGGCCTCACTCAGATCTCGCGCTCGCATCAGAGCCAGGACAGGACCGAAGATCTCTTCCTGCGCCAGATAGGAATCCGGCTTCACGTCGGAAAAGACGGTCGGTTCGACGTAGTACCCGTGTTTGAAGGTTTCGCCTTCCGGAGCGCCTCCCCCGCAAAGCAACCTGGCCTCCGATTTTCCTTTTTGGATGGCAGCAAGGATGCTGATCTTCTGATCCTCGGAAACGACGGGCGGAACAAAAGTCGACTCGTCAGAGCCTGGACCGATCTTCAGCGCCCTGGTCTTCTCCAGCAGTTTCTCCGAGAAGCGGTCATAAAAGGCATCCAGGACGATGGCCCGAGACGTAGCGGTGCATTTCTGTCCCGCATAGGAAAACGCGCCGCGCACGGTCAACGTGACCGCCTGCTCGAGGTCGCAGTCCGGGAGGACGAGCGCCGGATTCTTTCCCCCCATCTCCAGCTGAAACTTTACACCGCGTTCCGAAGCCCAGAGCGCGATTCTGCGCCCTACGGAGTTCGAGCCGGTAAACGAAACCCCGTGCACTTTCTCGTTCTTGACCATCTCCTGGCCCAGAGCTTCCCCGCGCCCGGTGACGAAATTCAAAACGCCCGCCGGAAGGCCCGCCTGTTCGAAAACCCGCGTCACCAGCGCGCCGCAATGGGGAGTCACACTCGCCGGCTTGAACACTACCGTGTTTCCGTATACCAGAGCCGGAGCAATCTTCCAGAAGGGAATGGCGACCGGGAAGTTCCAGGGGGTGATGATGCTGACGACTCCGAGCGGCTCGCGGGTCGTGTAGATCAACGTCTTGGCGTTGACCGAAGGCACGACTTCTCCGACACTCCGGACCCCCTCGGCAGCATAGAAACGCAAGAGCGCGACGCCGCGCAAAGTTTCGCCGCGCGCCTCGGCTATGGTTTTACCGTTCTCGCGGACCATGGCCGCCGCAACCTCCTGCGTTCGAGATTCCAGAATGTCCGCGGCCTTGCGCAGGATCTCCTGGCGCGCCCATCCGGAAAGATCTCTCCATGCGGGGAACGCCTGATGCGCCGCGTCAATGGCAGCCTCTACGTCCTCCACATCCGAGGCGGCGAATTCGCCAATCACATCGCGTTTCGATATTTTTCTTTCATGGCTCTCTTCTAATGACGATTGACGAATAACGATTGACGAATGACAGAGGGAATCCAGAATTCAGAATCCAGAATTCAGAAGGCGTAAATGAAACCGGAGGTGAACACAGATCCGTGTTCATCTGTACTACTAAGCCGAAAATCCTTTGCTTTTTGGAAAGGATTTTTGTGCGTTCTCCCGGGAGCGCACGCATCGTGTCTTCGTGGTGAGATTTTTTTGGGTTGCGGCTGGGCTGCTCTGTGTTCATCTGTGGTTTCGTTTATATTTTTGCGGCTGCACCGGTTGATTCATTCTGGATTCTGAATTCTGGATTCCTTCATTCGTCATTCACTTCACTGACGGCGGGCATTATAGCACGATGTGATAACATGCCGTTGATGGCTGGATTCCCGCTCAAGAACGAACCCCATCGCCGCTACAACCCTCTGAATGGCACCTGGGTCCTTGTGTCTCCGCATCGAACGAAACGCCCCTGGCAGGGCCAGCAGGAAGCGATCTCCGAGTTCCGTCGTCCTTCTTACGATCCCCAATGCTATCTCTGCCCCGGAAACCGGCGCGCCGGCGGAAGGCGCAATCCGCTGTATCGCTCCACCTTTGCTTTCGACAACGATTTCCCGGCGCTTCGACCGCGCTCCAGGGGAAAAATGATTGACGATTTACGAATGACGATTGACGATTGCGAGAATGAGGCGGACCTTAGTGGTCCAATCGTCAATCGTAGATCGTCGCTCGTCAATCGCACTGAAGCACCGAGCTCCAAGACTTCAGCTATTCTGAAGGCAATGCCGGAGCGTGGCGTCTGCAGGGTTCTTTGCTTTTCTCCGAGGCACGACTTGAGCCTGGCGCAGATGACGGTGAACGAGGTCCTTCGAGTGGTTGAAGCCTGGATGGAGCAGCATCGCGATCTCGCTCGGCGGCCTTACGTCAACCATGTCCAGATATTCGAAAACAAGGGTGAAATGATGGGCTGCAGCAATCCGCATCCCCACGGCCAGATCTGGGCGCAGGAGAGAATCCCTCTGTTGGCGCAACAGGAATCAAACTGCCAATCGAGCTACTTCAATCGGAATCACCGATGCCTCCTGTGTGATTACCTCGAGCTCGAGCTTCGTCTAAAGGAACGCATTGTCTGCGACAACGAGGACTTTGCCGTGTTTGTGCCATTTTGGGCTGTCTGGCCCTTCGAGACATTGCTGCTCGGCAAAGAGCATCGTTCGTCTCTCACCGATCTTCGGGTGCGCGAACGGCGCAGTCTCGCCCGGGTCCTCCGGGAAACCACGGCGCGTTACGACAACCTTTTTCGCATTTCCTTTCCTTACTCGATGGGGTGGCATCAAGCGCCTGGCGACACGCGAATCCAACCGGTTCATCATCTCCACGCGCATTTCTATCCTCCGTTGCTTCGCTCCGCTTCGATCCGAAAATTCATGGTGGGTTACGAGATGCTGGCCGAGCCGCAGCGGGACATTACGGCTGAGACGAGCGCGCGGCAGTTGCGCGAGCAGCCGCCGGAGCGCTTTCAGGCATAACCACGCGTTGGATTGCAAGGGAGCTCTCACCAACAGACACGAAGAATCACGGGAGCGTAGCCGCAACCAATAAAACCTTCGCGATTCCTTTGCGTACTTCGCGCCTTCGCGGTAAAACCGAACCAGAATGAACCACGAAGACGCGAAGAGCACGAAGGGGTCGCAAAGAACTTCGCTGAAAAAGCAAGAATTTCTGAGGCTGTATTACGAGGAGGGGGCGATGCGTGCGTTCAGATTACTGTTTGTCCTCTTGACGCTGGCGTTCGCCGCATTCGCGGCGGAAAAAAAACCGTGGAAGGATATGTACCTCCAGGTCGGCGACATCAAGATGCACTACCTCGATGCCGGCAGCGGCACTCGCCAATTGATTTTCGTTCCAGGGCTGATGATGATCGCCGAAGTCTGGAAGGAGCAAATCTCCTACTTTACCGCGAGAGGATTTCACGTGCTTGCGCTTGATCCGCGCAGCCAGGGTCTGACGACGAAGACGGAGGCTGGGAACACGTATCATCAGCAGGCGGCCGACCTGTTCGTGTTCTTAAAGAATTTGGGCATAGAGCATCCCATTCTGGTGGGTTGGTCCGCGGGAGTGACGGTTCTGCTGGAGTACATCTCCAGTCCTGAAACTCTCCAGCCTGAATTCCTCGTCCTTGTCGACGGCGCGCCCACGCTGCTCAACCAGGACGATTACACCTACGGCCAGACGATGCAGCAGGCGCGAAATTTGCTCTTGAGCATTGAGGACGATCGGGCGAAGTTCGCCGACCAGTTCGTCCGAGGGATGTTCAAGTCCCGTCAGCCGGAACTTCTTTACCAGGAAATCCTCACGGGAAGCTCCAAGACACCTACCGGCACCGTGGTCGCTCTCTTCTTCGATTTATTTACGGGAGACCGCCGTTCCGCTCTGCCTCGGGTGACTGTCCCAACCTTGATCGTCATGACCGCCGAGCGGCGCGCGTTGGGCGAATACATGCAAGCGAAAATTCCTCGTTCCAAGCTGGAGGTAATTCCCGATGCGGGTCACGCGCTGTTTCTTGAAAAACCTCAGGCATTCAATCAGAGGTTGGAAAAGTTCTTTGGGGAGCAATGAGTTTGGCGACGAGTGGCGGCTGACAAATGTCGTCGGAGGAATTCAGAATCCAGAATTCAGAATCCAGAAGAAATGGATTCGCTTGCCGACGAGTTATTCTGGATTCTGAATTCCTTCCTTTGTCAACCGGGTAGTCCCCGCCGTCTCACCGTACCTTTGGCGGTCAAGTAAAACGGTTCGGCGATGACCTCTTCCACTCTCTTGCGGTAGCCTTTCACCGGCCAGTCGTGCTCCTGGAAAAGCTCGAAGATGCGCCCCCGGACGCGCGGACGGTGTTCGCTCCCCAGCAAAGTCTCTATCAAGCGCTCGCGTATCTCTTCGTCCGCGTGCCGGGCCAGGTATTGGGCGGCGGCAACAAGGACGTCGTCGTTTTCGTCTTCGAGAAATTTGAGCATCGTGGCGCGGATCTGCGGGAATGCATCGTCCGACAGATGTTCTATCAGAACCGACTTCGCTTCGGGCCAGCGGTGGTAGCCGGTGGCGAGCCGGTCCAATACATTCTTGATTGCGTCGTCAAACTCCTGGGGCGGCAAGAGCTCGCGCAAAGCGCGAACCGGCCAGGTCACCTCGGGCTCCGTCTGAAGATACTGGACGATGGGCTCCACGGCAGACTGGCCGATCTGAACGATCAAGCGGACCGTATACTGTTTTTCCTCCAGGTCCATGCTGCCCTGGGAAACCTGAACTGTGAAGCGGCGCAGCAGGGTCGAGGCGGCCTCCGGTGTACCCCACTCTGCAAGCCGTTCCAGCGCCCCGACGCGCGTCGCCGCGTCGCCGTGAATCTGGGTGACCTGTTTCATGGCCCGGCGCAGCTGGCGCGGCGACGGTCCCTTGTCTTTGGCCAGAATCTTATCCAGGAGTCCCATTGTCAGACCTCAGACTTCGACTTCAGACCTCATAACGTCGTGGGCTGAGGTCTGAAGTTTAAAATTCGCATTCTACATGACGAACAATTTCCTGTGAAATATAATACCCCCTTCCGTAGCAGCCTTCGCAGCGTGCGTGCCTGTAAAGGGCTATTACGAATTTGCGGCGGTGGGACCGACGAGGGTTCAGCATGGAGGAACGGGATTTTTTTAACGAAAAGGACGAGGTCGTTCCGGCACAAATCTACTGTCCGAAATGCCGGACTACCCTGGAATACGCGATCAAATGGCGCCATCGGACGAAAAAGCCGGCCTTGCCTCCGGGAGGCGATGAACGGGATCGCGCGCGTTTCGCCAAGGCGCGCAGCTATCGGGTTCGCCTCGACGACAAGCTACGATGTAAGAATCCGCGCTGTGGGAAAACCATCGAGATAACAAGCCTTCAGACGGTTGTCTTTGACTGAGGATCGATCCTTCATCTGAGGGATGCATGAAGAGAATGCGCGTTGGAATACTGACCGGCGGCGGCGACTGCGCCGGTCTTAACGCGGCCATCAAGTGGGTCGTTTATGCCGCGATCAACCGCGAGGTGCAAACGAAATACAACACCAGGATTCAGGTTGTGGCGATCAAGGAGGGATGGGAAGGCATCCTGATGCTGGATCCCAAGAAGGGTTTGAAGGACGAGCGATACGTCCAGCCCTTGACCGACTTCATGGTGCGAAAGATCGACAGGGACGGCGGAACCGCCATCGGCACCTCCCGCACAAATCCTTTTAATGTCAAGGGCAAGGACGGCAAGAACCATGACGAAAGCGCCACCGTGGTCCGGAATATGAAAGCTCTCGACCTCGACGCTCTGATCGCCGTCGGAGGCGAAGACACGCTGGGAGTAGCCAACAAGTTGTACTTGAAGTACCAGATCCCCGTCGTCGGGATTCCCAAGACCATCGATCTGGACCTTCCCGGCACCGAATACTCTCTGGGCTTCGACAGCGCGGTCAACAACATCAAAATGCTGATAAACCACGCACGGACCGTGGCAGGATCGCACCGCAAGACGGCTGTCATAGAAGTCATGGGAAGGCATTCGGGATTTCTGGCGATGACCGGAGGCATGGTTACCAGCGCGCACTTCATTCTCATTCCTGAGTATCCGTTTGAGCTCGACCTTCTGCTCAGGCTGATTGGCGACCGCCAGAAGCTCAAATCGCGCTACACCCTCCTCGTCGCCGCGGAGGGGGCAACGGAAGTGGGTGCCAAGGTAGTGGCCCGAAAATCCGAGACCGACGCTTTCGGACACATCCACCTGGGCGGCATCGGCGAGGTCCTGGCGGATCAACTCAAGGAGCGCACCGGCCTCGACACCTTTGCTGAAAAACTCGGTTACCTGCAGCGAGGCGGCGAGCCCTCCGCCTTCGACGTCAAGATGGGGCACTACTTCGGGGTCACGGCCGTGGATCTTCTTCTCCGGAAGGAATACGGCAGAATGGTCGCCGTGCAGGGGGGCCACATTACCACGGCGCCGCTTTCCGTCCTGAGCAACCCGGTCCGCGTCGTAGACGTCGATCTGATGTATGACAAGGCTCGGCTGAACGCGCGGAGAGACACCGCTCTCGAGTGGTGCGTTCTGTAGGAAGGAATCCAGAATCCAGAAGTCAGAATCCAGAATACTTATGCAACCACCGATGAACACAGATTAACACGGATAGGTTTGGAGTTCAGCCTTCAGGCTGCGCTCTCCGCAGCCTAGCGCCTGAACTCCAAAACGGATCTGTGTGCATCTGTGTTCATCCGTGGTTCATTGATGTTAGGTTCCCAATTCTGGATTCTGCCAGGGCCCTGACGTTATCGACGGGTGTTGCGGGGAGGATTCCATGGCCCAGATTGAACACGTGTCCGGGTTGCCCTCCCGCGCGATCCAGAACCTCTCTGGCTCGCTGTCGAACGATGGGCCAGGGCGCCATCAGGGTCACCGGATCGAGATTTCCCTGGATACCGACGTCAGTTCCGATGCGGTTCCAGGCGTCATCCAGATTCGTCCGCCAGTCCACGCCGATGACATCCCCGCCCGCCTCCCGCATCCAAGGAAGAAGATCAGCCGTGCCGGTTCCGAAATGGATTGAAGGAGCGCCTGCCTGCCTCAAGGCGTCAAAGATTTTTCTGGTGTGAGGCAGGACATACTCTCGATAGTCTGCCGGGCTGAGACAGCCGGCCCAGGAGTCAAACAACTGGAGCACCTCGGCGCCCGACCGCGCTTGGGCCAGGAGGTAGGAAGCAAGCATGACCGCGAGCTTGTCCATCAAGAGGTTCCAGGATGCGGGTTGTTCGTACATCAGTCTCTTTGTCAAGACATAGTTGCGCGAGGCGCCCCCTTCGATCATGTAGCTCCCCAGCGTAAAAGGGCCGCCGCCGAAACCTATCAAGGGAACCTTGCCATCGAGCTCGGCACGGACCCAGCGGATGCTTGTCAACAAAAAACCGAAGTGTTCCTCCGGGTCGGGCACTCGCAGCGCATCGACGTCTCCGCCTGTGCGCACGGGATTGTGAATCACCGGGCCTTCTCCCTCCACAAACTCCAGCTCAATGCCCATCGCCTCCAGCGGGAGAAGAATGTCGGCGAAAATAATCGCGGCGTCCAAAGGGAAGGCTTTCAGCGGCTGGAGTGTCACTTCGGCCGCAATCTCCGGGTTCTTGAACATTTCAAGCAGCCCATGGCGTTCCCGGATGCGACGGTACTCCTCCAGATAACGGCCTGCTTGACGCATGAACCAAACCGGAGTGCAATCGGTTTTTTCAAGATGGACCGCGCGCAGGAACCTCGGATCGTTAACCATTCTCGGCCCGGCTGGATCGCGGCCCTTCGAGCTCGCCGACCCGATTGTGGAAGTCGGCCTCGGCGTCTCCGAGGTTGAAAAAATAGCGCCCTAGAATGAAGAACGGCTCTTTGCCGGGCGGAAACACCTTGATGTGTGTGGCGAAGGTCCTGGCTGTGATTTGCCGCAGGACAATCTGGCTCGGGTATCTGTCGGGGACACTCTTGAGCTCGCTGGCAAGCAGGACCGGTATTGCGCCTTCTGGCATAACTCCATCTCCTGTCTCTAGCGACCGAGTTTACATCGCAACCGCGCGCGGATGAACACGGATTCGCGGGATGCGCCGCAGAGGCACGGAGCCACAGAGAAGAAGACTACAGAGAAGAAGCTTGCCTCTGTGGCTGGAAAGGTGCAGTTTGCGGATTGCCGATTGTGGACTTGATATCGATTTTCAATCCGCAATCGCCAATTCAGGTGGTCTGGGCAGGGCTCTCTTCTGCGGAGGAACGGATCGCCGGAGCGGGAACTGCCGCGCGTGGCTGGACCCGCACGGCCTCTTTCGGAACGACCATCGAGAAAAGCGGGTGCAATTCCTCAAACCGATCCAGGATCTCGCGGGCGCGGGCGCTTCCGGTGGCTTGGTAGTGCCATTCGACCAGGGTGCGTAAAAGTTCCTGGTCCTTCTCGGGCAAGTTTGTTTCAAGAGTGACGAGCTCCGGGTTGTAACGCCGCTTGAATACGCCGTCCGGATCGAAAACGTAGGCCGCCCCTCCGGACATGCCGGCGCCGAAGTTCCGCCCCGTCGAGCCGAGAACGGCAACCACCCCTGCCGTCATGTATTCGCAGCCGTGGTCTCCAACTCCTTCCACTACGGCCAACGCCCCGCTGTTTCGAACTGCAAATCGTTCACCCACACGGCCCGCGAGGAACAACCGTCCGCCGGTAGCTCCATAGAGAATGGTATTCCCCGCGATGATGTGCTCATGACTGAAATCGTTCAGGGCCTCGGGAGGCGAAATGACAATTTCGCCGCCGGACATCCCTTTGCCGACGTAATCGTTGGCTTCTCCCTTGAGCATGAGCTCCATCCCGTCGACGCAAAACGCCCCGAAGCTCTGCCCGGCCGTTCCCTTGTAACGCAGCTGAATCGTCCCGCGCGGCAGTTTGCGTCCCCGGTAACGGCGCGCCAGCTCACCGGCGATCCTTGCGCCTGCGGCCCGGTGGGAGTTTGTAATCGTCATTTCCATTCGGAGCGGGGAGACCGTGTCTGCGCCAAAGTGCAGCGCGTCGAGCGCCTTCTTATCGGGATGCTCGCTCTCGGCAGGAGGATCGTTGCGAGCATCCAGGCATTTGCGCGGCCCGGCGGAAAGGTTGGCTCCGGCGAGGACCCGGCTGAGATCGATCTTCGAAACCTTGAACCGGTCCTCGGGTATCCGCGCCGTCAGAAGCTCGGTGCGGCCGATGATCTCTTCCAGGCTGCGGCAGCCCAGGAGGGCCAGGATCTCTCGGACTTCATTGGCCACGGAGGTCAGGTACTGGATGACCATTTCAGGCGTGCCGGTGAATTTTGCCCGCAAATCCTCGCGCTGAGTTGCGACTCCGACTGGGCAGGTGTTGAGATGGCATTGCCGGGCCATCACGCAGCCCGCGGCAACCAGAACGGCCGAACCGAAACCGTACTCCTCGGCGCCGAGAAGAGCCGCAATAACCACATCGCGCCCGGTTTTGAATCCGCCGTCCACCTGCAGGCGAACGCGCCGGCGCAGACCGCTCATCACCAGGATCTGCTGTGTTTCCGCCAGTCCCAGCTCCCAGGGTGTTCCCGCATTCTTGATCGACCCGCGAGGCGAAGCGCCCGTGCCGCCGTCATGGCCGCTTATCAGGATGTTGTCGGCAAACGCTTTGGCCACGCCCGCCGCGATGGTTCCGACTCCCACCTCCGAAACGAGCTTCACGTTGATGCGCGCCTCCGGGTTGACGCGCTTCAGGTCGTAGATCAACTGCGCCAGGTCCTCGATGCTGTAAATGTCGTGGTGCGGAGGCGGGGATATCAGCGTGATACCGGGGAGCGCATGCCTAAGCCGGGCGATGTGCGGCGCTACTTTAATGCCGGGTATCTGGCCCCCCTCGCCGGGCTTGGAGCCCTGGGCCATCTTGATCTGGAGCTCCACGGCCGACATGAGATACTCTGCCGTAACACCGAACCGCGCCGAAGCAACCTGTTTGATCGCGCTGTTGCGGCTAGTCCAGTAACGATTCGGGTCCTCCCCGCCTTCTCCTGAATTGCTCCGGCCGCCGATGCGGTTCATGGCGATGGCGAGCACTTCATGAGCTTCGGGGCCCAGCGCGCCAAGCGACATGGCAGCGGTCATGAAGCGGGGGAAAATCTTCTCGACAGGCTCCACCTGATCCAGCGGGACCGGATCGCCCTTCACAAACTCCAGCAAGTCGCGCGGAACCAGCGGGTCTCGTTTGTGGATCAGATCCGCAAAATTCTCGTATTTTAGCGGTTCCCCCCTCTTTGTGAGGGCGTGCAACGCTTTGACGACATCCGGTGCGAACGCATGCGCCTCCCCTCCCTTCCGGTACCGATGGAAGCCCCCGTCCTCGAGATCCGGTTTTGCCTCCTGCGCAAAGGCCAGATCGTGCCGCGCCAGCACTTCCAATGCGATCTCTTCGAGCCCTATGCCGCCGATTTGGGAAGGCGTGCCGGGGAAGTGCTCTTGAACCAGATCCTCATGAATCCCGATGGCCTCAAAAAGCTGCGCCCCCTGATAGGACCGCAAGGTCGAGATACCCATCTTGGAAAGGACCTTTAACAGACCCTTGCTCAGTGATTTCAAATATCGGGCCGCGGCTTCATCGGCCTCCTGTTCGGATCCGGAAGACTCGGACACCACGGCGCGAACCGTTTCCAGCGCCAGGTAAGGATTAACGGCGCTGGCGCCGTACCCGAAGAGCATGGCTATCTGGTGGTCGTCGCGGGCTTCGCCGGTCTCGGCCACGATGCTTGTCCGCAAACGCAGTCCCTGGCGCAGCAAATGATGGTGGACCGCGGAGACTGCCAGGAGAATCGGCAGAGCCGCATGACGGGCGTCCACTCCCCGATCGCTCAGGATCAGAATGGCCGCGCCGTCTTCCACCGCGCGGGCAGCTTGCAGCAGCAGGTCGTTCAGGGCCCGGCGGAACGTCCGCGTCCCCCCTTCCGCCCGGAAGAGCAGGCTGACCGTCCTCGAGGTCCAACCTTCCATTTCCCAAGCCGACAGGGCGCGGAGCTCGTGATTCTCCAGCACGGGATGGGAAAGATGCAGTTGCGCCGCATGCTGCGGAGTCTCCGCCAAAAGATTTAGGTGCGGCCCGAGCTGTGTGTCCAGGGACATGACCAGAGCTTCGCGGATCGGATCGATCGGCGGATTGGTGACCTGCGCAAACCTTTGCTTGAAATAGGAGAACAGCAGCCGCGGCTTTGACGACAGGACTGCCAGCGGCGCGTCGTCCCCCATGGAACCGAGCGGCTCCAGCCCCTCCCGGTACATGGGTCCGAGGATCAATTCCATCTCTTCGCGTGTGTACCCTAAAGCCTTCTGGACCCCGACGTTCAGATCAGGGACGGTGGCCCCGGACCTTCCGGACAAGCTTGCGGGGGGCACCTCTGTGACGCGGCGCGCCCGAAGCCACTCGCGGTATGGCCTGCGAGCCGCAAGGTGCCGGTGAATTGCCTCGCGCTGGAGGAATGCTCCCGACCTCAGATCGACAGCCACGATATCGCCCGGGCCGAGCCGCCCCTTGCTCAGAATGCGATCCTCCTCGATATCCACCACGCCCACTTCGGAGGACACGACGACCAGGCCGTCCTTGCTGGCGAGATAGCGCGCGGGGCGCAAGCCGTTGCGATCCAGGGCGGCCCCTACGATGCGCCCGTCGGTGAAAACCACCGTCGCGGGACCGTCCCACGGCTCCATCAGACAGGAATGGTATTCGAAGAACGCCCGCTGCTCGTGCGTGAGCTCCTCGTCTTTCTCCCACGCGGGCGGCATCAGCATCGCCATGCTATGGGTCAGATCCCGTCCCGACATGGCAAGAAGCTCTACGGCATTGTCCAGACTTGCCGAGTCGCTCATTCCCTCTTGAATCAGTGGCTTCAACCAGGTAGAACCCGTCAGCTCGGGTGAGTGCACGTCCGATTCCCTGGCCTTCATCCAGTTCCGATTTCCCTGGATCGTGTTGATCTCCCCGTTGTGGGCCAGAAATCTAAAAGGGTGTGTGAGCGCCCAGCACGGAAAAGTGTTCGTGCTGTAGCGCTGGTGGAAGAGAGAAAACGATGTGGCGAATGCGGTGTTTTGGAGATCCAGGTAAAAGCGGCCAAGATCGACCCCGCGCAGCAGCCCCTTGTAGACCAGAGTCCTGTGGCTCAGAGACGCCACGTAGAACTCGTCCATGCTGAAAGAGTGAAGCCGTCCCTCCATCTCCTTGCGCGCGAGGAAGAGCTTGCGCTCGAACTGGTCATGCGAAACGCCATAGGGCCGCCCCACCAGAAGATGCAGGATGGCCGGGCGGGATCTGAGGGCCTTTTCACCGAGGACGCTCTCGTCGATGGGAACAGCCCTCCAGCCCAGAAAGCGAAGACCCTGCCGCGCCAGTGTCTCGGCCACAACCTTCTTGCAGTTGCGGCGCCGATCCGGACACGTGGGGAGAAAGAGCAGGCCGACGGCAAGGTCTCCCGGGCTGGCGAGATGAATTCCCAGGCGCTCGAGTTCCGGGTCGAACACGGCATAGGGAATCTGAGTCGTGACACCGGCGCCATCGCCGGTTTTGCCGTCTGCGTCCACGGCGCCCCGGTGCGCCATGCGCCCCAGTGCGCTCAGAGCGAGAGGAAGAATGTGAGCGCCCGCGCGACCCTGTGTATCGGCCACAAAACCCACACCACAGGCGTCGTGTTCAAAAGCCGGATCATACAGCGTGCCGGCGGGTATCTTCGCGTTCGCGCTCATTTTTCTAAGTGAGGTCCCCGAGGATTGACGCCGCGCTCCATGGCTCACGGACGATTGCTCCTTTTTTATATCTCAAGCCGCGATATAAGTAAAATTGAATATTCTCATGCAATCCATGAGTTTTTGATATAGGCTGTGAAGCTTGGAATTCAAGAATCCAAGAATCCGAGAATGAAACCCAACGAACCCTATTCTTGAATTCTTGGATTCTTGAATTCTTGCATTCCTAGGCGGTTCCATGGACATCCGGCAATTGGAAATGTTTCAGGCGGTTGCGGAAGAGAGAAGCTTCACCAAGGCGGGAGAGCGGCTGCACGTGTCCCAGTCGGCTATCAGCCGTCAAATCAAACTCCTTGAAGAGGAACTGGGGGGAATACTGCTCCACCGGCGCACGAGGGAGATCGCCCTGACCCACCCGGGGGAGCTGCTTTTGAAAACCGCCAACCGCCTGTTTCGCGATCTGCAGGACGTCGTGTGGCAGATTTCGGAAGCCCACCAACTCCGCCGGGGCGCCCTCCGCATCGGAGGAGGGATGACCGTGTGCATTTACATTCTGCCCAAACTGTTGAAACAATACCGCAGCCTGTACAAGCAGGTGGATCTCAAGGTCACTTCCGGGACGTCGGAATCAATCCTCCGTCTTCTGCGAAATCATGAAGTGGACCTGGGTCTCTTGACGTTGCCGGTCGTGGCCAAGGACCTGGAAGTCACCGCGGTCCTGAAAGAGGAGATGGTGGTCGTGACGGCCCCAGCGCACCCGCTTTCCCGCTGCCGCGCCGTGCGGCCCGAGGATCTTGCCAAGTATCCGCTCATTCTGTTCGAGCCAGGGTCGAACACGCGCAAGGTCCTGGATCAGTTCTTCATGGAAGAAACAATCCCCGTGGACATCGCCATGGAGACGGAGAATGTGGAGATCATCAAGGCCATGGTGGCGAATGGAATTGGAATTACGATTATCCCCTACGCCGCAATAGCCAAGGATGTTCGGAGCAACCGTTTCTCCTTCAATCCTATAGAGGGAAGACGACTCTACCGCGAGACGGGGTGGGTTTACTTGAAATCCGACTATGTGCCGAGAACCATCACCGAGATGCTGCGAGTGTTCGACCTCATGAAAGAGGAGTTTGGCATCAAGCCGCCGCCCATGCGTCCCTGACCCTTTGAAAATGCTTCACAAGCTACAAATGACCAATGAGAAATGACAAATGAACAATGACAAATAGAAGTCACAAGCCCGGACAAAAACTGCGATTTGTCATTTCTCATTGGTCATTTCTCATTTGTCATTTGCCACATCTCTCTCCGCGTTCTCCGCGGACGTGAGAAAAAATCGTAGCGCCGGCGTCTCGCCGGCACCTGAGCGTAGACTCCTTGGGTCAATAGGATCTTTGCCGGCTGGAAGCCGGCGCTACATTTCACCCGATCGGTTTGTAGCGCCGGGGGTCCTTGGGATCCCGTGGTGTGTAGGAATACGGCTCTTTCGTCTCAGTTTCCGCAATCTGCGTGGGAGCCTGGAGTGGGATCTCCGATGAGCCCCCAGGCTTGCGAATCCGTGTGTAGACATTGAAGAGGACAGGAATCAGGAACAGCAGTGGCGCGCAAGCGTTCCAGGGGTAGGGGGCGAGCGAACCCAACAGAAAGGCGAGGCCCAGAGTGAGCGCATTGACTCGGGCCTTGCGCTTTGATGCGGCAATATCCTCGGCGCGGATTTCGTCAGACCCATCATTCATCGCTCACCCTTCCAATGCGGGCGACAGAAGGATTCAAGATTACCGAATCCCGCCCTGGCAAACCACTCATTCTGACCTTTTCAGGAGAAATTCTTGGCGAACCTTTGCGCGACCTGCGATTCCTTGGCGCACTTGGGGCGCCTTCGCGGCAAGACTGAGCCTGAATTAACCGCGAAGGCTCGGGAGAAAGCGCGGGATTCGCCCGAGATCCGCTCCCGCAGCCCGCTCCAGCGCTTTTTCTTCTTCCCGGATACGAATCCTGAGAAGCAGGGCGTTCAGGGCGGAAAAGAGCGCGGCGGTCCGATAGGCGCCGCACATCATCGGGATTGCGATCAACTCAACGGCGATGGCCACATAGTTCGGGTGCCTGATGTAACGGTAGGGCCCCCTAGCAACCGGCTTCAGTCCCGGGATGACGATGATGCGCGTGTTCCAGCGTCGGCCGAGAGAAAGAATTGCCCAGACTCGCAGGGCTTGCGCCATGAGGAAGATTCCCAACCACAAGGGCCACAGGGAATTCCAACCCGGTGAAACGTAGGCGTGTTCGAGCACGAGAGAAAGGTAAAAGCAGACATGCATCCCGACTATGAGCGGATAGTGCCGCCGGCCGCTTTCCTTGCCCCCTTGTTCGATTGCCCACCGGCGGTTCCGCTCCGCGAGCACGAGCTCCAGCAGACGCTGAGCCGCGAGAAAGGCCATGAGCAAAACAAACATCATTGGCCCTGCTTAGCTCCCTTCATCACCAACTTTAGGTATCCAGGGGCAAAGGGGTTCGGAGTTCAGGCTTTAGCCTGCTCGGGGCTCGGTGCACCCTGAAGGCTGAACTCCAAACCACTAGCCTTGGATAAGCAGCATTTCGGAGCTGAAGCCGGGACCCAGAGCGGTAACGAGCCCATACTCGGCGGGATGTATCTCGCCCGAGCTCAGAAATTCCTGGAGGACAAAGAGCACAGTGGGAGAGGACATGTTGCCGTACCGGCGCAAAACATTGCGCGCATGGTTCATCTGCCCGTTGTCCAACCCGAAGGCTTGCTCGTAAGCGTCGATGACCCTGGCTCCTCCCGGATGGGCGACCATGTGCCGGATCGATTCCAGCCCCAGACCGTGCGCTCCGAGAAATTCGAGAAGGTTGGGCAAAACGCATTTTCGCACGATGGCAGGGATGTCACGGGAGAAGACTACTTTAAGCCCGCGATCGTTTATCTCCCAGCCCATTACATCCAGCGCGTCATACCAGAGCATGCTCCGGCTGCCGAGAATCTGCGGGCCCTGGCGCGCCGCTTCCTCTCCCGCCACCAGTGCCGCTGCGGCGCCATCGGCGAACAAGGCGGTGGCCACGAGGTTGCTTTTGCTGAGATCGTTGCGCTGAAAAGTGAGCGCGCACAACTCCACCGCAAGCAGCAGGGCCCGGTCCCTGGGAAAGGCTTTTGTGTATTCATAGGCGCGGGCCAGCCCCGCGGCGCCTCCGGCGCATCCCAGGCCCCATATTGGTGTCCGGCGAATGGAGTTGCGCATCTTGAGACGATTGATCAAACGGGCATCGATGCTCGGAGTGGCCAGTCCTGTCGTGGAAACGAAGAAGAAATGGTCTATGTCGGCCGGCTCCAGTCCGGCCGCTTCCAGGCACCGGAGAACCGCCGCCTCTCCGATTTCCATGGCAGATTCCAGATAGAGTTGGTTCTTCTCGGAGAAGGCGTGCTCCGTGCCAAACCATTCCGGCGGAGAAGAAAAATAGCGCTGCTCGACAAGCGTGTTCTCGAAAACACCCATGAGGCGGTCGATGTCGGGGAACGCTTCCGCAAACATCGCGCGGCCGAAATCGCGAGCCAGCTCTTGCCGCACGCAGTAGCGCGGGACCGCGGTCCCCACCGATTCGATCACACTCATATGCGTTGCTCCGATGGCCTAGCCTACTCCTTTGACCGCAAGGATCAAAGCCGGAAGCACAATTAAGAAGAAGTGCGAGTCAAATTTTTTCGGCGCAACTGTGAGGTGATCCTTTTCGTGAAATTCGTGGCGGTTTCTACTGATTACTTGCCACGAATTAGCACGAATTAAAACTCTCCACTGCTTGCGAGAGAGGTAAAGGCCGCATCAATTGACTCCCACTTGTAATCGCACTCGCACCGCTGTGCTAGAATCAAGCCAAGCTTCCCGGCGAAGCTGATGCGCAGGTACTTAAATTGAGAGTCATGGAGGCGCTATGTCCTGGCGTGTCCGGCCATGTCTTTCTGTCTTACCCCTTTTGGTTTTGTCCGTCCCATCCTTGGCTCAGGTTGCCTGGGTCAAAAAGTATGACGATGCTCTGAAGCAGGCTGCAGACCAAAAGAAATTCGTCGTCCTCGACATTTCTGCAAGTTGGTGCCCCTATTGTCGCAAGATGGCAAGGGAGGTCTATCCAAACAAGGAGTTCATCGACTTCTCACGCGCCCATGTTTTTATGCGGTTCTTTCTAGACACGGACGCCGAAGGGAGACGGCTTGGACGCAAATTCAATGTCCGCGGTTTCCCTACGATAGTGGTCCTGAACGTTAAGGGAGAAGAGGTGGGGCGTCTGGTTGGAGTGCGCGGCACCCGGAAGTTGATTCGGGACCTCGAGGCAATCTTCGACGAGTCGAGCCTTTACGGGGATCCCCAGAACGAGGCTCCGGAGCCGGTCGAACCAGAACGCGAATCCACCCCCGCACCGGTCAAAGCGGTGCCAGCCAGCAGTCCCTCCCCCAAGCCTGCCGCTGAGAGTGCTCCTATCAAAACGGAACCAAAAGATCCCATCGCCGATCTCGAAAAGAAGCTTGCGTCGGCTCAGGACGGATCGGAGAAGAATTGGCTGACCTTGATGCTGGCGCTCGCCCATTTCGAGTCGCAGCACTGGAAGGAAGCGCGGGTGTATGTCGGCCGGGTGCTGGAGAAAGAACCGGATAACCCTGGCGCTCGCGAGCTGATGAAAGCCCTTGACAAGATGGAACGTCCCTAGCTGTGAAGTGTTTATGGTAGATTGGTCGCCTATGCGATTCAGCGAACTGGACACACCGGCGGTAGTGGTCGATCTCGATATTCTGGAAAGAAACCTGAAAGAGATGGCCGAGTACTGTTCCCGCCACGGACTCAGCCTGAGGCCCCATACAAAAACGCACAAGATCCCCGACATTGCCCGAATGCAGGTTCGATCGGGTGCCAGAGGGATCACCGTGGCCAAGATGGGAGAGGCGGAGTTAATGGTGCGGGAAGGGTTCGACGACATCCTGATAGCCTACCCGCTTGTCGGCCCATTGAAATTGCAACGTCTGATCGAGCTCACGCGCAAGTCTCGGGTTGCGGTCTCTACGGACTCTCTTGAAGTCGCAGAGGAAATAGCACGCGCAGTCCGGAACGCCGGGACCACCGTCCGTCTCCTGGCCGAGATGGACGCGGGCCTGCGCCGCTGCGGGGTGCAGACCACGGAGGAATTGGTGGCGCTGGCGCAGGGAATGACGAAACTTCCCGGT
>QHZE01000672.1 GCA_003225335.1 Acidobacteriota bacterium
ATGGGCAAACTCGACAACACGCTGATCATCTACATCTGTGGCGACAACGGCACGAGCCCGGAAGGCACCCTATACGGGGCGTTTAACCAGCTCACCGCCTACAACGGCATTTTAGATGCCCCGGAAGCGCTTCAGATGTTGCATTATGAAGACTGGGGCTCGGACAAGACCTATCCCCACATGTCAGTGGGCTGGTCGCTGGCGTTTGATACGCCCTTTCAGTGGACCAAGCAGGTGGCGTCGCATTTCGGCGGGACCCGGCAGGGCCTGGCCATTTCCTGGCCCGGTCATATCAAGGACGTCGGTGCTATTCGCAGCCAATTCCACCATGTGATTGATATTGTGCCGACGCTTCTTGAAGTCACGGGCATCCAGGCGCCGGACACGGTCAACGGGATCAAGCAGTTGCCGATCGAAGGTGTGAGCATGGCCTACACATTCGATCAGGCGAACGCCAAGGCGCCGTCGAAGCGCGACACCCAGTATTTCGAAATGGCCGGCAACCGCGGGATTTACCACGACGGTTGGATGGCCAACACGACACCTTTCGCGCCGCCCTGGGACCTGGCAACGGGCAAATTGCCTAGTGTCGTGGACGGCTACAAATGGGAACTCTACAACCTTAACGAAGACTTCTCGCAGTATAACAACCTCGCGGACAAGATGCCGGACAAGCTCAAGGAGATGCAGGCCCTGTTTCTAACGGAGGCGGCGAAATACCAGGTCTTGCCATTGGATAACACCGCCTTCTCGCGCCTTCAGACGCCGCGACCGAGCGCGGTTGCCGGGAAAACCGTTTTCACCTACACGGGTGAAAATGCTGGCATTCCCCTCGGCAATGCTCCTGATATCCTGGACAAGGACTACACTATCACCGCCGAGATTACCGTTCCCAAAGGCGGCGCTGAAGGAATGATCGTGACGCTGGGTGGCCGGTTCGGTGGCTACGGCCTCTACCTACTGAAAGGCAAGCCGGTCTTCTGCTACAACTTCCTCGATATGGAGCGATTCCGCTGGGAAGGTGGCCTGGGAATGGCGCGCGACTTGTTAGGCAGGGCGCTCGCACCGGGCAAGCACACGCTTGTGTTCGACTTCAAATATGACGGTCCCGGTCCGGCCAAGGGCGGCACCGGCGTATTCACGGTGGATGGCAAGGAACTAGCCAAGAAGACGCTCAAGCACACGATTCCATTGATGATGACCATCGACGAAACGTTCGACATCGGAGTGGATACCCGAACGGCGGTGGACAGCAGCTACACAGTGCCGTTCCGCTTTACCGGGACCATCGACAAGCTGACGTTCAAGCTCGGCCCATCGCAGATAACGGCGGAGGAACAGAAGGCCGCAGCAGATGCGGTCGCCAAAGCCACAGACTAAGCGCATCCGATGAGGAAAGTACTGACCTTTGCCGCAGTGTTCGAAGCTGCCACCGGCTTGGCGTTGCTGATTGTGCCATCGCTTGTCGGACGCTTATTGCTAGGAGCCGAACTGACCGATGCCATCCCGGTAGCTCGCGTAGCTGGCATCGCTTTGATCGCTTTGGGCGTGTGTTGTTGGCCGGGTAGCACCGCACTCTGCGGGATGTTGACCTATGGTGCGCTCGTCACGCTGTATCTCGCTTGCCTTGGCATCCGCGGCGTATGGGTCGGGCCGCTGTTGTGGCCGGCGGTTGTTATACACGCGCTTCTTACCGCGCTTCTCGACCGCGAGTGGTTTCAATCACGAAAGCCCGATTAATAAAACAAACAGACGAAGGACCTATGAAACTAAGATCAAACCCACAGCCAATTAACATGACTAAACTCATCCTGATATTTGGTGCATTGGCAGGCGTCATTATAGCAAACCCTTTCACGGCCTATGCTGCATCCCCGACACCGCCTCCCAGTGCACCACTGATTACGTGGACGGCAGGGGGCAAGCAGTCAAAGAAGGTGGATGTTCTCTTCGTGCAAAACGCGAAGAATGTGAGCTTCAGCAAAGGAAAGCTTGTCTTGCGCGGTGTGAATCCCGTGACCGTGGCCTTCACTGATCGCCCTGCGCGCATGGCCGGGCATATGCAGACCAGCAGGTTCGTTCCGCTGTGGAGCCAGGGAAAGGACAGCTTTCTTAAGGATAATCCTAATGCCACGCTCTCGGTCTTTCGTGGCGACAATGTATTGGACCTGGTGGTGGAACTCAGCAATCCACAGCTCTCCGGCAATGACCTCACCTACAACGCGCGCATTCTTGAAGGCACTCCGCCAGTCAATGGGGGAGGCTGTGCGTTGTTCATCGATATCATCGGCATGCCCGCTACTCCCATGTCCTACGCCGGTGCCGCGCGCCGTGCCTGGCGTCGCTAAGAGGGCGTGGTAAATTAAAAATCTTGGAACTTGTTAGGCCGACAATCCACTCACTGCTGTGAACGGCGCCCTACTCCCCGCTCTGCTGGCGGCCTTTGTTATTGGCTCGGCGTTCGCTAAATCCGTGACAGCGGGTACAGTGACTTTCGTCTCGCCTTGAGTGTCAGGACCAAAAGAACGGTAGTCGCTGGCCGGCCAAAGCGGATCCGTCGTCTGTGCCTTCGGACAAATCGACCATTCAATCAGTTACGCCATCGCAGATTTACGAGTGGAAGGGGCCAGAGCCGAATGTGCCTTTGACGCCCGAGACGGATACAAGAATCGCAGCTGAACAAAAATGGTATAACCTCACTGGCCGCCTCGTTAGCGTAAAAGTCGAAGCAGACGGAGACATTACTCTCGTGCTCA
>QHZE01000673.1 GCA_003225335.1 Acidobacteriota bacterium
AAGATTCCGCTGCACGAGCCTTTCCGTATCAGCAGCGGGGCCGTCTCGGAGAAAGAATGTATTGTCGTCGAGATGCGCGCGGATGAGGGGGTTGGGTTCGGCGAGGCTTCGCCGATGGGTGGCCCCTTCTATTCGGCCGACACGCCGGATTCCACGTGGAAAGCTCTGGCCGAACAGCTGGTCCCGCGGCTCGCAGGCTGCGAGAAACTCCGGCTGCAGGACCTTCTCTCCGTGTTCGAAGAGACTCCGGGCGAGCCGTTCGCCAAAGCCGGCCTCGAGGGGGCCTTCTGGGACGCCGGGGCTCAGCACCTGGGGCGCCCGCTCTTCGAATTGCTCGGCGGGCGCCGGCGACCGATTCCGTCGGGCGTGGCCATCGGGATCTATCCGAGCCTCGAGGAGCTTCTGGCGCGCGTTGAGCGCTACATGCGAGAAGGCTATCAACGGGTCAAGATCAAGATACAGCCCGGCTGGGACATCGGGCCGGTTCGGGCGGTGCGCGAGCGGTTCGGGCCGGTGCCTTTGATGGTGGACGCGAACGCTGCGTACACCTTGCGCGATGCAACGGTCTTCGAGCAGCTCGACAGGTTTGACTTGATGATGATCGAACAGCCGATGGCTGCAGACGCCTCGAGGAGCATGCGGAGCTGCAGCGCCGCATCCGCACGCCGGTGTGCCTGGACGAGTCGGCCGAGTCTCTTGACGCGCTGCGAGAGATACTTCGGCTGGGCAGCGGGCGTATCGTCAACATCAAGGTTCAGCGTGTCGGCGGGCTCTTTAACGCGCGGCAAATGCACGAGTCATGCATGCAGGCCGGCGTGCCCTGCTGGTTGGGCACGATGCCGGAGCTCGGCATCGCGTCCGCCCAGGGACTGCATCTCGGCACGCTTGAGAACTTCATCTGGCCCACGGATGTCGAGGCTTCGGCGCGCTGGTTTGCCGACGACATCATCGATCCGCTCATCACCGTGAACCGCCAGGGCTGGATCCATTTACCGGAAGGCCCGGGGATGGGCTACCGGGTAGACAGGGAAAAGCTCCAAAAATACTCCACAGACACCATGGTGTTTGACCTGTAATGAAAGAAGCGGGGGATCTCGCGATCCGGCTCATGGCCGCGCCGGACATTTCCGCCGGCATGCGGCTCCGGGAGCTGGCGGGATGGAACCAGACGGAAGAGGACTGGCGCCGTTTCCTGGAATTTGAGCCGGACGGCTGTTTCGTGGCATTGCAGAACGGAAGGGTATGCGGCACGGCGGCGACGCTCGCCTACGAACGCCGTTTCGGTTGGGTCAGTATGGTGCTCGTGGACCCGGACTATCGCCGGCTGGGAATCGGGACGCGCCTCCTCGAGCGGGGAATCGAGTACCTCGAGGGCTCCGGGGTCGAAACAGTGAAGCTCGACGCGACTCCCATGGGACGAACCGTTTACACCCAGCGCGGCTTTGTAGACGAATATGAGATCGAACGGTGGGAGGGAATTGCACCGTCTTGCGAGAGTCCTGGCTTGAAACAGATCTCGGCGCAGGATCTGGCGGGCGTCTGCGAACACGATCGCCGGATATTTGGGGCGGACCGGTCGCGCTTGCTCAGGTCCTTATGGGAAGAAAACCCGCGCTACTCCGCGGTGGTCTATGCCGCAGGCGGGATTGCCGGGTATGTCTTCGGACGGGCGGGAACGAAAGCGCACTACCTCGGACCATGGATAGCGGAACACGCCGACGTCGCCGAAGAACTGCTGCGTGAGTTTTTGAATCGGGTGGCCGGAGAGAAGGTCTTTGTGGACGCGTGCCTGGTAAATCCAGCGGCCCGCGATCTGGTCGAGGCCGCCGGCTTCGAGTTTCAAAGGCCGCTTACCCGCATGTATCGCGGGCCGAATAACTACCCCGGCAGACCGCAACGGGTCTGCGGCATAGCGGGCCCCGAGCTTGGCTGACCGGATTTCGGATTGCGGATTGCGGATTAATTTAGTCCAACATGGCCACGGAGACACAAAGACACAAAGAAAAAGTCGCCACGAATTTCACGAATTACACGAAAACACGCCGGCGCTCTATTGCCGCCCGCCCTCTGCCCCTTAACCCCCCTGCCCCGTTGCCCCTTGACTCTAGTTTGAAGGGGCGGGTCGTGCCGGAGTCAGATTATGCTTAGCCAGGAAGTCCTTGATTACGGCGTAAGCCTTCAATGTCTCTTCGCGGCTGAAGCCGCCGTGCTTTCCCCCCGGGATCGTCAAGAGCTGGTTGGGAACGCCGGCTTTGTCCAGCGCCTCGCGTAGCCGCACGGCATGGCTGTAAGGCACCGTCGGGTCCGCGTCCCCGTGGATCGTGAGGATGGGCGGCAGGCCGGGCCGCACGTAGCTCAGCGGAGAAACGCGGCGCGCCACCTCCTCCCGATTCGTCAAGCTCGCCATCCATGCGACCGCATAGGTCTTCATGTTCGGGCCTTCCAGCAGGTCGCCGACATCCGTGATCCCGTACCAGTTGATGATCGCCGCGACCTTGAGATCTTCCGTTCCTGGACATTCGCGGTCCAGTCCCGCTGACGCCGGCAACATTCCGGTTGTCAGCGAGAGGTGCCCTCCCGCCGAATGGCCCGTGACGACGAGCTTGCCGGTGTCGAAGTTGTACTGTTTGGCATTCTGAATGACCCAGCGCAGGGCGCATCTGCAGTCCTCCACCGCCGCCGGCGCAAGGGAGATGCGAGCCAGGCGATACTCCACGTTCACAACCGCCCATCCCATCTCCAGGTATGGAAGCAAAGAAAGAACGGACGATTCCTTGGTGCCGCCCACCCAGCCGCCGCCGTGAATGTAAACGAGCGTGGGGCTGGGGCCGCTCGGCTCGTGAGGGAGATAGAGGTCCAGCTTGGCTTCCCAGTTATTGGCCGTCAGGTACGTAATGCCGGAGACCATGCGGTACTGGTTCGAGACAGACGCGGCCCAGGCAGCCGTCTCCGAAAGCTGGGCTCGCGCGATGCCTGGAAAGAGAAGACTCATCCAAAGCGCGACCGGCACAAGCCGGCGAGCGTGAAAAAGGTTGCGCGACATAATTTCCTCCGGACAGTTCAGAATGAAATTCCTCGTGATCCTTTGCGTCTTCGCGTCTTTGTGGTGAAAGCAGTCGTCTTCACCGCTAAGACGCAAAGACGCGAAGAAATCGCAAAGAGGATTTTGGTTACGGCTAAAGGTTTTGCAGACACCTGAGATGCGTGCGCTCCTCAGGCGAGGATCTCCGTCACCACGCGGCCGTGTACGTCCGTGAGGCGGAAATCGCGCCCGGCATAGCGATACGTGAACTTTTCGTGATCGAAGCCCATGAGATGGAGAAGCGTCGCGTGCAGGTCGTGAACGTGGACTTTTTTCTCGACCGCCTGGAATCCAAACTCATCGGTGGCGCCGTGCACATACCCTCCCTTCACGCCGCCGCCCGCCATCCAGACCGTGAACCCGTAGTGATTGTGATCGCGACCGTTCACCTTCCCCTGGTTGTCGCCGGGAGACGGCAGTTCCACCGTCGGCGTTCGGCCGAACTCGCCGCCCCACAGTACGAGCGTATCCTCGAGCATGCCTCGCTGTTTCAGGTCCTTCAGCAGCGCGCCTATCGCCTGGTCGCATTCCTTTGCCAGCTTGCGGTGATTAATCTCGATGTCGTCGTGATTGTCCCAGGGCTGCCCTGCCCCGTGCGAGACCTGGACGAAGCGCACACCCTTCTCCAGCAGGCGGCGCGCTATCAAGATCTGCCTGGCCTGAACCGCGCGTCTGACGCGTAAATCAGGACGTTGGTGTCCAGCAGCATCATGGCTCGCGGGTGAGCTGGCGGAGCTCATTCCATTCGATCTTAGGTCGGAGTGGCGCGGTGGCCATGGCCCGGAGGCATTCGGTCCTGGTCATCCGGGCTTTGGGTTGCGGCTGGACGAGGCGAACCAGCAGCACCCGCCCCTCACCCAATTGCTGCACGTCATAGATATCTCCGGGATGGGCTACCGGAATCACTACGCGCTTTTTCTTGTCGGCAGTCGTTATCGGCATGGTGGGATAATCCCACAGAAAGCGGGCAAAATGCAACCCCGTCTTTCGAATGAGATAGCTCCGCGGGGTAACTTTGGCCGCAGCTTAAACCGTCATGTCAAATCACTTCAAGCCAAATCCTGTCTCAACTACGTCAGGGGCAATGGGAGCTATTGCCCCAGGAATAAATCAGAACACCTTTTTGGGCCTTTTCGTGCGATTCGTGGAATTCGTGGCAAGTCTTTCCAGCCTTCCTATTCTTCGATCGTGAGAATGCGGTCGGCGGGAACGTCGGTGAGACGCGTGATTTTGCCGGAAGGCCAGACTACTTTGATCTCTTTGACGACTTCCGCGGACCCCAGCCCGAAATGCGCGCGCGGGTCGTTGCAGGAGGCGTAGCTGCCGCCGGCCTTGACTTCGCGAGTCTGTGTCTTGTCTCCGCTCGCGACGGTGATGCGGGCGCCGACTCCAAAACGATTGCTTTTGGAGCCCGCAAGCCGGATCAAGATCCAGTGATTTCCCTTCACTCCCTGATTCATCAGGAGCGACGGATAGTCGTCGAG
>QHZE01000315.1 GCA_003225335.1 Acidobacteriota bacterium
GCTGGTTTTCATCGACGAAGTCGTAGGCATAGACCCGGTGCTTATCGATAAGCTTCGGGACTATATCCTTGCCCAGGTCGTGGCTGGAGGCCGTGTCTTCCGCGTCGGCAAGCAAAACCTGGATCAGGAGCTCGCGGTTGAAGCAATAGATCCCCATGGACACGTGGCACCTGTCGGGTTTCTGCGGGCAGGGCCTGGGACTTGCCGGTTTCTCTTCCCAGCCGACGATGCGCCCGTCGGCGGCCAGCTCACACACGCCAAAGCGAGAAGCTTCCGCGCGGTCGAATTCAAGCGTGCCAATGGTAACGTCCGCGCCCGCGTCCACATGCTGCCGGAGCATTAACTGATAATTCATCTTGTAAACGTGGTCCCCCGAGAGAATCATGACGTAGCTGCACGGCTCGCTGCCGACCGAGTAGAGATTCTGGTAAATGGCATCGGCCGTACCCCGGTACCAGTGTTCTCCGACGCGCATCATCGGCGGCAGAATTTGAACAAACTCCCCCAGCTCGCCCGAAAATATCTGCCATCCCTGGCGAACATGGCGGTTGAGGGAAAGGGCCTTATATTGCGTGAAAACAAACATCCGGCGCAGATCCGAATTGATGCAGTTGGAGAGAGTGATATCAATGACACGGTAGATGCCGCCAAAAGGGACGGCGGGCTTGGCGCGATCGCGAGTCAGCGGGTAAAGACGCTCCCCCTGACCTCCTGCCAGCAGGCATACCAGAGTGTCGTGTGCCAGGGAAATACTCATCGGCTAAAGCCGCGCGGTCGCTCGCAGTGCTAGTTGTGTTCCAACCCCCGCGCGGCCCGATTATACAAGAACTTTCGCGATTCGACTCAAGGTCGCTTTCAAGAATGTTGTTCCCCCCGGGCCCGATTCAGCCACAGAGTTTCCATGATCCTGCGGCTCGCCACTGCGAATGAAAATCGGGAGGGCACGACTTCAGTCGTGCCGCAGGAGAGACGCACCTTCGAGAGGCTTTAGCCTCTGAGGGCTTTCAAGCATGTTCCCGAGGTCACCTCAGGGGCTAAAGCCCCTTGTCAACACACCCCGTGACGGCACGACTGAAGTCGTGCCCTCCCGCACTCACCAGTACCGAAAGCTAATCTTTCATAGGAGCCACAGAGGCGCCGAGAAAATCTTTTTCTCTGTGTCTCCGTGTCTCTGTGGCTAAAGACAAGAGTAAGGTAGATTCTGGTTATGTCCGCGAATGTCGATGAGAACTTTCTCCGCACGCAGCGCGTCGGACATCTTGCTACGGTGGACGCCCGGGGACGGCCGGTGGTGGTTCCTTTCTGTTTCGTGTATGACGGAAAAGCCTTTTACTCCTCACTGGACGAAAAGGCCAAAAAAGTCTCACCCGAAAAGCTGCGACGCACCCAGAACATCCGTGTGAATCCGGAAGTAGCGCTCGTCATCGATCATTACGAAGAAGACTGGGGCAAATTGAAATTCGTTCTCATAAGGGGGCGCGCCAGGATTCTATACTCCGGCAAGGAACACGGGCGCGCGATAGAACTGCTGCGGGAGAAATACGCGCAATACCGGAGCATGCGCCTGGAAAACCGTCCCGTGCTGAAGATTGTTCCCTGGCGCATCCGCGAGTGGACCGCCGAATAACTGCGGAGAAGCGGAGGGGCGGAGGGGCAGAGGAGATCCTTCCCCTCTGCCCCTCCGCTCCCCAGCCCCTCCGCAGCATTCTCTCCGCTCAAAACTCCGCACCTTCAGGTATGGATGGGCTCCCTTTCGGGGGACTCGGACGGCGCGGGAACGATTTCGTGGAGGGGGTGATGCAACCCGGCAACCCCCTTCTCCATCCACAAATGCTTGCCTGCCAGAACTTCCTGCGCGATCTTGTACGTCGCGTCATCATCGTTGTGGAAGACGGCGTGGAAACCCGTTTTCACCCTGGGGCGCGCCAGGCGGCAAAAGTGATCGGCGAGCCGCACCGCTTCGCTCCCGTCCTGGCCTTTCTTCAGCAGCATTTGGGCGCGGACGCAAGCCGCGCTCATCGCAAAGAGGTCTGCGCCGATGTCCACGAAGCGGAACAGCGTCATCTGCTTCCGCTCCAACCTCGGGCCATGACGCATCATGGCATACAGCAGCGTGCGGCTCAGCTTGCGGCACGATCGTTCCACGAAGCGCAGGTGCGTGGCCAGCGCGCCGAACTCGCCGAAGCTGGGTAAATAGCCCTTGCCTAACCACAAGTTTGGGTACCAGCGAGCGTAGAAAAGGCCGGCCTTGAGCAAGGCTCTTAGTTTGGCCTTCCCGCGGACCTTCGGGTTGATGAGATCGCCCGCAATCTGGAGATGAAAGTCGACGGCTTCGCGGGCCAGAAACAGGCGCATGATTTCGCTCGACCCTTCGAAGATGAGATTGATGCGGAAGTCGCGCATCATTCTCTCGACGGGGATCGGTTCCTCGCCGCGCGCAGCCAGGGAGGCGGCTGTTTCATATCCCCGCCCGCCGCGAATCTGCATGGTGTCGTCGACGATCTTCCAGCCCGCCTCCGAGTTGAACATCTTTGCCATTGCGGCTTCCAGACGAATGTCATAACCGCCGCGGTCCACCAGCGAAGCGCTCAGCTCCGCGATCGACTCCATGGCGAAGATTGTGGAGGCCATGCGTCCGATTTTTTCCGCTATCGCTTCGTGTTTCCCTATCGGAACGCCCCATTGGATCCGCTCGTTGCACCACCGGCGGCAGATCTCCAGGGCGGTTTTGCTCGCGCCCGTGGCAGCGGATGGCAGGGTGAGCCTCCCCGTGTTCAAGGTGATGAGAGCCAGCTTCAGTCCCGCGCCCTCTTTCCAGAGTATGTTCTCTCTCGGAACGCGCACGTTGTGAAAACGAATGACGCCGTTTTCAATGGCCTTCAGACCCATGAAATGGCAGCGGCGCACGACCTCGACTCCCGGCCAGCCCACCTCCACGATAAACGCGGTTATCTGCCGCTTTTCCTTTCCGTCGACGACCTTGGGCGGCGTACGGGCCATGACTACGAGCAATTCCGCCCGAGTGCCGTTCGTGCACCAGAGCTTTTCTCCGTTCAGAATGAAAGCGTTTCCGTCTTCCGCGGGAACCGCCATTGTCGACATGTTGGCCGGGTCGGAACCTGCGTGCACTTCCGTCAGGGCAAAGGCCGAGATGGCTCCTCTGGCCAGCCTGGGCATGTATCTCTTTTTCTGCTCCGGTGTGCCGAACAATTTCAGCGGCTGTGGGACGCCAATGGATTGATGGGCGGAGAGCAGCGCCCCCAGGGAGCCGTCCTTACTGCCGACCAGCGCCATGGCCCGGTTGTAGGTCAGCTGGGAAAAGCCCAGGCCGCCGTACTCCCTGGGAATCTTGATGCCAAAAGCTCCCATCCGGCGCAGTTCTTCCACAATCTCTTCGGAGATCCTGCCTTCCCTGTCGATGGCCTCGCTGTCGACCCGCGCGCGCAAGAATTCCGCCAGCTTGTCCAGAAACTCCCGCGCCCGCGCCTCCTCTTCGGGGTCCTGCTCGGGATGAGGATGAATAAGGCTGATATCGAAACGGCCCATGAAAAGCTCTCGCAGAAAGCTGGGCCGCGTCCACTCCTTCTCTCGCGCGGCCTCGGCCACCTCTCGGGCCTCCGATTCCGTGGCCTTTTTGGCAAGTTCCTTATCTTCCATGGCCGCAACACTCCCAGGCCGGCTCCCGGTACCGCGCCGCTGCGGCGAGCAGGCCGATCAATTGGATTCTTCACCGCAGTGAAGTTGACATAGTGTCTATTTTAGAGGAAGTTGGCTTCTCCAGCCAGAAATCCTTTCGATTATTTTGCGTCGCAGGATCGAACGCCAATCTTTTAGCCACAGAGCACGGAGACACAGAGATTTTCTCGGTGTCTCCGTGTCTCCGTGGCTAAATCGGGGTTGCCCCCGTGAGGCAGGGTAGGAGCCGGGGAGTCTGAGTCTGTCAGAAAAGGGTCGAATATTCCGGCGCCGGATGCACTATGATATCTGCGCCTGGAGCCCTTCTATGGAGAAAGCGTATGACTAATTCGCACCAATGGTACATGGCGATTGGCGGCCACCAGATAGGACCGGTCAGCGCAGAGGAAATCATTTCCAACATCCAAAACAGCAGCGTTCAGCCCGACACCCTCGTTTACACTGCCGGCATGAGAGACTGGGCGCCGATAAAAGACGTCGCGGTCTTTGCGTCGGCTTTTGGAAAAAAGACCGGCGGACCCATCATCGTCCCCAACGTCCCCGGGCGGACTGCGCATGAAATCGACTTCAAGATCTACGGTGACGATCTGCAGTTCGTCGAGGTCGAGCTGGACCCCGGGGAGAGCGTCGTGGCGGAAGCGGGCGCCATGATGTACATGACGCAGGGGATCGAGATGAATACCGTGTTTGGCGACGGGTCTCAGGGCTCCGCTAATAGCGGGATTATGTCGAAGCTCCTGGGAGCGGGGAAACGTCTGTTGACCGGCGAGAGCCTCTTTATGACCATTTTCACCAACGCAGGCCAGGGAAAACAGCACGCAGCCTTCGCGGCCCCCTACGCGGGAAAGATCGTGCCCATGGATCTTCAGACCCTGGGGGGACAGCTGATCTGCCAGAAGGACTCGTTTCTGTGCGCGGCCAAAGGGGTGTCAATCGGGATCGCCTTTCAGAGGAAGATCGGCGTCGGCCTGTTCGGCGGTGAAGGCTTCATCATGCAGAGGCTCGAAGGGGACGGGCTGTGCTTCGTCCATGCCGGGGGAACCATCCACCCGCTGGAGTTGCGTCCCGGTGAGAATCTCCGTGTCGATACCGGGTGCCTCGTGGCCCTTCAGCCTACCGTGAATTATGACATCCAGTTTGTAGGAAAGGTGAAGACCGCCCTCTTTGGTGGTGAAGGCATCTTCTTTGCCAGCCTCATGGGCCCGGGCAAGGTGTGGTTGCAGTCTTTGCCGCTCAGCCGGCTGGCAGACCGAATTTACAAAGCGGCTCCCCAGACCGGTTCGCGCAAAGAGGAGGGTTCCATACTCGGCGGTCTGGGAAATCTCATCGACGGGGATTAGTAACCTTATCGGACACGGATTCTCACCGATCTTCACGGATCCTGTTAATCCGTCGAATCCGTGAAAACCCGTGTACCCCAAAATACATGCCGGATCCGATCGTTGTCCGGGCCGATGTAATCGTACCCGCGGATGCTTTGGAGATGCGTGC
Source organism: Acidobacteriota bacterium (assembly GCA_003225335.1). Classification (GTDB taxonomy): domain Bacteria; phylum Acidobacteriota; class UBA6911; order UBA6911; family UBA6911; genus Gp18-AA60. Next base: position 5,188 of record QHZE01000315.1, read on the forward strand.
CGTCCGAGCTTCCGGCCCCGGGGGGCAGAACGTCAACAAAGTTGCTTACAAAGTCGAGCTCCGAGTGGACCTGAACAGGGTCCAGGGGCTTGATGACAAGAGCAGGGAAAGGCTCGTGAGGGCGGTCCGGCACAGACTCGACAGCTCCGGAAGACTGATCGCGACCAGCCAGCGGAGCCGCGACCAGAGCCGGAATCTGGAGGACGCCCGCCGCAAGATCAGCGATTGGATCGCCAGGGCTCTGATCCCGGAGAAGAAGCGCGTCCCCACGCACCCAGGACGGAAAGCGCGAGAGCAACGGCTCAACCTCAAGCGACGGACCTCGCGCCGCAAGCAGGACCGCCGCCTCGATTCCTCCGACCAGGATTAGCCGATTCATAGCGACCAATCTCGGCCGGCCCTTTGCGCTGTTCCAGCCTTCGTGGCGGATTGGGCGCCGCCTTTTAGCAGCCAAGACGCGAAGACGACCAGAATCGCGAAGAGTTTTTGGGCTTGCGGCGCGGCTGACCGTGGTTAAAGATGCTGCGCCTCAGTCCCCGGCAGGTTAGAATAAGCGCCATGACACAGCCCTTTCACCCGCCGCAACGCATCCTGCTTGGACCGGGGCCGAGCAACATCGACCCGCGCGTCCTTCAGGCGTTGGTCAAGCCTATCCTGGGATACCTGGACCCGCTCTACCTCGATTGCCTGGACGAGATTCAGAGCTTGTTGCGCTCCGTCTTCGAAACAGAGAATCGCGTGACGCTGTCCGTCTCGGGCACGGGCGGCTCCGGCATGGAGGCGTGCATCGCGAATCTGGTCGAGGATGGAGAAGAGGTGCTGGTCTGCGTCAATGGTTTCTTCGGCCAGCGGCTGGCGGAGCTGGTGCAACGATGGGGAGGCAAGCCCATCCGCGTGGAGGCCGAGTGGGGGCAGCCGCTGGATATGGAGCGGGTACGGCAGGTGTTCAAGGATTGCAAGGCAAGGCTGGTCACCATGGTGCACGCCGAAACCTCCACCGGAATGCGGCAGCCCATAGAAGAGCTGCGTTCCCTGCGTGACATTCGCGACGCGATTCTGATCGTGGACACCGTCACCTCTCTCGGGGCGCACCCGGTGAGGATCGACCGGAACGAGATTGACGCGAGCTATTCGTGCACGCAGAAAGGTATCGGCGCGCCCCCGGGGCTTTCTCCGGTTACCTTTTCCGAGCGCGCGCTCGAAAAGATCAGGAGCCGGAAGTCCGTCTGCCGCAGCTGGTACCTGGACGTCCAACTTGTCGACAAATACTGGAGCTCGGAGCGCGTGTACCACCATACGTCTCCCGCGCTCATGAACTACGCCCTTCGTGAGGCTCTGGCCATGATCCTTGAAGAGGGTCTGGAGGCCCGCTGGAGGCGGCACGAACGCAACAGCCGCGCTTTCGTTGCGGGAATCGAGGCCATGGGTCTGAAGATGCTCGTCGCCCCCGAGCCTCGTCTCTGGACCCTGAATGCGGTAAGGATACCTGAAGGTGTCGACGATGCGCGCGTACGGTCCCGTCTTCTGAACGAACACAACATTGAGGTCGGCGGAGGGCTCGGATCCCTGAGAGGCAAGATCTGGCGTGTGGGCTTGATGGGAGCAGGCAGCACCGAGAACAACGTCCTGCTGCTGCTCTCTGCGCTTCAGAAGATTCTTCCGCAAGAGGGATTCAGGATCGGCGCATCGGGCGCGTCAGCCGCCGCCCTCGCCCTCGGCAGCTAGTCCGGTGATGGTTTGCAAACGGGCGGCGGCGTCCGCAACGGGTAAATTGCTGACATAAAAGCGCCGGACACCTAGCCGCCGCAGTTTCCGGATGGTGCGCGCGCAAACATCGTCTGCGCGCAGCTCCTCGACTTCGAATTCCTTCTCGATCTCCCGGACCGGGACGGGAAAGAACCGGCGCAGCGTATCAAGGGAACTCTTGCGGGCGCTGCGATAGTAAAAAACGCCAAAGATGCCCGGGATCTCGATTCCCCTCCGGCCGATCAGCTCCAGAAAACGCTCCACCGCTTCGGCGTCATGGTGAGACACCACTTGTGTCAGGAAGAAGTCGGTTTCCTCCCGCCCCCGCATCAAATAATCTGTCTGCTCCGAAAGGTCTGCGTGAGGATTCGCCCATCCTCCGAGAATCAGCGACGGGACGCTCCGGCGAATAATCCGCCTGAGCTGAATGGCATGCTCCACACACCGCGGAATCCCATCATGACGGTCCCCGCCCAAAACCACCAGTGTCCTGAATCCCTGTTCGTACGCGCGCTCGGCATAGCGAAGGCAGTAATCCAGCGGGTGCTTGCTCGTGAGGAACGGGATAATGTGGGATCGCCTGGCATCGGGTCCGAGATTCGTCACCAGGTGGCGAAGGTTTTCCTCTTCAGCTCGTCCGACGGCATTATCGGTGATAAACACATGGAACCCGGCCACATTCAGACGACGGATCGAGTGGTAGGTGTCGATCCAGTCGTCCATGCTCTGCAGGCCGGGAGAATGGGCGCGCGGGGGCCGCAACTCCGCCGAGAAAAGTTCTTCCCCTTTTTTCAGTGATTCCAGCAGCGAGGCGCCGGTCTGGCTGGCGAGCCCCATGTTCCTCCGGTTACTGATCGGGGTTTGCGGTATTCTGCGAAGTCCTGGATCCGCCGGAAACAAGGTTTTGCAGAGTCCGCCGGAGGTGAGGCGCCTGCGGGGAGTTCGGATGCAATTCCAGATAACCGCGAATGTACTTCTGCGCACTATCCTGCTCTTTCTCCGCAAAGGCGATGTGGGCCAGAAACAGCTGCGGCGAATTCGCGGAATAAGGATCGAGTGACAGCACCTTCTCCAAAAACCTCTTGGACTCGGCGTAGTTTCGCAGATAAAAATAATTGATTCCGACCTGGGAATTGGCCAGAGGGTCGTTGGGTCGCAACTCCAGGGCACGCTTGTTGGCGTCCAGAGCGCTCTGCAGTTTTCCCAGGGCCAGCAGGCTTCCTCCCAGATTGACCCACGCGGCAAAAAACTCCGGGTCCAGCCTCGTGGCGTTCGTGAAGTATTGGACGGAGCGCTCGTAATCGCCGCTCCGATGGTAGTAGGTGCCCAGGTTGTTGAGCGCGTCCGCATACGCTGGACAGATCTCTATAGCGCGCTCCAGATGCCGAAGGGCCTCTCCCTTGTCTCCCTTCAGTTGCGCCTCCTCTGCCCGAATCATTTCTTTGCGCGCCTTATCGGGCACTGCCAGCTTGCGGGCGCTGACCTTGTGCGCATCCTTCTGGTTCACGCCGGGTGGCGGCGCCTCAAATTTTTTAACGAACCGGTGTGACGTCTGGTTTGGAGCGGGAACCAGGTCGATCGACTGGCAGCGCTGGCGCCCCTTTTCTCCCATGAGACAAAAGATGTAAATTCCTGGTTCCAGACTCTTGAAGCCGACGGTATCACCGCTGGCGGCAACTGCCTGCCGAACGGGCTCGCCGGAAGATTTTCTTATTTCCACTTTCCAGAGCTTGTAACCGCGGTCGTTGGGCGCCGGTACGATTTTGCACCGCAATTCCACGGCACGGTCGGGCTCTCCCGCGGAGGCGGGCACAATCGTAGTGAGAAGAGAAAGGGTGAGGGCGAGAACCGCCGCGAGCGGCAGGAACGGGCCACCACCATCAGGCGTTCTTGACCGCAACCGTAGGATCATGGGACCAGGGCGTTCACAACCTGCGGCCTATTGTAGCGAAATACAGCTCCTCTCGCCAACCGATTTCTTTTTGATTGCGGATTCTTGATTGCGGATTGCGGATTCAAGGAAGGCGTTGTGAGCGTAATCCGTAATCCGCAATCCGAAATCCGCAATGCTTTATTCGATCCAGATCTTGACAAGGTCCTTGCCGTCGCGAATCTCCACGATCTTCGTTGGGCCGAGGCGCTTTATGCTTTCCCACAAATCGTCCACATTAAACCCTTTCTTGCGGAGCTCTTGCTTCTTGGACTCATCCAGCGCCATGATCGCCAGTTGCGCGAAGCCGAGCGGGAGGTTGACCTCGACCGTCGGTTCGGAACTCCCCCCTTCGTAAACCCGGATATGAAACATGCGCGAATCACTGCGACTTTCCGGCTTCGTCTGTCCGGGAGACTCGGGGGCGAGCGCGTTGGGATCCAGCCTCAGGAGCGCAATCTTGGCCCGGTCCACCAGGTCCCGCTCTTTCTCTTTGTCGAGTATCTCCCGCAGAATGGGAATCGCCATGGCCGTGATTTTCCGGTCGCTCAGATAGCTGCTGCGTATGGCGGAGAAATATCGCACGTCCTTTCTTGAATCGGTGAGGGCCGAGACGATGCGATTTCTATAAGCGCCGTCCCCTTTCTCGAGCAGGGAAACCGCGAGATCCACTACGGCATTCCGGGCCTCTGCCTGAAGGTGGCGTTCGTTGGGGTACCGCTGCAGGAACTGCTCATAGGAGCGCAACGCCTCAACTTCCTTGCCCTGCAACTGCAGGCAGCGGGCGGAGAAATAATGCGCCTGAGGGACCAGGCTGCTGTTCGGAAATGCCTGAATCACGCGCTGAAATGCCC
>QHZE01000674.1 GCA_003225335.1 Acidobacteriota bacterium
AAGATGTGATGGACAAACCCCCGATCATGGAGCTACGCTGCGAGTCTTGCGGTGAAACCAACCAATTTGAAATGCCCGGCATCTACATCAGTCCGAAGCATCCAAAAGACCGTTTCTGTATCGGCGGCGACATCAGCTGTCCGTCCTGTGATTCCCTCGGCCCGTTCGAGCCCGGCAACATGGGGCTGATGGCAATCACGGCCGAGCTTTTGAAGTACAACGTGGCAGTCAGCCAGGGTGTGAAATACCGTGGGCCCATTCAGTTCTTGATAGCCTCCCTCCACAACGGCAGACTCGTGTCGCCCCGCACGGCGGTGCAGGAGTATCGCCGCCGTGTTGAGCGGGACCCGGACAGTGTTCCTGATTGGCTGGGGCTCGGCAATATTTATGTCCACATAGGCTCCCGCAAGCTTGCTGCGGTCTGCTTTGGCAAGTGCCTGGCGCTCGAGCCCGCGTGCGCCGAGGCGGCGCTCAGCCTGGCGAAGATTCGCCTCGACGGCGGCGACCCGGGCGGCGCCTTTAAACTCCTCCATGACGCCTGGCGGCTGCACGACCAGTGGCGTTTCCACCGGCTCAAGGAGTCTTCGCCGGAGGATTTCACGTGGGACTTTGTCGACCTGTACAACACATTCGCCAGAAAACTCGGTGAGCCGAAGCTCTCTATGCCGGAGCGCGAGCCTGCCTCAGTCGGGGGCGGCAACGTAGGTCGAAACGCCCCCTGCTTGTGCGGCAGCGGCAAGAAATACAAGAAATGTTGCGGGGCAGTTTGAATCTCACGGGTCACGGCCGGGACGGCCATGACCCGGGTTAGGCTTAGCCTAATATACATTCTCCTGCGCCACGCCGAAATGCGGCGCTTTGGGAACGCAGGTGTCGATGTTTTTGAGGATGATCTCCTTGCCGCCGTTTGCTGTTAACGACACCCCCCGAAAGAATATACGGAGCATAGTTGGTCTTTGGTGTCTTTTTATCCAAGTAGTCCCTGATGGCGCAGGATGCGTACGCTCCCGGGCGTTCCGCAGGTCCCTCGACGGCTGTTTGACCGTGCGTGTGCTGCCGCATTGAAAAGGCCCCCCCTTCGCCATCTTGTCGTAGCCTTGACACTTTTGTATGGACAAGCGGCTCTGCACAAAGGGCAAGAGGCTTGACTGGCAAACAAACGTGCAAGATACTCTTTCAAACCTGCAAACGTACGCTCCGTCCATGGAGGCCAATGGGAAAAGGAGGTTGTATGCAAACTCGAGAAACGAGGGCTCGCAACGTAGCCATCGCGGCAATGTCTCTCTCCCTTCTTTTGTGCCGGTCCCTGATGGGACAAGAGGGCTTATCGACTCTCCGCGGAACGATCATCGACTCCAGTGGCGCTGTTATACCTGGAGTTACGGTTGCCGCGCGTGAGGTTTCGACCAACATCACGGCTCGCACCGCCAGCACGGATGCGCAGGGCAATTACGAAATGCCGGGGCTGAAGGCAGCCAACTATCAAGTGACCGCGACGCAGACCGGCTTCAAACGGGCGGTGGTGGACGACGTTATGTTGCAGAGCAACCAGGTGCGGCGCGTCGATATTACTCTCGAAGTCGGGGAGGTCACCTCAGAGGTGACCGTGAGTGCGGCGGCGGAGGCAATCCAAACCGAGCAGGGGAAGATCGGCGCCGATTTCAACGCAGCCAAGCGCTACTGGGACTTGCCTATCCCCGGCAACGCGTTTTCCGGGACATATGCGGTGTTGGCCATTCTGCCCGAAGTCCAGCGCGCGCCGGGTGATTGGGGCGCCCCGACGTTCGCCGGGCAGGGCGGAAACCAGGTGAACATGGGCCAGGACGGAATCAAGGAAGAAACCCTAAACAGCCAGACTGTCAACATGGAAGCGGTCCAGGAAGTCAAGGCCGTCGCCGTAAATCAAACGGCGGAGTACGCGAGGGTGGGGTTCTTCGACACGATCAGCAAGAGCGGAACAAACCAGTTTCATGGAGAAGCCTCGTATTATCACCGGAACTCGGCCTTAGGCGCCCGAAACTTCTTCGAGGATCAGAAGGCCAAGGTCCTCTACCATACCATGAACCTCAGCGCCTCCGGACCGATCTTCAAAGACAAGACGTTCTTCTATGGCTTGTGGAACGGCGAGCGGGTCCCGGGAAAGGCCTTCTATCTTACAAGCGTGCCTACTGACAAGATGCGAGCCGGAGACTTCTCGGAATTGCTTGCCTCCAGCCCGGCGGTCGTTATCATCGACCCGCTCACCGACGTTCCGTTCCCCGACAATAAGATTCCTTCTCAGCGCCTCAGCAGTGTCGCAACGACGCTTCAGGAGGGCTACATTCCTCGGCCGAACCGTCCCGGACTGGTGGACAACCTCGGTTGGATCCATCCCTATCCCGACGACCAGTTCCGCGCGGATGTCTGGTCGG
>QHZE01000316.1 GCA_003225335.1 Acidobacteriota bacterium
CCGACTATCTCGCTGTCGTAGGTGACAGCGCGGACGGTTTTCCCGGAGTTCCAGGTTGGGGCAAGAAAGCAGCAGCCTCGACGTTGTCCGTGTACCCACACCTCGAAGACATACCGAAAGATTGGAGAGAGTGGGTGCCCTCAATCCGCAACGCCCAGTCGCTGGCCAACGCGCTCTTCGCTTCTTGGGATAATGCACTCCTCTTTCGCACCCTCGCCACGCTGCGAACGGACGTCCCGGTTTTCAACACCGTCGCGGACCTTCGCTGGGCTGGCCCACGGCCAGACTTTGAAGAGTTGTATGGACGACTTTTTCAGTCCGGGCGGACCACTCACTGAGCGCCTGCGTGATTGTCAATTCCGGCCGGATGTGCGCATGGCGGAGGCTGTTCTCGGTGGTCTCGAAAATCAAGACCGCATCATTAATTGAAGGGGCGGGGCGCAGTAACGTATTCCGCCCCAACGGGGCGAAAGGAAATTAGCCGGGGGTAAGCGAAGCGAACCCCCGGAAGAGGAACAACGATACGCACCCCGGCAGGGGTTGCTGGAGCTCCCCGCGCCCCTGCCAGGGCGCATTCGTTTATTGCAAATATTCCGGGGGTTCGCTTTCGCTTACCCCCAGCGCCCTTCCGGGGCGCCCGAGCGCATCTGCAAAAATACGTTGCCGGTGTAACTCACCGCGCGAGCGGATCGGGGCGAAGCTGGAAGTGCAGGACCTTGCTCGTGGTCCCTTTGCCGCCTTCCATGTGGAAGGGCGCGCGCGTGCTCACAGTCGCCCAGAGCCCCCGCCCCTTCCAGCCGCCTTTTGGATCGTCGATCCGCCCATCAAGCCACTTCGTGTAGAAGCCCATCGGATATGGGACGCGGAGAACGATCCATTTGCCGTCCTTCAGGACCAGCAGCGCTTCGGACGCGTTGCCGGTGTCGATTGGGATGTTTCTGCCCAGCCCGAGCGTGTCGAACTGATCGACCCAGGTGTAGTAGCTACCTTCGGCGCTGCCCGAATCGGTCACCCCTTTCAGTTGTGGCAGCGGCTCCGGATAAAGCGTCCATCCCTCGGGACAGTGCTGTCCTGTCGCCGTCGGCCCGTTGAGCGGTCCTTTGCACTTGCGGCGGTCGAAGCTGGCCAGATGTCCGCTCGCCAAGGCCGTCCAGTAGACACCGTTGCGGTCGATATCCCCTCCACGCGGGGAAAACCCGGGCGCCTTCGGATCCTTGAACGGCGGCTCGTACACTTCTGCCAGCGCAGTCTCCGGCGGGTTCGTCCCCGGATTCAGCCGGACGACGGCGCCGGGGAAGCCTAACACGGACCCCCAGATCGAACCGTCCGGGGCCGGGGCGACGGCATAGAAGGCGCCGCCGAACCGCTTGTCCTTCGTGGGATCGAGCGGCTGATTGGGCTCTACGTACGCGTCTCGCTTGCCGTTGCCGTTGGTATCGATGATGAGCGCGGTCCATCCCTGCGACTTCACCTCGTCGCCGGTCTCGTCGAACATCTTCCTATTCAGCCACCCGACGACGTCGCCGCCGCCGCTCGTCCAGAGCGTGTGGTTGGCATCCTCGGCGAACATCAGGTGGTGCGTGCCGAAGCACGTGCTGATGTGCGTGAGCTTCCCGGTTTTCGGGTCGTAGACGGCGAGGTGCCGGCCGGCTCTGTCAATCGGGAAGAGCTTCGCCGACGGATGGCTCGAGCCCGCCTTGCAATAATCCGGGTTCTCAGGAGGACGCACGGCGGAAGTGATCCACATGCGACCCTTCTCATCAAACATCGGATTGTGCACGTTGTTCTTGCTGGTCCAGATGGCCTCGTCACCCCAGTACGTCGAGGGCTGCAGCATCTTCGGTGACGTCGGCGGCGTGTTCGGATCGCGGACCGTCAGCTTCACCTGAGTGGCCGTGTGGCGCACCGGATCCAGGACGGGCAGATAGTCGGCGCTGAGCTCGAGTGCCCCGTAGATCAGCCCGTTGGCATTGAGTGTGGGATTCCGCCGGTCGGTCGAGACCTCATCGTGGAGATAGGCCTTGGGGTCGGCCCAGTCCCACTCTGTGATGACGACGTTACGCTCCACGCCCTGCGGCCGCGGCGGAGCCGGCGGTAATTCGCCGGCCGCGATCCGATCAGTCCAGTCCGCGAACATCGCCAGTGCCCGCTCGCGACCAAGCTGATTGAGGCCCCCGAGCATATTGTCCCGCGTCGCCTTGTTGCCTAGTTGATGACAAGCCCAGCATCCGCCCGACTTCAGGCTCCTGAGCCACTCCGCCTGGCTCCTCATGTTTGGCGAAATGCCGTTCCCGGAAGGACCAGTCCCGGGGAACGCGCTCTTGTCCGGCGCCTTGATCAGGGAAAACCAATAGCCGGCCGGGTAGTATTCCGCCGCCGCGAGCGGACTGGGCGCCACAACCGCCGTCAGGTTCACAGCCTTTCCCGGCGCAGCCTGGACCTTCGGCGAATCGATCAGCCCATACCCGCGGACCCAGAGGGTGTACTTCGCTTTCGGAAGGTCGGGTATCACGTACCGCCCGCGATCGTCTGTGACGACGATCTTCACGAACTTGGTCGGCAAGCCGGTCGTTTCCGCAATCACCCAGACGCCCGCTTCCGGTCCTTTCGGGCCGGTAACCACGCCGCCGATGTCATCGCTGTCGATGCGTATGGCTTCGCCGGTGGCTTGACTGGCAAGGGTCCCGCTCGTTGAAACCGCCATTACGAGCGCGATGCCGATTGCTGCGACGACCGGGCACAGCAGTCTTTTCGTTTTCATGTTTCCCCTCCTCTCGTCGCCTCAGGAGGTAACTGCACTCCCGCGGCGGCGACCCGATGCTCGTTACATGACGCGACGACGCAGTTCGTCGAACCCGCGTTACGATCCAGTGGAGATGAACAATCACAGCTCTTTTGGAGTGCGGCGATTTGTCGCCGCTTTCCTTCTGACGCCGGGGCCGTAGCGGCGACAAGTCGCCGCACTCCATATCGACTTGTCATTTGTCCGTCGTTTGCGCGCATCCCACGCCAGACACTGACTCGTACTTCTAATTGCACCTATTGGCAGGGCCGATCTGTTAATAATTTGTCCAGACCGCCTCTTGTCTCATTTTCTTAATGGAATGGCACTGCTTTGGTCGAGCTTCGATACAGTTCCAACCATTGTAGAGAGTGTCCATGGGGTCGGAGCGGTAGCCAGACACAGCAACCTTTCCATTCGCACGACCAAGCACTTTTGCGAGCTCACGGTGCCCCTCGTTTGTCATTTCAAAGGCGTAGGCTTTGCTGTCGCCACGGGTTGAATGAACATATGGAGGATCGCAATAGAAGAGGGTCTCTGCGGCATCGTAAAGCTTAATAACCTCAATTGCTGGCCGGTTCTCAATTTGTACGCGGAGCAGACGTAGGGCGATTTCAGGAAGAGACTCAATACTTCCAAGCCAGCGTGATACGGTACCGGACATCCCTGCCCTGCTCGTGTTTTTACAGTTCGCCCAACGGCCAAGCGAAGCTGTCTGAGCCAGCCCGGTTCTAGCTTGACGGGCACGCACAAAGAACCTTCGCGCCTTCTCTATATCGGGAATAGAATCTGATGTCTTCGACACGGCAAGGGAAAACTCCTGCCGTGAAAATGGCGTCAATCCGATTGCTTCGACAAGTTCGTTTCTGTGATCCCGAAGCACTCGGAAAAAGTTCGCAACCTCCCCGTCAATATCATTGTACGTTTCAACGGGCGAAGGATCGCGATTCAGGAGGACGGCGGCGGACCCGGCGAATGGTTCGCAGTAGTGGTGACACTTCGGTAGTAACGGGAGAAGCCAATTCAGGTGACTGAATTTCCCTCCGTACCAACCAAATGCGATTAGCTTATTGCGGCGCTTCGCGCTCAGAGCGACCGATTCGTATATCGGTGATGGAATCCTGCCCGTGGCCATCAGAATGTTACTCTTGTCACTTGCTCCACGCCGGTCTGCGATAGGGCATTTTCACGGTGTCAACTTGTTCTTCACAGGATGAGCAGATCCGACAGGCCAAATCCTTTCGGCGATGCCGGCTTCCATAGCGGGCGTCACTCTCAGTGACCTGTGCACTCTCCAAAAATTGTAAAAGGCGGAATGCAGAGCGACTGCGTACTTCAGGTACTCCCGCTTCTTCGAGAAGCCCAAAGATAACCGAGTCAGCCTCCGAATAAAAGTCCGATCGTAGTGTTTGAAAATCATGGCGAGGCGCGATCTCGCTTTGCGCTCGCAGCCACAATTGGGGCAGAATGAGTTGGAACGGCACTTGGTTCAAAACGGCAGTGATACCATCGATCCGTGCGGTCGAGACCGCGCGGATGCACTCAATGAGGTCGCTATGAGGCGTGAATTTCTTGCCGGGTTGGAAAAGAATTTTTTCAACGTTTCAAAGCCCGGCGGCTACTCCGTAGAGACGGCCCGCCGGGCCGTCTCTACAATGTCGTGGCATTGGTTTTGGTTGCGGCCACAGGCCGCCCTTTTGAAGATGCGTCACTACGCAACTTTGCCGGTCCTGTTCATGCTGGCGCTGGCGGCAAGCTCCATGCCGCCGGTCGCAACGCCAGGCGCCCTCGCGCGCAAGGCTGTTGCCAGCGATCCGACTGCCAACGCAGTCGCGGCTGCCAAAGCCTTCTTGGCGACGCTCGACGAAACCAAGCGCGCAAAGGCGAGCGTCAGTTTTACCAGCGAATACAAGACTCGCTGGTCCAATCTGCCCACCGGCATCGTGATGCAGTCGGGCGCCGCCGAACGCAGCGGCGTCAAGCTAGGCGATATGACCCCTGACCAGCATAAGGCGGCCCTCGCCCTCGTTGCCGCAACGTTGAGCCCGACGGGATACCGTAAGGTCATGAATATCGTGACCGCCGACGAAGTTCTGGAGACCGAGACCGCGCCCAAACGCGCCGCTGATAGTCGCATCCGGTTCGGGAAGGCCGAATACTACGTCGCGATTCTCGGCACGCCGTCGGTAGCCGAACCCTGGATGATTCAATTCGGCGGGCATCATCTCGCGATCAACGTGACCGTCGTGGGCAAGAACAACGTGCTGACCCCGAGCCACACGGGCGCTCAACCGTCCAAGTACACGCTCAACGGCGAGACCGTTCGCCCCCTGGGTGGCGAAAACGACAAGGCCTTCGCGCTCATCAATGCGCTGGATGCCCCTCAGCGCAAGCAGGCGATTCTCGATTACCAAGTTGCCGACACAGTCCTCGGACCGGGTCAAGACGGCAAGGTCATCCAGCCTGAAGGAGTAAAGGCCTCGGCCTTCACCTCCGGCCAGCAGCGCATGCTGCTCGATCTGATAAACGAGTGGGTCGGCATTCTGCACGAGGACGCTGCAGCCGCCAAGTTGGCCGAGATCAAGGGCAACCTCAAAGACACCTACTTTGCCTGGAGCGGCCCGACGACGAACGGAAGCGGCGCCTATTTCCGCATCCAGGGCCCGACGGTGATGATCGAATATGCGCCTCAGGGCCGGGGCGCCAACACGGATCACATTCACACCTTCTACCGGGACCCGACCAACGACTACGGAGCAAAGCTGATCAAGCCGTGAGCACTACGCGCAAGAAATCGTGGTGGATGACCTGCATCGGGCTAGTCGCGGCAGTGGCGTTTCCACGCGCCGCGGCCGCGCATCGGCTCGATGAATTCTTGCAGGCGACGCGCATCTCGATAGCTCCGGGTGCAATCCTGTTGGAGATCGACCTGACTCCCGGCGCCGAGATCGGGCCGATGGTCTTCGCCCTGATCAATACGGACCGTGATGGTCGGATCTCTTCGGCGGAGGGTCGCGCGTACGCGAATCACGCGGTACGTGACATCATCCTCGAACTCGACGGCAGGCCGAAGCTCCTGGCCGTGGAGAGAACCCGGTTCCCCTCGTTTGAGGAGATGCGCGCAGGAACGGGCACGGTTCGCATCGAGGCGCGCGCGGCGGCGGTCCTCTCCCCCGGGCGGCATACGCTAAGGTATCAGAATAGCGATAGACCCGATGGGAGCGTGTATCTCGTCAACGCCCTGGTCCCGTCGAGCCCCAAGATTGAGATCACGGACCAGCATCGTGATCCGCTCCAGCGCGAAATACGATTGGGCTTCAACGTCACCTCCGGCTCTACGGTCTCCATAGTATTGCCGTTGCTCGTTATCGTGGGGCTCGGGTTCTTGATTCCGATTGGGTACGGCTATCGTCGAAAGCAAAATAGACATCGGACCTTGAGGTCCACCGGACTCGACATCCTGTAGAAAACCGGACTCCTGGGCAGGGGGAGCGACGCCATCAGTTCGGCAGCCGGAGCGATTGATGCGCGACCAGTTGCCAGCGACCCTTTTGATGAATCCACACGTGGATGAAGCGAAGATGAGCGGCATTGACCGGGCCCCCTTTCTGCGATGTTTCGAACCGTCCGACCGCAGTCACCACAGCCGCATCGCCGTTCGCATAAAGCCGCGCATCGAGCGATTCGTACTCGATCCTATGGTACTTGCGCGCCCCGGCGAGGTTGTCGACGTAGATCTTTTTGGTGTCCGTCTCTCCGTTAGAGTGCGTGTAGGTCAGGTCGCCGGCGAGCAGATTCTGTAGCGCAGCGGCATCGCCCTTCACCGTAGCATCGGCCCATGCCCGGTCCGCGCTCTTGACGGCCTCAACCGTCTTCGCGTCTGCCGCCAGCAAAGCGCAGCTCGACAGCAAGCCGAAAAGCAGAGTCTTCAGCATCATCATAGAGATCTCCCCTTCTGAGTAAGATTGCATCATAGAACAGCCTGGCCGTTGCGTGGAAGACAGTACCCGCGTAAGGGTGTAATTAAAAGTGCGAGTCGCCTCAGGTTCCGCTTTGGTCAGGTGAAGTTGAACCAGCTCTTTTGGAGTGCGGCGACTTGTCGCCGCTATGGCCCCGCCGTCAAAAGGAAAGCGGCGACAAGTCGCCGCAGCGCACTCGTCATTTGTCCGTCTTTTGGGCGCATCCTCTCTAACTCTCTCGCAAGCTGTGGAGAGTTTCAATTCGTGCTAATTCGTGGAATTCGTGGCCAGTAATCAATAAAAACCGCCACGAATTTCACGAAAAGGATCACCTCACGACAGCGCCGAAAAAATTTGACTCCCACTTCTGATTGCACCCGGCGGCAATTGACCCTTTGACAGACAGCGCAAAAAAATGGTAATTGGGAAATCGATGCGGAGTGATTTACAAAACAACTCATCGGGAGGAAGCCATGTCAGTTACAAGTCACCAGGAGGGTGGTGTACCCCTTCGGCTGGGCGCCATCGCGCCCGATTTCACCGCGGAGACGACAGAAGGCACGATCCGGTTTCACGAGTGGATTGGCGACAAGTGGGCCGTGCTGTTCTCCCATCCGAAGGACTTCACGCCTGTGTGCACGACCGAGCTCGGCTATATGGCCAGGCTCAAGCCCGAATTCGACAAGCGGCACGTCAAAATCATCGGTCTCAGCGTCGATTCGGTGGACGATCACAAAAAATGGTCCAAGGACATCGAGGAGACTCAGGGGACCGCGCCGAACTATCCCATGATCGGCGATCCCGACCTCAAGGTCGCGAAGCTCTATAACATGCTTCCCGCCGAGACGAGCGGCGGTGCGAAAGGACGGACGGCGGCCGACAACGCCACGGTTCGCAACGTTTATGTCATCGGACCGGACAAGAAGCTCAAACTGATGATTACCTATCCGATGAGCACGGGCCGCAACTTCGACGAGGTCCTGAGAGTCATCGACTCGGTTCAGTTGACGGCGAAGCACCAGGTCGCCACGCCTGTGAACTGGAAGAACGGTGAGGACTGCATCATCGTTCCCGCGGTGTCCGACGAGGAAGCCAAGAAGAAGTTTCCGGAAGGCTGGAAAACGTTGAAACCGTATCTGCGGGTCGTCAAACAGCCGAAATAACAGTCTTTCGCTTCGTCTCTGCCGATAACCGATGACGAAGTGGGCGCTCTCCGGAAACCATCTCGCTGGAAGTCACCTCGAGACGTCGTCCCGCGTGGTCGTGCCCAGTGTGTCACGCGTCGATGACCGTAGTTGAGAGGCGGACGGCGCCGAACGAATTTCGAATTTTCGCGGCAACTCACCCGCCTGACCCGGTCACGAAGATTTTTAGACCTCCTCGCCCTGCCTTCGCGGGTTCCGCCGGTTAACCCAAGGTACCGGATACAAGCGAGCTGGAGCTTTTGGGTGCAGTTAAGAGTGGGAGTCGAAGTTCTGCACGATCGAGGCACCTTTTGGAGTGCGGCGACTTGTCAGCCGCTATGGCCCCGGCGTCATAACGAAAGCGGCGACAAGTCGCCGCACTCCATAGGACTCGTTATTTGTCCGTCCTTGTGCGCATCCCGCGGCAGAAACTGACTCCACTTCTAATTGCACCCTTCTGAAGCAGACGGCGGGCGGCATCCCCGCCTGCCGGGCAGGGAAGGCCCGCGAAAATCCCCTGCCGGCCGCATCATTCGCAGTGGTGGACTCCCGGCAGCCGCCGGAGGGTCGTTAATTAGGTTTTTGTACGCCGGCGGATGACAAGCAAAGCAACAGCGAGGGCGAAGAAAACCGCTGTGGATCCGATCACTAGCACGAGGTGAAGCCGCTGACCCAGCTTCATCCATTCCTCTCCTATCATGTACCCAAGCGTGATAAGGCTGCTGGACCATAGGAGGGCGCCCAAGTATGCAAACTGGGAAAACACGATGGGGGACAGCTTCGACGCCCCAGCCACTATGCCAGTGAGGTGCCGTACACCGGGCACAAAATAGCCGATGATGAGCATATACTTGCCCCAGCGCTCAAACCAATGCTGTGTCACGGTGAGGTGTTCCGGTCTGAGGTGGAGCGTCCGGCCGAGCTTCCTCACCACACGAAGTCCGAACAGACGCCCTAGTCCGTAGCTAAGACTGATACCACAGACGCTCCCCAGGAACGCTGCCAGGTATGTTGTCCCAAGACCTAGTTTTCCCTTGAAACACAGATAACCGGCGAACGTTAGCAAGGTTTCGTCCGGGACTGGGAGTCCGAAAATCCCGAGCATCAGGAGCAGAAAGATCGCCGGATCGCCGTAGCGGCTTATCCAATCGAAGCCGGTTTCCATAGGGGAGGTACTGTTTCAAAATCCCCACTGGGTAGTCAATCACAATTGGTTCTTGGATCGCGGCTGGCAGCGCCGCCGCGAGAATTGTCAGCGCTGGACGATCGAGCATCGCCAGGCCGGCGGCCTTCACTTCGTAAAGCAGCGTCTCGACGTATCGCACCGGCTGCCCCTGCCGGGGCGGCCTCTCCCGGCAGGAAGCTGGCGCTACGATTTTTTCATATCTTCTCCAGAAACGGGTTTTCTTCGTCTAATGACGGGTCTTCGTCGTCTAATGTCTTGAGCAGGGAATAGCCTAAAGTTCGCCCCGTGGCGCCGCAGTTCACGAGATCCCCAGGAGGTCGCATGGATGCTTTCTTCAAAGACCTGAAACACTCGCTCCGGATGTTTGGAAAAAACCCGGCCTTTACCGTCGCGGCGCTAGCGGCGTTGGCGCTCGGGATTGGGACGAACACTGCGATTTTTTCGGTCGTGAATGCGGTCTTGTTGAAGCCGGTGCCATTCCCCGAACCGGATCGTCTCGTCATGTTCATGAACACGTCGCCACAAGGCTCGGGCACGGCCGCGTCTCCCGCGAAATTCGCGCACTGGCAGCAACAGACGAGCGTGGTCCAGGACGTTTCAGCCTTCCGGAATGGAGTGGTCAATTACACGGGTGGGGAGTTCCCGGAGCAGATCCGATCCAGCCAGGTTAGCCGGGACTATTTCCGGATGCTGGGCGCGCCCATCATCCGCGGCCGCAGCTTTTCCCCGGCGGAGGACCGTCCGAAGGGCGAGAAGGTCGTAGTGCTCAGTCACGGCCTCTGGGTCAGGCGCTTCGCCAGTGATCCGGAAGTTATCGGCAAGTCGATTTCTCTAAGCGGCGATCCGCACGTCGTGATCGGTATCGTCGGTCCCAGTTTCAACGTCGAGGAGTTCGGCCCGGCACCCGAAGTATGGCTTCCCTTTCAGTTGGATCCCAACAGCGCGGACCAAGGTCATTACTTCCAAGTGGCGGGACGGCTGAAGCCGGGCATAACGCTCGAGCAGGCAAAGGCGCAAATTCAGGTCTCCGCCGGGGTATATCGGCAAAAGTTTCCCAACGCGCTTCCCCCGAACAACGGTTTCAGCGTGACGCCTTTTCAGGAAGCCTTCGTCGCCAATGTACGTTCGACCTTATGGGTCATGGTGGGAGCCGTCAGCTTCGTTTTGCTGATCGCGTGCGCCAATGTAGCCAACTTGCTTCTGGTTCGCGCGACCGGCCGGAAGCGCGAGATCGCCATTCGTGCCGCGATCGGCGCAGGCCGGGGCCGCATCATCCGCCAGTTGCTGACCGAAAGCGTGGTTCTCTCGCTGGCGGGAGGGGGGCTGGGGTTGCTTCTCGGCATTATTGGTATTCGCGCCCTGCTCTCGATCAATACGGCCGGACTACCCCGGCTCGGGCAAGATGGATCGTTGGTCGGACTGGATTGGCGCGTTCTCGGCTTCACGATTCTACTCTCCGCGGGCACGGGGCTCTTTTTCGGTCTGATACCGGCACTTCAGGGTTCCCGAACCGATCTGAGCGCAACCCTCAAGGAAAGCAGCGGACGCTCGGGAACCGGTCTTCGTCACAACAAGACCCGGTCGCTGCTGGTTGTCACCGAGGTCGCTCTCGCTCTGATTCTGCTGGTAGGATCGGCGCTGTTGATTCGCACTTTCGTGGCGCTGAGCGCGGTTGAACCGGGCTTCGATTCGAACAACGTTCTGACCATGCGCATGTCACTCACGGGGCCCCGCTTCTTGAAGTCGGCGGCAGTCGATCAAATGATCCGCGATGGCGTCGAACGCTTGCGCGCTCTGCCCGGAGTCGAGACGGCAAGCGCCACCTGTTGTGTGCCCTTGGAAGGCGGCTACGGTCTTCCCTTCCTGATCGTCGGACGGCCGTTGGAACAAGGGCCCTTTCATGGCGGGGGCGGCTGGACGACCGTTTCGCCGGGATACTTTGAGGTCTTCAAGATTCCCGTCAAACGCGGCAGAAGCTTCACGGAGCGCGATGACAGCCTGGCGTCCCCTGTTGTCATCATCAACGAAGCGATGGCGCGGCAGTTCTGGAAGGACGGCGATCCGCTACGGGATCAACTCGTGATCGGGAAGGGCATCATGCGTGAATTTGCGACCGAACGGCCGCGGCAGATCATCGGCGTCGTCGCCGACAGCCGTGATGGCGGGCTCAATAACGATCCCGGACCCAAGATGTTCATTCCGCAGGCACAAGTTCCGGATGCCGCGAACGCGCTGAATGTCGGGATCTCGCCCATGGGTTGGGTCATCCGGACCCGGATGGAACCGCACGCGCTCAGCAGCCAAATCCAGGAGCAGCTCCGTCAGGTAAGCGGCCTGCCGGTATCGAATGTTCGTACGATGAACGAAATCGTGTCGATCTCCACCTCCCGCCAGCGGTTCAACATGGTGTTGATGACCATCTTCGGAGGCTCGGCGCTCCTGCTCGCCGCGATCGGAATCTATGGTTTGATGGCCTACTCGGTCCAGCAGCGCTCACAGGAAATCGGAATTCGCATGGCCCTCGGTGCTGAGCCGGGCGGAGTCAGGAAGATGGTGGTCTTTCAGGGCATGCGACTGACTCTGGTCGGA
>QHZE01000675.1 GCA_003225335.1 Acidobacteriota bacterium
CCCAACTCCACATAAATCGCTGCGTCACATAATAGCGCTTACGTTACATGTAACGTAAGAGGTATTATGGCGCCCTTTCGAACAGGGCGCGCGCCAGGGCATTACGCAATGGGGTTGCCAGACAGAATGCCGAAGCTCAACGAGCCAAGGGCGAGGCATCGGAGTTCAGCAAGGAGCGCAGAGCTTCGTGGGCGCGCTTGTTACGGAAGATTTTCGAGGTGGATCCTCTGCTGTGCCCGTGCGGCGCCGAGATGAAGATCATCTCGGTCATCACCGACTCCCGGCTCGTGGATCGGATTCTGAGACATCTCCAGAGTCCAGCCTGCACAACCCGAGATCCCTTCCAGCCGCGCCCGCCCCCGGCGACTTCGCTTCACCTCCCATGACCCCTCACGCCACCACCGGCGACTGCCGCGCTCGTCCAAGATACCCGTGTGCCCCTCGATCCGGTCGCGACCACGCCAGCGCCCGATTGCGGCAGTCCAGCCGCGCGCGATAAACCGTTTCCCCACGCACAAGGCGGGTTTGCCAGGCCGAACCCCCACCCAGCGCCCACGCTTGCCAGGAAATTTCGCCTGCTCCCGGAACGCTCCCCGGGATAGAAATGCCTATGATTCATCGACGGGGGAGTTTGAATGAAACAACTGCGTCCCCAGGCAAACAATCCTGACCTCACGCACCAGACGCACGCGGAAGAACAGCGCCCGATGAATCGAACCCCGTCAAACAAGGACTCAATTCACGCGGGCGCTGTTGGTGCTACTTGATCTGAATCCAGGCGCTGTGCTGGCTGCCATCTGACAGCATGGCGCGGAGCAACCATATCCCTGTGCTCATGCCCGTTGCTTTCGTGGCGAGGTTGAACTGCCACTGGCCATCTGCGAAGCGAAACCGATTGCCTGTGGTCGCGGTACCCTGCGCTGTCGCGTCGATTGGCGTGCCGGCGGAAGTCGAGTCATTGTATTTGACCGCTTGCAAACGATGCACGCCGGTTAGCACTGCCGAGCCGCCGCATGAGGCGGTGAACTTCACGGAAATCATGCTGCCCATCTTGAATGTGCGCACCGGACTCGCGAAGCTGCCGCCCGTGGTGTCAGCTCCGCCGATGGGTGATAGAAACCCGGCAAAACCCAGCGGCGCACGCGTGACCGTGAAGGTGCAGTAGGAGTGATTGCCGCTGGCATCAGTAGCCGTGCTGTTGACGGTCGTCTGGCCAATCGGGAAGAGCGAGCCTGACGGCGGCGTGGATGTAACCGTCGGAGACGGATCAGAATCATCGGTCGCGGTCACTGAGAAGGCCACCGGCAGGAGCAGATCAACGCTGCACGGAACAGAAATGCCCGCAGGACAAGCGATCACCGGCGGCGTCACGTCGGGCGCTGCGCTGTACACCTCGGCCGAAGCGAGAACGATGCCGGAATCGTCTACGCCCCCGGCCACCAGCACTCTGCCGTCGGAAAGGAGGGTGGCGGTGGAACTGTTTCGCCCGGTGCTCATGCTGGCGGTGGGGGACCAAGTGCCGAGGACCGAGTCGTAGATTTCGGCGGTCGGCGATATCACGCCGGCCACGGGGGCGTAACCCCCGGCCACCAAGACCTTGCCGCCAGCCATCAGGGTGGCGGTATGGAGGGCGCGACTCACTCCCATGCTGCCCGTGAACGACCACGTTCCCGAAATCGAGTCATAAAGTTCGACGCTGGCGGTACCGGGATAGGGCGCGTAACCACCGGCGACCATCACATTGCCATTGGGGAGGAGGATACCGTCTCCCGGCGCGCTATTGGGGCCGCCGAGCATGCTGGACGTGAAGGACCAGGTACCCGCAGCCGGGTCGTAAATCTCAGCGATATCGAAAACACCACCGCGGCTGTAGCCACCCGCAACAAGAACCTTGCCGTTACCCAGCAGTGTGGCGGTGGAAGACTGGCGGGGGATCGCCAACGACCCCGTGGGCGACCAGGTGCCGGAAACGGGATCGTAGGTTGCCGCGGTGCCCAGCCAGGCGAAGTAGCAGCACCCCGGTAGTAGATTGACCCCGCCTGCGATCAGCACCTTGCCACTGGGTAGCAGGGTGGCGGTGTGAGCAATGTGAACGTCGGGCATCGAGCCGGTTGCTGTCCATAGCCCGGTTGTGTAATCGTAGAGCTCGGCGGTGGCGAGAGTCCCGCTCCAGTTCGCGCCACCTGCGGCAAGTACCTTGCCGTTGGCCAGTAGCGTGAGGGTGTAACCGCCCCGGGGGGTCGCCATGCTTCCCGTCGCGGACCAGGTATTGCTGATCGGGTCATAGAGAGCGGCGCTGGTGGAGAAAGCGCCGTCATGCGAGAAGAAATCCGATCCGCCAGCAACCAGCACTTGGCCATTGGGCAGCCGAATCGCGGCGTGGCCCCAACGAACGGATGGCATGGGGCCCGTGGCCGTCCACGTTCCCGCTGTGTCCGCGTGGGCGCTGATGGGGTTGAGGATGGATGCCAGCCCGGTTGCAATGGCAAGCAGCAGGGACAGTTGAACGAGTTGTCGTTTTACGAAGCCGAACCTCGATGGATGATTGGTATCTTTCATGTTTGTTTTTCCTTGCGAACCGACCGGGTCGCGTGTTTTTCTATTGGCGATAAGCCCTGCTCTACGGCTTTTAACTGATTCCAACGTGTCAATGTAGTCATAATTTCATTCCTTATTGGCGGGTTGTGGTTTCCGGGCCGTTGCGCCTGCCCGATCGGGCGGCGACAGTGCATGTTCGGATGAGTCCTCTCCCATTCCCTTCATCGGAACTTTTGGCGTCGAACCATGAATTTTCTCTCCG
>QHZE01000676.1 GCA_003225335.1 Acidobacteriota bacterium
CGAGGTCGCGGACCTCGTGCGTTGGGTGCGTCAGAACCACATCGACGTGATCCCCGAGATCCCTTCATTCACGCATAGCTTCTACCTCTTGACCCGCCATCACGATTTGTCCCAGGTTCCAGACGAAGAGTGGCCGGACACGTATTGCGCCTGCAATCCGAAAACCTACGAGCTGCTATTCGACGTCATGGATGAGTACATCGAGGTCATGAGGCCTAAGATGATTCACGCCGGCCATGATGAATGGTTCGCGCCGTATGGCCTGGGTTCATGCTGTGGGGGACGAGACCCGGGGGAGGTGTACGGCGAGGATCTCAGGAAAATTCATGAATATCTGGCCGAGCACAACATTCGAATGGCCATTTGGGGTGATTACCTTTTGGAAAACGTTCGCGGCAAGGGCTTCCAAAAGAGGAAATCGCCCGACGGGTGGATGTACGACTCGCCGGGCGCTATGACGCCGCAACAAGTCAAAGAACTGGTTCCCAAGGACATCTTGATTTTTAATTGGTTCTGGTCGGAAGAAGAGAAGGGGGAGTTAAATGAGGCGCAACTGGACGAGTTAGGCTTCCAGCAGATTTACGGCAATATGGAGCCCGGCATACATAACTACCAGGAGCGCAGCAAACGATCGACGCTGGTAGGTGGAGCACCGTCCTCGTGGGCGGCTACGACGGAGTTCAATATCGGCAAGGACCTCCTGTACGGCATTGTCGGGTGCAGCGGCATGCTGTGGTCCAAGGAAGCCCTGGAGAGGACTGAACTGTCCCGGATGACGCAGGCCCGCATGCCTGACATCCAGCGCCGCCTCAGCGGAGTGACCCCGCCGAGCGAGACCGGCGACCCGGTCGTACCGCTCGATATCTCCGCTTCTCTCAACCTGCCCCGGCGCGAATCTACTTTTGCGATTGACCTGAGCGGAATGCAGGAGGGCAGAATTACCGTCGGCCACCGGATATTTGAATTGGGCGGTGCTGATTCAATCCGGGGAAAGGCGGCCGTGGTCGTCGGGACCGAGGGACGTGAGCCAAATCCGCTGCCGCACGACGTAGACGCGATCAAGGTTGGCGTGGATGCCACGAGTCTGCTTTTCCTGCACGCGTGCGCAAAACCCGCCACAAACAAGGAGGCGTATCGTCTGATTTGGGATTCAGACGATTCGGCGGATCTCCTGGGGTGGTATGAAGTTGAATATGAGGACGGACTGCCGGAGATCATTCCCATCCGCTATGGCGTGAATATCCTGGAGTGGAATTGGGGCCAGCAGCCAGCGGGGAGCTACTGTTACGGCGCCGACTTGGTGGCGTGTGGCTCCCATGAGCAGAACGCCATCACCTTCTTCGCGCTTGAATGGACCAGTCCTCGGCTCGGAAAAGTGATTCAGCAGATTCGACTGAAGGGATCGCGGCGATTTCGAGGCGCCGTCACGGGTTTCGAGAATGACTTTGGCGAGGTCATCCCCAACAACGCGGTCATCTTGAAAGCCATCAGCTATGTGAAGAAGCGGAGCTGACTGACGTCGCGTACGAAGACGGAACCCTGACGCTTGTCGGCCACAAGGGCAACAGCACGGTGCGCCATGTGCTGCGAACAGCAGGGCGCTCGGCGCGTATCGAATTGAAAGCTGAAAAGGAGAGTCTTACTGCCGATGATAAAGACGTGTGCTTCATCGAGGCCGATGCGGTGGACCCGCAGGGTCTCACCGTCCGTGATGCCCGGCCGTGGATTCACTTCGTCGTGGAAGGCCCGGCGCGGTTACAGGGCGGCGCCACCCACATAGATGCTATTTCAGGCGTGGCCGCAATCAATGTACAATCTACGGGTCAACAAGGTGAAATCGTCGTGACTGGCAGTTCCCCCTGCCTGGAACCAGGTCGAGCAAGAATTCAGGTTTTCGGAGAAAGGCATGACTTCGAAGTATCTTAGGTTGTCTTGGGCGATTGGTGTCGTCGCCTTTTTCGTTGCTGGGATAACTGCGGCCCAAGCCTGCGACACGTGGGTGGCGACGCGAGACGCCACGGCCGACCATTCGGTCATCCTCTGCAAGAACAGCGACCGCCCGCCGATGGAAGCCCAGCC
>QHZE01000677.1 GCA_003225335.1 Acidobacteriota bacterium
TGACGAGAAGGCTCATGGGCCAGGAGGCCTGGTGGCGGAAGAGATCTTCCTGCAGACGGACCACTCCGACGGCGAGGAACACGAGGCCTGTGACGAAGAAGTTCTTCATTTGCTTTGGCACGCTGCCGAAGACAAAAACGCACGCGGCTGCGGGCAAGAGAAGCTCGAAAAATCTTGCCTCCCAGCGGAGATCGGCATCCAGTAAGGATCCATGCCATCGGTCGGAAGCTGCGATCCCCAGGAGCAGCAGCGAGGTTAGTACATGTCCGGGTATCACAAACCGGAACCACTTCGAGACCCAGCGCATCTGCGGCGAGCCGAACTTCTCGCAGAAGGTTTGCAGCGCCAGATAAACCCCTGCGTTCGCGATGAACAGGTACTCGATCTGTCCGCGCGTCTTCGGCAGCACCGACTCGAGCCACCTGGCATAAGGCTCGTGAAATGCCGCCACTCCGCTCAGCGCGACGAAAGTAAAGAGAATTCCAACCGGATAGAAGTAACGAGAATCCTGAGGACATCGAAGCCGCTCGACCAGGTGAGCGACCAGGAAAAAGAGAATCGCGAAAGGAATCAGCCGGAAATAGACCTTGCCGGGATCCAGCTCGATCCATTCAAGCAGACCCAATCGAAGGAGCGTCACGAGGCTGAGGAGGGCGGACATCACCGCAAGAACCAGCGAGAACACCGAGGCTCGAGTGAACCGGCGCAGCCAGAAGTACACCGGAAGAGAGAGCAACAAGGACCACCACACCTGCGCGTTCGTGATCCGTTGATAGGCGGCGCCTTTCGGCGAGGACTCCGATCCCGAAGAGCCAAAGCGCGCGAAGAACTCCAGACTCTCTTTTCCCTGGCTGAAGTGGGCGAACAGGCCCCATTCTTTCATTGCCACCAACATCGTCGTTGGCAGCAGGAAGCAGAACGCCAGAAGGTACGCGATGGCGATGCGCAATCGACCTTGCTTCCAGCAGTGGATCCCTATGAAAGCCGTCAGCCCCGTGGCCGCGCCCTCGATGAGCACTTTCGGTGTCGCCGAGAGATTCGGGTAAGGAAAGAAGAGAACCAGGAGGGCCGCCACGACCAACATCCACGCTCCGAGATAGAGTGTGACCTGCGACAGCGACAGGCGCCGCACCTCCATGATCCACGCGTCCTCGCGCTCGATCAGGCGGTCGTAGAGTTTCCGGAACGCATCCAGTTCGTACTGCGAAAGGATGTTGTCCTGCTGCCAGCCTTTCAGCTCCCGCAGATGCAGCTCGATTTTGCCGGACATGAGCCGGGAATAGGATGCCGGGTTGGCGAGAACCTTCTCACCGGCGAGAAAGCGCTCCAGGTCCCGAGGCAGAACGGGATCACTCTCGCAGATTCTGCGGATCTGCTCCTGGAGCGAGTCTGCGCGAAACGGCACGACGCCCGTCAAAAGCTGATAGAGGAGGGTTCCCAACGAGAAGATGTCGCTGCGCGCTCCCAGTTCGGCTTCCGCGCGCGCCTGCTCGGGGGAGAAGTAGTCCGGCGTGCCGAGGACCTCACCCGAGCGCGTGAGCCGGCTGCCGAGATCGTCCACCTGCTGGGCGAGGCCGAAGTCGAGCAGCTTCGGCTCGAGATCCGCGCCCACAAGGATGTTTCCGGGTTTGAGGTCGCGATGAATCAGATGATGCTGGTGCAGGAACTCGACAGCCCACACGATTTTCACCACGAGCTCGACCTGTTGCTGCAATGTCAGGGCGCTCGAGGCTTCAATCAGCTCCTTTCCCTCGACATACTCCATCACGAAGTGAGGAATTTCGTCGGGCTCTCCGAGCTCGTAGATGCGCGCCACGCGGGGGTGGCTGAGCCGCGCCATGGCCCGCGCCTCTTGCATGAACCGGTTACGGACGGCAGCGTTGGTTGCGTAACGGTCGTTCAGCGTCTTGATGGCGACCTTGCGGCCGAGCCTTTCGTCCATCGCGAGCAGGACGCGGCCCATGCCGCCGGACCCGATCTCGCCGAGGATCTTGTGGCCTGAAAGGCGCTCGGGGACCGGGGCGGCAGGTTTGCCGGATGCCGCCTGCTGCGGAGAGGACTCGAGCAAGGTCTCCACCTCGTCGAGCACCGCCAGCTGAGATCGTAGTTCCGGCGCGAGATCCGGATACCGCCCGCAAAAGCTCTCGATGTCCACACTCTCATCGCGGGCGCGGAGGTCGTGGTAGGCCGCGACCGCCTCAGCCAGTTGCTGCTCTCGGGGATCCGGCGCGGCGCTGGGATCCGTTTCCCCGCGTGAGGTGGGGGTGTTCATCCGGAGCCTCGCGCTTCGCGGGTTTGCCGAAGTTTCTTGATCGCGCGATGGAGCAGAAGGGCCGTGGCCTCCCGCGTCTTGCCGAGCGTCTCGGCGACCTCCGCGGTCGAGAGACCCTCGATTCTGGAGAGCAGAATGACCCGGCGATAGTCGTCCGGAAGCGCGTCGAGATCCGAGAGAAGCCGGCGCAGCCCTTCGTGGTGCGCGAGCAAGCGGCTCGGCGTCATCGAATCCACAGGCTCCGGACCCTCCGGGTTGCTCTCGGAGCGGAAGCGGAGCAGTTCGGCGGCCTGCCGCTTTTGCCGGCCGTGATGACGCGCAGTATCCACGATCACGTTGTTGGAGATCCTGGCGAGCCAGCGGAAGAAGCTTCCCGGGGCCTGGTAGGTGAACTGGTCGAATTCTTTAAAGGCGCGGAGGAAGGTCTCCTGAAGGATGTCATCGACCTCGATCAATCCTCGGAGTTGCACCGAGAGCCCGTAATAGATGAGCACCCCCAGGCGCGAGCGGTACTTCTCGAAGAGCGGCGCGAAGGCCTCGCGGTCCCCTTGCCTGATCCTTTCGATCCATTGAAAGCTCGAAGTGGCAGGTTCCACTCGTTCCTCCACCGCCTTCTTCACAGCACGGCCGCGATAAAGCTGACCTCGCGATTCTTTGGCCTCGGCGTTTTTGCTGTTGCTTCAAAAGGCAACCACGAAGGCGCGAAGACGCAAAGGAACACGAAGGATGAGCTATGGTAGCAGCTCGTGGACTGAAACTAAAGAACTTGGGAATATTGAGGTTGCGAGCGAGCAGACTTGGCTGTTGTTGATGGAATGAGGAATTCGTGAAATTCCTGGCAACTCTTTCTGGAAAATGGGATGCGGATTACGCGCACTCTTGTCTACATGTGCATCGCACCCCAAACCCTCAGACCCACGCCCGTGCCACGACCTGTTATCCCGACCCGAGCAGCCGGCGCGCATTGTCTTCGAATATGACCTTCTTCTGCGCTTCGGTCAAGCCGGACTCTTGCACCTTCAAAAGGGCCGACTCAAAATAAAACAAAGGGTAATTAGACCCGAAGAGGACTCGTTCAGGAGTGACGTTCTGCATCAGGCGGGCCACCGCTCCGACTCCTTCCACCATCGAGAAATCAAAGTAGACTTCGCCGGCGGACGCCAGCCTCTGCAATGGATCCGGCTTCAGTTGCGGATAGCAATTCAGAACGGCCAGGCGGAGTTTCGGTTCCGCATTGACCAGATCGGCCAGCGGAGTCAAATCCACCGGGGGCACGCGCATGAGCGGGTGCTGTGTACGCTCGTCTTCCATGCACAATGCGAGCTGAACGATGAGCCCGCGCGCAGCCGCCAGCCTCAATAACTCCGCAAAGGCGGGGTCCTTGAGGTCATACCCATGGTAGTTGGGATGCAGGCGAATCCCTCGCATTTTGTGCTCTTCCCGGCAGCGTCGCAGATCTTCCTGCCAGTCTGGAAGCTTGGGGTTTACGGATCCGAACGGCGAGAGGATGCCCTGGCCATGGGTGCGGCAGTCCGCCACAAGGCGGGCGTTCACGCCGGAGAGGTCCTTGTGGAAGATCCCGTCGAAACTGCCTGTCCAAGCTTGTGCCACGTTGCGTTTCCGGAGCCTGGCGACCAGGCCGGAAGGCTCGTCTCCCGCCAATCGCCGAAAGGGCCAGCGGGAGAGACTCACGTTGGTGTCGATAATCACGCCTTGTATCCTTTCGCTTTCAGGATGGGCGTCAACATGCGGCGCAGGTTCTCGCCAAGGATCAGTTTCCTGGCTGTTTCAGGGATCTCGGCTCCCATGACCTTTCCCAACTGTGAGGCGAAACTCCGGCCTCCGGCATCACTGCCAAAGATCACGCGTTCCGCGCCGAGCTCTCGAACGGCCATTTCCACGACTCCGGACGTTGGGTCAAAACCGGCCAGCTCAATCGAAACATTCTTCGTGGCGCGAACAACCCGGATTCCTCGCTCCCAGTCCCCTCCGGCGTGGCCGCAGATGATGGCAGCTTGAGGATGCCGCCCGGCGAGCTCGACCAGATCGTTCGGCGTAGATTCGCCGGGCTCATTGCCGCCGACTTTGAGCCACGTGTGCTGAAGTATGGGCGCTTTGAGTGAGGCGGCACGCTCGATGATCGGATCGAGCTCGGGCGCGTTGCAGCGCCTGGCAACCCACAGTTTGACGCCGACCATCGGGCCATCACGCACGCACCGGTCAAACTCCCGCAGGCTGAAGTCGAGATGGTTGGGATTCAGATACACAAAACCAAAGGCGCGGCTGGGCCAGCGGCGCACAGCCTGCAACACCTGGTCGTTTTCCTCGCGGAGCTGTTGCGGCGATGGATCGGGCTGAAGAGGGAACCCCAGGGAGAGCATAACCCGGTCGATTCCCAAACGGTCCGCGAACTTGACCAATTGCGTCATGCGCTCTTCAGGGGTTTCTCCTGGCGCCGTACTGAGATGGCAGTGCACATCCCAGATCAGGGTTGGCGCGTTCGTTTCCGTGGTGCTGGAAAACCGGGGCTTGGCTTGAGCCAGCGCCAAGGACAGGCTTCCGCAAAGGCGTCTGAGAAGTGTTCGCCGGTTGAACATAAAGGTTTGGAGTTCAGCCTTCAGGCTGCGCCGAGTCTGGTCTGGTCAGGCTAAAGCCTGAACTCCGAACCTCGTGGCATGGGCGTCTCGCCGGTGAATGGCTGGGCGGTATGAGGCTCACGCGCGATGAATAGCTCAGCGCATCCACTCCTTCACGATAAGCTCATCTCCTTCCTCGAAGCCGCGGTAGCGAAAGTCACCTGCGATGGGCAAAACATTGTCCGTCCAGTCCGTGGGATCGGTCCAAAAAACGCTGCGCGGGGCGACCGCCTTGCGGAGGTCGTCCAGATCCCACTTCAGGCAAAAGCCAGGGATGACGGCGGCGTGCAGGTTTTTGTGCAGGGGACCTTCGAGGGCCGCGCGCAGGCTGTACGGCGTGCGGTCGATCCAGAGCCGGGATAATCGGCTGTCCACCACCGCCGCCATCAACAACCACACCCCGGCGACACCTCGCGCCACTGCCCGGATTGACGCCGGGTCTACGTCGGGCCTGGAGGCGAGCCAATCCACGCCGCACAGGATGTCGGAGGCACGCATAGCCGGGAGATTTCTGCCGATCAGCGAGGCCCGGGTGGCGGCGAGCCAGTCGCCGGAGAACGGCCTGTTGTCCCTCTTGCGGGGAAGGCCACGCGGGGCCAGCGCCAGGACCACGGCGCCTCTCGCGGCGAGTTGTGACGCCTGCTTTGACGGAGATTCCTCGGTCTCGACCACTATCACGCCGGGCTTGCGGCCTGGGGCGCGGGGGATCAGCAAGGTCGCGTGGATTTCAAGCCCGGGCTCTGTTTCGAGGAGGAGTGTCTGGGTGTCCCATTCTTGACCGAAGCTTTCAGCGGTGACGCGTGCGCGTGGCGCGCGGCCGGCAGGATTCACCATTTGCCTCAGCTGGGCGCGCAAGTCGTCGATGGTTCCTTGGCGCTTGCGGGCCTGGTATCCCTCCAATATAACCTGCCATAGATCCCGGCTGCCCTCTTCCGAGACCTGACCCGATTTTGTCGCAAACAACGCATGGGCGGGAAGAAGTTCCACCTCCTCTTCGCGCGCATCGGCTTTGCCGTCCTTGAGCCAGCGGATCATCCATGCGTAAATGGCCTCGCGCACGACCGGCGGCGTGCCGTGTTCGCCCGGGCCCACAACCCACTGCGCCTTCTCTTCCGCGCCGTAGACGCGGTACCAGCGCCGGGCTTCTTCGAAGACCTGGCGGGCGCCTTCCGGTGTGAAGAAATCCTCGAGAGTCGAGGTGATCAGCCACGGCTTCGGCGCGAACAGCTCCATGTAATCGGTCTGGTCGAGGCCCGCGGAAAGGAAACCGGGCAGGCTCTGCTCGGAATCACCAACCGAACCGGAGAACAGGATGCGGAACGAGTTCATGTAGCAAGCCGGCACGGCGACTTTTATCCGTGAGTCGAGCGCGGAAAGGTAGGTGGTCACGGTGCCGCCGCCGGAGCAGCCGGTACAGCCGATCTTGTCGGCCTCCACTTCAGGGCGGCTGAGAAGGTAGTCGAGGGCGCGCTTCCCGTCCCAGATCCGGTAGCGCGCGAAGCTCTCGCCCGCGAGCAGGCTCTGGGCTCCCGCGAGGAGATGCTGCTCGGTGGCCCAGGCGCCGAGCGAGCGCCCGAGGCGCCGGTCGTAGGCCTGCAAACGCTCGCCCTGACCCACCGGATCGTAAGCAAGGGCCACGAACCCTTTGAGCGCGAGGTTGATCGCGATGCGCTGCGCCGCGGCTTTGCCTTCCTCCCAGTGACCGAGAGGGATCAGCACTCCGGGATACTTGCCGGGCTGGCTGGGCCGGTACAGGTTGGCCGTCACGAGCAAGCCCGGCAGGCTCTCGAAGACGACTTTCTCGATCACGTACCGCGGCCGCTCGATGCGCCCGGTGACACGCGCATTCAGCGGACCGTCGTAGGCGGGGAGTCCTCCGATCGACGCGAGAATCTTCGCGCGCACCTCCGCTTTGCGGCGCTCGGCATCCTCCACACTGCGCACGGCGTCGATGCGTTTGGCGCGGGCATCGAGTTGCTCCCCGGCGATGCGATCCATCCAGCGAAGGAGACGTGTTTCGGCGTCCGTTTCCTGGCCGGACAGGGAAGGGGAGAGAAGGACGAAGACAGCCAGAGAGACCAACACGCGAGTCATTTTTATTTGACCAGAAGCTACGTAGCCCTGTTCGGGCGGCCTGAAGGCTGAACTCCAAACATTTCCGTTTGGAGCGCCGAACTGAGCGTGGTTGAAGGCGTTGAAGGCCTCGACCCGGATTTGCAGATTGATGCCTTCGCGGATCTGCGTGTCCTTATGCAGCCCAAAGTTCCAGTTGTTGAATCCTGGCCCGTGGAAGAAACGACGGTTGGCGGTGCCGAACGTCCCGAGGGGCTGCACGCTGAAAGCATCGCTGTTAAACCAGCGATGGTCTCCCTGCCTCAGATCGTGAGAGATCTTGAGCGGGCCGACTAAATCCGGCCTGTCGAGGCCGCCAGTGCCGCTCAAAGATCGATCATTGGGCGCGAAAACACCAACAGGGAATCCCGTGGCGAACCGCGTGATGCCGGCAATCCTCCACCCCTGGACAAGACGCTTGGGGGCCCCAGCAAAGGCCCTGTCGAAAGGTAATGTGATCGTGTAGCTCGCGACGAAATTGTGAGGAGTGTCGAAGTTTGAAAGCGAGCGGCTGAGCCTGTGATCCGCGTAGTTCATCCGGTCATTGAAGAAGGAACCATTGTCCATTGCTTTGGAAAACGTGTACCCCAAGAGGAACGTCGCAATGCTGGAGCGCATTTCCAGACTCGCCTGCAGCGAGTTGTAGGAGGAATTGGCCCAGTTTGCCTCGTCGTAGCCAAACGAGAAGTCCTTGCCAAAAGGACCGCGGGTTCCGTAGACGAGCGTGCCGTCCGGCCGCGTAAAGGTTGCATCTTCCTGAGAGGGGCCGCATTGCAGGGTGCCCGGCATCACCCCAGACCCGCGCAGGCTCAGACAGAGCCCGCGATCCCCTGGATTGTTTTCAACTATGGAGATCAACTTGCGCCCTTGGGTCCCCACGTAGCCCAGACTCAATATCATCGAGCGCGTGAGTTGGCGCTGAATCGTCAAGTTGTAATGGATCGCGTATGGGAGATCATTGTCGTTCTTGTAGCCCAGCGTTGACGACAGCGGCAGGAATGGGGAGAAGTCGAGATTCCTGCTTTCAGGACTTCCAGGTGTGGGAATCAAGTAAGGGAACTTCTGGCCCTGAGACTCTCCAGTGGAGCGGGTCCTGTAGGGTTCCTCGAACAAACTGGGGACAGGGGAGACCCAGTAAATGCCGAAGGGTGTTGTCCCGAGAATCCAATATAACGTCTGATCCTGAATGGCGGTGTAGAAGATCCCCCCGCCAGCTCGGATACTGGTCTTGCCCGGTCCGCCCAGGATTTTTCCCAGAAGCCCCGCGGAACTACCGGGGGAGTAAGCGATACCGAGGCGAGGAGAAAAATTGTTGTATCGGGTCGGGGCCAGGGTCCGGGGAACTCCTTGGTCGCCCGGGTACAACAAGCCTTTCGGCGCCTTCGGAAACTGGGTGGACTGTTGGCCCGGGATCATGGTGACGATCCTGTCCTGCGTGTCGTACCACGGCTGGCTGAATTCCCACCGCAATCCCAAGTTCAGAGTGAGGTTGGGCCGGACGCGGATCGAATCCTGGACGTAGGCCCCGCCGTATTTGCTCCGGGAATCGAGGAATTGCAGGCTGGCCTGCGTGAAGAAGGTCCGCTCCGGCCTTAAGGGTGTGGCGGCCGAAGGTCTTGGAGAAGTTGTCCCCCAGTTGGTAGGTGTTCTGAATCACGTTGCTCGTGCCCGCACTGCCCAGACCAAAGTTGAGCAACGAGATAAAGGGAACCCCCTGATAGCCCGTAGGTCCGGAGTTGTTGATGCCGAGCGTACCCGGGCCGGTCACAAAGCCCAGGCTTCCCAAAGCGGGGGCCCCGCCCTCGGGGACGGATCGTGCGACGATGCGAGTGTAGTTCACGCGAAACTCGTTGACGGCCGTCGGGCCGAAAATGTGAGTATTGCTGACAGTGGCCTGCTGGCGCCTCCCCAGGTTCTCCGAGGCAAAGCCCGGGAAACTGCTGCCGCCGTAGGGGTCCAGGACGGTGGCATCATCGAAGTAGTAATATCCCGACCAATTCCCTGTGCGCTTGTGTAGAAAATCCACGCGTTGCCCTGCCTTGTCGTCGTTGGTCCTTCTCGACACGGCAGCGGAGGCGTAAATGTTCTCTCCACGGTTCGGGGGAGGGATAAACCCGAGCGTGCCTTTCGCCGCCGGGGAGAAAGCCTTCTCCGGTATGACTCCGTCCGGGAAAACCGCAGCGTAGGACTCTCCGTCGGAAACGGTGTAGCCCAGGCGATTCGAAAGCACTTGCGCCCAGTAGGCGCCGGTCACGGTGCCCGTCAGGTTTTGCACGTCAACCCTGCCCTGGCGTTCCGCCGGTGAAAGCACTTGCACCTCGCTGGCCGATCCCCCGTCCACGCGCCTGGTACCCTGATAGTCGGTGAACCAAAACAGCTTGTCCTTGATAGCCCGCGCGCCAAAGGCATAGCCAAACTGGTTCTTTTTCAGAGCCCCCTTGCCGGTGTCGAAGAACCCCCTGGCATCCATCTTGTCGTTGCGCAGAAACTCGAAAACAGTGCCATGAAAAGAGTTCGTCCCGCTCCTGGTAATGGTGTTCATGATCCCGCCGCTGAATCGACCGTATTCGGCGTCGAAACCATTGGTGATCAACCGGAACTCCTGCACTGCGTCTAGATTCGGTTCGATCTGCGCCTCGAAATCTCCCACGCCGGCAACGTCGCCTCCGTTAACCAGGAAGCCGTTGCTGTTTTCCCGCTGACCGTTCACCGAGACGGTTCCGGGGCCTTCGCCCCGGGAACTGGCGGGCGCCACACCGGGTTGCAGACCGAGCAGGTCCAGGTAACTGCGGCCGTTCAATGGCAGCTCCACGATTTTCTTTTGCTCGATGACGTCGCCGAGTTGGGTGTTAGTGGTTTCAACCTCGACTGGATTGGCAGTGACAGTGATTTCCTGCTGGCCGGCGGCGACCTCCAAAACGATGTCAACGCGGCGCCGATCGTTGACGGAGAGAACAATCCCACTCATGACAAACGGCCGAAATCCGGGGGAGTTGGCACCCACCTTGTACCGGCCAACTGGAAGTGCCAGGAAGCGAAATTGCCCGGTTGCGTCTGTAGTGGTCTCCACGACTAGATTCACGTCCAGGTTAGTCGCTGTGACCTGGGCACCCTGAATCACCGCGGAGGAACTGTCGGTGACCATGCCCAAGATAGACCCGGTCACATCGGCTAACACGACGGACGGCGACATCACGGCCAGACCACTGACCACTATCCAAAACCAGCATCTGCGGCTTTTCACGGTGATACCCCTTTTAATTCTGGACAAGCGAGACACTGCTAGGCGGTTAACCTAGAAGAGGCCCGTCGCTTTGTCAAGGGAAAATAAGAACTTAGAGGTAGTCACCGAGTGGGCGGCCGTTTGGAGTTCAGCCTTCGGACTGCACCGAGTCTGAGCAGGCTAAAGCCTGAACTCCGAACCCGCCTCACGCATCGTACCCGCTGCGGTACGGCGGGTCCACGAAAGCATTCCCCTTCTGATTGTTGGTGATCTTCATCTGGGTTGTGTCCCACAGGAACTTCTCACCGGGTAGGCGCTGGGCCAGGCAGCCAAGCAGCAAGGCTTCGGTGACCGGGGCCTGGATCTCAAAATCGGCGAGTGACGCCGGACCCCCCTTGCAGGCGGCGATCCAGTGCTCGATCGCGCCCTCCCGCGGCGGCCCGGCCTGCGTACCCTGAGCGGGTCGCCCGCCCCGGCCACTTTGTCTCGGGGGCGCCTGATACTTCGGCGACGGCGGGTAGACACTCGGGTTATCGCCATTGAACCCGCCAAGCAGGATTCCCTTGTCACCGACATACATCACGCCTTCCTGCCTGTGCCGGAAGAGTTGCTCGTCCTGTTCGCTTATTCCGGCGGGGCGGGGTGGATGCAGTCCGCCGTCATACCACGACAAACGCAGCGAAGGACGCCCACTGTGCTCCGGGAAGTCCAGATGAACGATCG
>QHZE01000317.1 GCA_003225335.1 Acidobacteriota bacterium
ATTTTTCATTTGTCATTTTTCATTGGTCATTTGACGGAAAATCCTTGCCAGGCCGCGAAGAATTTTCACGTTACGGCTTCTCGAGCCCCTAAAGTTGGCGAGTGAAGCGAAACTAAGGGGCCGCGCAAAAATAACTTCGCATAATTTGGGCTAACTATCCCAATTGAATTGTCTGCGTTTCGATAGCTGTAGGTGCTGGAAGCCGCGCGCATCGGCAGGTTGGAGGATAGGGCGGCAGTTTGCGGCTGTGGTATAGTTCGTCCCAAATGGTCGAGTTTAGGAGGAACTATACCAACATGTTCGCGCCGTCAAGGCGGCAGCGAGCTGCCGCACTCCATATTTTGAAACCACGGATGTCTTGTTCCTCCGCGGTTCCTCGCCGTCTCGGCGGTATAAGGCTCCCTCGCCATATTCCAGCAAACTGACAATCCGTCTCTCACATTCGGATGTTTAAAGAAGGCTCAAAACCTAAAG
This sequence comes from Acidobacteriota bacterium, assembly GCA_003225335.1. GTDB lineage: Bacteria > Acidobacteriota > UBA6911 > UBA6911 > UBA6911 > Gp18-AA60. Next base: position 475 of record QHZE01000317.1, read on the forward strand.
GGGACGCGGATCTGCGCGGATACACGCGGATTCAAATCCGCGTGATCCGCGTTCGGTTCCCAGGGATTTCAAAGGGTGAACCCTTGGCCTCAAAAATGTAAAGTTATTTTTGCGCAGCTCCTAAGTTCATTTACAGGATTGTGGGAAGATCCGGCGGATGCTGTTATCCTGTCAAATCATGGCTAAAGTTAGGTGGGGCGTGTTGGGGTGCGCGAGTTTTGCTCGAAGACGGACGATTCCCGCAATGCTGGAGGCGCCCTCTGTGGAGCTGGTCGGCGTCGCCAGCCGGTCTCCGGACAAGGCGGAATCCTTCAGGTCCCAGTTCAGCCTGCCGCGAGCGTATCAAAGCTACGAGGAGATGCTGGACGATCCTGAAATACAGGCGATCTACAATCCTCTCCCCAACGGCCTGCACGGCTACTGGATGATGCGTGCTGCTGAAAAGGGCAAGCACACGCTGTGCGAAAAGCCCTTTGCCTCAAATGCGGCCGAAGCGGAGCGGGTTGCCGAGACAGGGCGGCGCACCGGTGTGAAACTCATGGAAGGCTTCATGTGGCGGTTTCACCCCCAGCACTTGCGAGCGCGACAGATAATTGAGAGCGGCGGAATCGGTGCCGCCCGGCTCATACGGGCGGCTTTCAGCTTTGCTCTTCCCCGCCAACCGAACGTTCGGCTGAATCCGGCCCTGGCGGGTGGAAGCGTAATGGACATCGGCTGCTATCCGATCAGTGCATCGCGTTTCTATTTCGCGGCGGAGCCCGCGACCGCCTATGCTCTCGGCGAGATCGACCCGGAACACGGCGTCGATATGCGAATGAGCGGGCTGCTTGATTTTCCCCGAGGCCGCGCGCTCATTGACTGCGGCTTTGATCTGCCCTATCGCACGAGTGTGGAGATTGTCGGAGAGAAAGGGACGATCTTCATTCCAAAGGCCTGGCTGCCGGAAGAGGAAGCGGAGATCATGGTGGACGGGGAAAGAGAAAAGCTCCCTCGGGCAAACCAATACGTGAACGAATTCGAACACTTCTCTCAGTGCGTGCTTCAGGATACGCCGCCGCGTTATGGGCCGGATGACGCCATTCTGCAGATGCGGGTGATTGACGCGGTGCTCCGCTCCATCCGCAGCCGCCAGCCCGAACCCGTTTCAGACCTCAGACATCAGGGATCAGACCTCAGACCTGAAGCCTAAGAATCTGAGCTCTGAGATTTGAAGTCTGAAGTCTGAAGTCTGAGGTCTGAGGTCTTACTCGGTGGTCACCAGGTAGCGGCGAAGGAAATGCGCGGTGGAACGGGGCAGTTCCGCGCCCACCCGGATGCCGTCGTTCTCGTAGCGCTCGGATGTTATCCTGGCCTCGTCGTGAAGGCGGGAGAGCAGACGCGCGTCTTGATAAGGTATCTTCAGCTCAACGCGGACAGAATAGGAATCCAGCTCTTTCCCGAGGCGATCGCGGAGCTTATCCAGACCTCTTCCTTGAGATGCCGAGAGAGCGATGCCGTTTCCACCAAAGTCAGTCTCACCGTCTCGATCACTCTCAGGCAAGAGATCGATCTTGTTGTAAACATCGATTCGCGGCTTGTTCTGGACCCCCAATTCCTTCAAAACCTCTTCCACTGCCGACATCTGGTCCCGCCACCCGGAGCTGCTGAAATCCACAACATGAAGCAGCAAATCGGCCTCGCGCACTTCCTCGAGAGTGGCCCGGAACGCCAACACAATGTTATGGGGCAGTTTGCGAACAAATCCGACGGTGTCGGAAAGAATGATGTCGAGCTGGTTGGGCAGCGTCAGGCGGCGCAAAAGGGGATCGAGCGTGGAGAAGAGCTGGCCGCTCGAGACCGTGCCGGCATCTGTGAGAGCGTTAAAGAGCGTGGACTTGCCGGCATTCGTATAGCCCACGAGCGCCACCACCGGAATTGGAATGCCTTTTCGCTTTTCCCGGCGAAGCTGTCTGTGAAGGCGCACCGTCTCCAGGTCCCTGCGCAGCAACGCTATGCGATTACGAATCCGGCGGCGGTCCATCTCGAGCTTGGTTTCGCCCGGGCCTCGCGTGCCGATGCCTCCGCCCAGTCGGGAAAGCATCGTTCCTTTGCCGGACAGTCGGGGCAAAAGGTAGTTCAGCTGGGCGAGTTCTACTTGAAGCTTCCCTTCGCGCGTCCGAGCGCGGCGGGCAAATATGTCCAGGATCAGCTGCGTTCGATCGAGGATTTTGCATCCTGTCGCGTCTTCGAGATTGCGCTGCTGACCGGCGGATAATTCGTCGTCAAAAACAAGCAGGTCGAGACCCGCGTCCTCCACACGCAGCCGCAACTCACTGGCCTTGCCGCGTCCCACAAACAGGGCCGGGTCCGGTTGCTTGCGTTCCTGCAGGAACCGCTCTATCACCTCGGCTCCCGCCGCTTCCGCCAGGGCCGCCAGCTCCGCGAGAGACTCCTCCGCGCGGGACCTGTCCCGGCTGTGAAAGTAGCAACCTACAAGCCCGGCCCGCTCGACGCGGGCTCTTGTGTCTATAAGCTCCCGGCGACCTCGACCGATAATGCCCCCTTACCGAACGATCCTACCGCGAATCCTTTGCGTTTCTTCGCGTCCTTTGTGCCTTCGCGGTAAAAGAAAACTGCAAATGTTCAGCGGCGTGACGGGCGCATAAAGACAAGGAGCACCTGCTTTTCCTGAGGCACCGCCGCCGCAAGCCACCATTCCTCGCCGCCGAGCTCATTCAGTCGCTCTTCAAGTTTGCCGTCTTCCTGGGACCGGCACTCCAAAACGCGGTACTCCACCTTCGCGGTACGCTTCTCATATGTCACAGGCACAGGAGGAAATACCTGTCGAGGAGGCTCGGCATGCGGGTTCGGAAACTCCGGCGGGGATTGTATGAGATAGTCCATAGCACCTCCCTTTCCCGTGGTGATTCCTCGGGTCTTCGCATTTCGGTGGCAACGCCGCAGCCGCAAAGACTCCGAAATCACGAGGAAACTGATGGGCTATAATCTACTCTTTGGCAGCGTGCCATGTCCATAATGCTCCGCGAAATCGCCCAGCAGCCGGACGCGCTCGATCGAACGCTTCGAAGCGAAGCGAAGCGGATGATTCGAGTCGCCCGAGCGATCCGGAAGAGAGACGTGCCCCTCATCGTCCTCGCGGCGCGCGGCACTTCGGATAATGCCGCTCTGTTTGCCCGCTATCTTCTGGAAATAACCACCGGCATTCCGGTTTCCCTGGCGGCGCCGTCCGTGCACACGCTGTACCGTCGCAAGCTGAACCTCAAGAACTGCCTGGTTGTGGGTATCAGCCAGTCCGGCGAGGGCGCGGACGTGAACATGGTCCTGGAGCGCTGCAAGGAAAGCGGGGCCCAGGTCCTGGCGATAACCAACAACGGGAATTCCGCAATGGCTGGGATCGCCGACGAAACCTTTGTAACCCGCGCCGGCAAGGAAAGGAGTGTCGCGGCGACAAAAACCTATACGTGCCAGTTAATGCTTCTCTACATGCTGGCCGAAGCGCTCGCCGGCGGCGATTTCGAAGGGCTTCACCAGATCCCGGATTTTGCCCAGGCTTCCCTCGGTCTGTCGCCCCGGATCGAGGCCATGGTGGAGCGCTATCGGTTTATGAACCACTGTGTGGTGGTGGGGCGCGGGCTCAACTATGCCAATGCCTACGAGCTTGCGATCAAGCTGATGGAAACCTGCTACGTGATCGCCGAGCGATTTTCGTCGGCCGATTTCCTTCACGGTCCGATTGCGATGGTGGAGAAGGACTTTCCGGTTTTCGTCTTCGCTCCCCCAGGAAAAGTGTTTCCATTTCTCAGGGACCTTGCGGAAAGACTCCGGACACTCCGTGCAGACACGCTTACGATATCGAGCGAGAAAGGCATCTTGAGGCTGGCGCGGTGCGGCATCGAGATGCCCAGAGGTATCCCGGAGCTTTATTCACCGATCCCTTACATCATCCCGGGACAGATTTTTGCCGCCAGGCTTGCCGAGCGCAAGGGACTCAGCCCTGACCGGCCGCGAACCCTCACCAAAGTGACGAAGACGGTATAGAGACTTCTTCGCGCCTTTGCGTCTTTGTGGTGAGAAACAGAGCCATATTCACCGCTAAGCCGCAAAGACGCGAAGAATCGCTAAGGGCTCACGGGTTCGGGAGGGGCGGCGGGTTTTCCCGCGTCATCGAACCCTCCGAGACCGCGACAGTTCTGGCACTTCCCGCTGCCGTGCGGGTAGCAGGACATGCACTGCTTTCCTTTTTGCAATGCCAGGCGGCCGCTCCCTTTGCACACGTGGCAAATCCCCGTTCCTCTGCAGTGGGAGCATTTCCGGTACGCCTCCTCCATGGCCCATCCTCCTAATGACGAAGGATGAGGGGACAGTCACCGAAATTCCTGAAATCCCGCTCAACTGTAGGATCTGGCACACAGGAATTTCGGTGACTGTCCCCTCATCCTTTCACTTGGTTTGGCAATGAGGACAGTAGAAGGAACTCCTGTTCCCCTGCCGGATTCTTTGAATCCCGGTCTTGCATCGCCGGCACTTGCGTCCTTCTCTCTGAAACACCTTTAAATAATTCTGGTTCTCGCCGGCCTGGCCGTCCGAATCCATGAAGTCAGAAAAACTGGTGCCTCGATGGCGGATGGCATCCCGGACAACTTTCCGGATCGCATTCGTCAGTTTTCCTGTCTCATCTCTGGTAAGAGTGTAGCACCGGCGGGCGGGATGGATCCCCGCGCGATACAGCGCCTCGCAAGCGTAGATGTTTCCCAGGCCCGCTATCTTCTGCTGATCCAGCAGAAGAGATTTTATCTCCTGTCTGCTCTTGAGGATCTCGGACCACAACCGGTCCTGCCCGAAACGAGCGCTTAACGGATCTATTCCGAGGCGTTCCAGTTCCGGTATCTGGCCGATTCGCCGCACTTCATATGTTGCAAGCAGCCCGAACCGGCGATGATCCATGTAACGTAATTCGGTCGCATCGGAAAGGCAAAGGACAGCTTGGGTGTGCTTTTCCACCTGGCTTCCCGAACGGTCCACGACGATCCTTCCGCTCATTCCGAGGTGAATCAAGCAATAGGACAGCGGTTCCAGTTCCAGGACCAGATATTTTCCGCGGCGGTGAATTCTCCGGATGCTGCGGCCCTCGACCTGGATCGCAAAGGTCGCGGCCACGGGCTTGCGCAACGGCAAACCCGACAGATGGACTTTCTGGATGCGCTTGCCGATGATGGCCTTGCGCAGCTTGCGCGCGATGGTTTCGATTTCGGGCATTTCCGGCATTGCTTCTATTGCACAGCTGCGGCTGGCGGCAGGACGTCCATGAAGGAAGAGACGGAGAAGACCGCATTCCCAAGCCCCGGCTGTCCATATCCTTGCGGGGGCTTCAGACCATACCTGGCCCGGGTGTCGCGGTACGCCCGGAGCAGGCGAACATGATATTCAAGCGGCGCGCCCGCCTGTGTTCTGCCGAGAACACTCAAGGGCTCAGGACACCAGGTGGTGAACCGAGGAGACACTCCGTGACTCATGAAGAAATCCAACCCTTCGCTCGTGGACGCAATCGCCTCGTCCACCGTGGCAAATCCTGCAGGTTTTGACATTTCTATGCCGGCGACAAAGTTGGGAATCACGTTGCCGGGGCCAAAGACGTCAGCGGCGTCCAAAATGCGCCGGATCCACTCGTCACGGCCGATGTAACGGTTTTTGCCGGCGCAGATGATTTCGAAGAGGCGCCTGTCCCAGACTTCATAATTGGGATGATAAATCTTTGTCCCAGCGTCGCGCAGCCGCTGGACCTGGTCCTTCGGCAGAGCCTGGATGACCACTTTTCCGATCCAGCGTCCCGGAAACCTTTTCTCGATGGCCTCCGGGTAGCGCGCATAAAAGTCGATCTCGGACTTGTCTTCGAGCGTCGATGTGATGCTTCCGCCCGTCACCGTGTAGGCTTTGCTGTCGCTGTCTGTCGACGCAATGATCTCCAACGCTTCGAGGATTTCCTCCACGGACTTCACCGAGGTGTACGGCCTGCCCGCCTTCCGCTGCTGCCTGTAGTTTTCATTGATGTCGCAGAACTGGCACTCCTCCTGGGCCCCGAAGTATTGGCACAGCCGGAAAACGGTCAAATACAGCAAGTATCCCCATTCTATGGTGGGAGCGATATCCATGATGGGTTTACCGTTAGCCAGCGTGTGGTGATAGTAGGAAGGCGCCTTCTGCAGTTCAACCGCGGCTACAACCTGCCCGTCCAGCTTCATGAGCAGGGAACCTTCATCGCCTTTCTCCACACGGTAAGGAGAAGATGGATTCAACCGGACAGAGACTATGACCGGCTTGAAATCGTAGGGCCCGCCAACGAGGCGTATTTCCTCTGGAGCTTTGGTGTTCTCGCCCTGGCGCATCTCGGCGATGGGAACCAGATCGAAGGAAAAGATGAAGTAGGCCTTGGGTTTGTAGCCGGCGGCGATCTCGAGCGCACCTCGGGACCACGCCATGCCGCGCCGAAGAATGTCCTCCTTGAAGATGGCTTCTACCGGAATATCCGGATAGCGAAGCGCCAGCGTCTCAACCGTATCCAGCGGAGCTTGAGTTGTGTCAGTGTGCATTGCACAAGCCCAAGACCTCGCCACGGAGGCCGCGGCGCGGCGGCAAATGACAAATGACCAATGGCAAATGAAAAATGACAAATTGTACGGGAGGAATGAATCTACAAATTCCTCTTCGATTTCTCATTTGTCATTGGTTATTTGTCATTCGTTAATATCCGTCAAAATGTCTAAAGCTCATCAGAGGTGCCGGTCCCGGGCGTCTCCTCTTCACCAACCCCGCCGCCGGCGGCTTCCTGAGCGGCTTCTTCGGCGAGTTGATCTACATTTTCCCCGAAGTCTTCGCCCATTTCCTTGCCCATCTTTTTGACCCAGCGGGCGACGCTTCCCGGGTCATTCTCGTCCAGACCGGCAAAGCTGGAGGGATCCGCCATGGATTCCAAACGGCTCTCTTCGGATCTTGGAGTCGCGAACCGGGAAAATAGCTGCTCCAGGTCGGCGCTCTTGCAGAACTTGCATTCGGGCCGAAAGGCGCCCGCGGAAGAAAGGACAAGGAAGCTCATCTTGCGCCTGCACTTATGGCAAACGTACTCGTAGATCGGCATGGTGAGGACCTCCGCGAATCACCGGTCTAAAGCCGCAACAGCCCTGTCGATTTCCTCGCGATTGAAACCAACCACCACCCTGTCTCCTATGAGGACAGCGGGGGTAGCCAGAGCCCCTAATTCACGTAGTTCGTCAATCGCCCCAGGGGTCGCCCGGATGTTGATCTCTTCGAACTCCCAACCTTTGAGCGCCAGATACTCTGTCGCCTCATGACACCCGGCTCAGCCAGGCTGCGTATAGACCCTGATCATAGAACGGCAGTATACCCCTGTCGTCACAACCCGTAAAGCGACTGTTTGGAGTACAGGTTTTAGCCTGCTCGGGGCCAGCGCAGCCTGAAGGCTGAACTCCAAACCTGAACTCCAAACCCATCAGCGTTTCTTAGGAGAATAACGATAGTCGCCGCTCTTTCCGCCGCTCTTCTCCAGGAGACGCACGGCCTCGATCGAGGCTCCCCGTTCTACGGCTTTAACCATGTCGTAGAGCGTCAACGCCGCAACAGAGGCGGCCGTCAGAGCCTCCATCTCGACCCCGGTCTGGCCGGAGCATGTGACGCTCGAGACAAAGCGCACACCCGTTCGCATGGGCTCGGCCTGGACGTCGACATGAGTCAGCAGGAGAGGATGGCAGAGGGGGATCAAGTCGGGAGTGCGTTTGGCCGCAAACATTCCGGCCAGCCGCGCGGTTTCCAGCGCGTTCCCCTTCGGCAATCGTCCCGCGGCGATAAGCGCCAGCGTCTCCGGCGACAGCCTCACAAACGACTCCGCGACAGCGCGCCGAAAGGTAACCGCCTTTCCTGTTACGTCCACCATCGTGGCGCGCCCGCTTCCGTCAATGTGCGTCAGGGACCGCTTGCTTCTCATGGAGTTCCTCGCGAATCGAGGCGAATGACAAATGACAAATGAGAAATAATGAGAAATGACAAATTGTACCTGAGGAGATCTCTCATGCTTGATTTGTCATTGATCATTTGTCATTTGTGAAGAGATCCCAGGTCTGCCCTTTTCACGCTGATCCCCGAGAACGGAGCACGAAATCCGGAAGGAGCATGGCTTCGACAATCTCGCCGCGGCGCAGGCAATCCCGGCTGCCCGGGAAAATGACGGCAGCGTTGCTTCGCGAGAAACCGATGATATCCGCGGAGCCCTTCCAGGGGAGCGGTTCTATGCTCCAGTGGTCTTCCTCCCACTCCACCCACGCCGGCAGAAATGCCGTCCGGCCCGGCTTCTGCTTCATTTCACTCAGGAGATCTCCCTTTATGCGCGGGAGCTCCGTGCGGGCGAATCCACAAATCCTGCCGAGTGCAGGGCGGACAAAATTCTCAAAAGAGACGAACGTGGACACGGGGTTTCCGGGCAAACCGAAGACCAGTTTCCCTCCCTTGCGCGCGAAGACCGTCGGCTTTCCGGGTTTCATGGCGACTCTGGTAAAGAGGATTTGAAGGCCAAGCTCTTCGAAGACTTCTTTAACCAGATCGTATTCCCCCATGGACACGCCGCCCGTCAAGATCAAGACGTCCCGCTGGAGACCGTCCAGCATCAGACGCCTCAATTCGCCCTTTTCGTCCCGGGCGATGCCAAGGTATTCGGGTTCCAGGCCCATCAGACGCAGTTGACCCGAGAGCGAATAGGCATTGGAGTTGCGGATCTGGCCGGGACGCGGCGTGTCTTCCACTTCAACCAACTCGTCTCCCGTAGCGATCAGAGCCACGCGCGGCCGCGCGTAGACTTTGACCCGGGAGGCGCCGAATGTGGCCAGGACCGCGATCTCTGCCGGCCCGACGCAGCGCCCGGCCTCCAGCACGGTCTCCCCCGCCCTCGCCTCACAGCCCATGGGAGCGATGTTTGCCCCGAGGCTTACCGGCTTTTGAATGACCACATATTGGCCGTCTCCGGAGCGCTCCGTCAGCTCCACAATCTGCACGGCATCGGCCCCTTCCGGTACGGGGGCCCCGGTCATGATGGCGGCAGCTTCCCCAGGGCCGATGCGCAGAACGAGGCCGCCTCCGGCCCGAATCTCGCCCACACACTTGAGGCGCACGGGGGCGTTTCCGGTCGCGATTACACGTTCCGCCAGAACACGACCCAGCGAAGACTGAAAATCAATCTCTTCCATGCGCTTCGCGGGCAAGTGGGCAAGAACCAGCTCCAGAGCCTCTTCAATACTGATCATCTCCACTGCTTTCACCACGAAGAAATACGGGGACAGTCACCTTTTTTCGCCCTGGAGCGTCCGTTGGGAGAAATCCTCAGGGCTAAAAAAGGTGACTGTCCCCGTATTTCCTCAGCGCTTGTAGCCGATCTTCCGGAGGAACTCCCTGCGCCTGTTCACGTCCTCCTCCGACTCTATGCCTTTGGGCGGAAAACCGTCCACGACCCCCATGATCCCCCGGCCCTGTTCGGTTTGAGCGACAATGACCTGCAGCGGATTCGCAGTCGCGCAGTAAACCTGGCACACCTCCTGACAGGACTTTAACGCGTTCAGGAGATTGATGGGGAAGGCGTCCTTCAGAAGAATTACGAAAACGTGTCCTGCTCCCAGATTCAGCGCATTTTCAGCGGCTGCTCTCTTGAGATCCGCGTCGTTGCCTTCCACGCGGACCAGGCAGGGGCCTGACGCTTCGCAGAATGCCACGCCGAACCTGGCCTGAGGGCAGCTTGTCGCCATGACTTCATAAAGATCCTCCGCCGTCTTGATGAAGTGGCTCTGGCCGACGATGATGTTGCATCCTTCAGGAATGGTAAGAGGTATGCTTTTGAATTCCATGATCCGCCTGTTGTACCTTAGTCAACTGCCGGGATTCTAACATGACACCTCCCTGGCACAAACGAGTCATGATCGTTACCTATCGTTACCAATGACCTTCGCGATTCCTTTGCGTACCTAGCGCCTTCGCGGTAAAACTGAGCCAGAATTAACCGCGAAGACGCGAAGAGCGCAAAAGGGTGGCAAAGAATCGCTTCGTGGTTACGGCCGAAACGCCGCTCCATGTATCTCCGTGTCCTTGCGTGGTGAAATGAACCCTGGATGACTCCTATGGAAGTGGAAGAAGGAAGAAGCCGTGTCGTCATCACGAATGTGAAGCCTGAGATTGAGTGCGGGCGCTACCCCGTGAAGAGGACGGCCGGGGAAAAGGTGATTGTGGAGGCCGATATCTTTGCGGACGGTCATGATGCCGTCTCGGCCGCCGTGCTCTACCGCAAACAAGGCGCCGGACCGTGGATCGAGTCTCCCATGGAATTGCTTGCGAACGACCGGTGGCGAGGGCAATTCCCGGTCTCGGAGTCAGGGGTATATGAGTACTGTCTGGAAGCGTGGGTGGATCGTTTCAAATCCTGGCGGCGCGATCTCCAGAAGAAGGCGGCCGCGGGCCAGGACATTCAGCTCGACCTGCTCATAGGAGCCGGCATGATCGAGGAAAACCTCAAACGAGTGCCGGGCGCCGGCGCGCAAAGTCTGAAAGAATGGGGCCGCGATCTGCGTCAGAGCGGCGATGTCACGAGGCGGATCGCTCTCGCCCTCTCTGAGGACCTGGCTGGCGTGATGGAGCGCTATCCGGCGAAACACTTTGCTTCCCGGTACCAAAGGGTGCTGACGGTCCGGGTAGATCGTGAAAGGGCGCGTTTCAGCGCCTGGTACGAGATGTTCCCTCGTTCCTGTGCTCCGGAAGCAGGCCGGCATGGCACCCTCAAGAATTGCGAGCGGCGGCTTCCCTATGTCGCTTCGATGGGCTTTGATGTGCTCTACCTTCCTCCGATTCACCCTATAGGACGGTCCTTTCGCAAGGGGAAGAACAATGCCGTTGTGGCCGGGCCCGGCGATCCCGGCAGCCCCTGGGCCATCGGCGCGGAAGAAGGCGGGCACAAAGCGATCCATCCTCAGCTCGGCACTTTGGAAGACTTCCGGCAACTCGTGAGGAAGGCCAAAGAAAATGGGCTCGAGATCGCCCTCGACCTTGCCTACCAGTGCTCCCCGGACCATCCCTACGTCAAGGAGCATCCCGAATGGTTTCGCCACCGGCCGGACGGGACAATCCAGTACGCGGAAAACCCGCCCAAGAAATACCAGGACATTTATCCCTTTGATTTCGAAACGGACCACTGGAAGGAGCTCTGGGACGAACTGAAGAGCATCGTGCTTTTCTGGATTGAGCAGGGCGTGCGCATTTTCCGCGTGGACAATCCCCACACGAAGCCACTGCCTTTCTGGGGGTGGCTGATCCAGGACATTCAGCGAGACTGGCCGGACGTCATATTTCTCGCCGAGGCGTTCACGCGCCCCAAGGTAATGTACCAGCTGGCGAAATTGGGCTTCACGCAGTCTTACACGTACTTCACCTGGCGAAACACCAAGCCGGAGATCACAGAATACTTCACGGACCTTGCCCAAACGGAAGTGCGGGAGTTCTTTCGGCCCAGCTTGTGGCCGAACACTCCCGACATACTGACAGAGCACCTCCAGTTCGGCGGCAGGCAGGCCTTCATAACGCGACTGATCCTGGCAGCCACTCTGGGCGCCAGTTACGGGATTTATGGACCGGCCTTCGAGCTCATCGAAAACCGCGCCAGAGAATCCCGGAGCGAAGAGTATCTGGACTCCGAGAAATACGAGATCCGGTCTTGGGACACGGGCAGGCCGGACAGCCTCAGGCACGTCATCACGCGGGTCAATCAGATCCGGCGGGAAAATCCGGCGCTGCAAAGCGACGCGAACTTGCGCTTCCATACTGTGGGCAACGAGCAGATGCTCTGCTACAGCAAGCACAGCGAGGACGGCAACGACATTGTTCTCGTGGTGGTCAATCTGGATCCGCACCACACGCAGGCTGGATGGGTCGAGATTCCTCTTGCGGACTTCGGTATCAGCCCCGAAGGCTCTTACCAGGCGCACGACGCGCTGAGTGACGTCCGGTATCTGTGGCACGGCGCCAGAAATTATGTAGAGCTGAAGTCCCAGGATCTCCCCGCGCACATATTCCGGCTGCGCCGCCGCGTTCGGAGGGAAGAGGATTTCGATTACTACATGTGATTTGATTGCGGATTGCGGATTGCGGATTGGAAAAAGCAATCTCCAATCCGCTACCTCATAGGGCATCGATCCTGTAAATCCTGTTCTCCTTTCCAAACAATCCTGTAAATCCTGTTATTCTGTCGAAACAATCCCCTTGATCCCGTTATCCTGTTATCCCGTCGATTGCGATTTCGCATTGGGGATTGGAAGTCAATCCGCAATCGGCAATCCGCAATCACTTAAGCAACTTGGGCAAGGTGGCAATGAATCGCGCGCTTCTTGCCACACACTCACCGACCTGGAAGGGGAGCCTGGGCATTTCGTTGAACGGCCCGCCGACGCGAACGGTGGCCTCTATCCCGTTCGGCCAGCGAAGTAATAGCGCTTGCAGGATTCCAGTTGGGCTCTTCAGATAGGCAGCCATTGGGGTACGGCGGCCATGAGGAGTTTTGATTTCTTCCCACTGTCGCAGGGCGGTGGGTACCAGCCATCTCGGCAGTTGCCGGGTGCGATTCACAAGAGGAGTGCCGTCGATGTCCGCACCAAGGAGGTGGTGCGCAAGGCCTATGGCGCAGGCAGCCCAGTCCGAACGGCGTGGAGCTCCGCTCAAGAAATACTCCCAATCAAAATCGGGAGACCTGGATTCCAGCGCCACGCTTATATCGCAAAACCACAAGGGACGCCAGGCGCCATGCCCCAATGTGTGGATGCAGAGGAGCTTGAGATGATCCTCTGGTCCAAAAACCCGTACCTCCGTATTTCCCAAATGAACGAGCTGGGACCGATCGTAGACATCGCCGAAGGCGCGGTCTCGCAGATGCGATATCCCGCTGTGAAGATCCACCCTGTCCCAGGGCGCCGAGGAGCCCTGCAGCGCCGCCGTGGCCATGGCATGTTGTTCAGGATGGACGTACAGGTCGATATCGCCTGAAGGTCGCAGGCCGCGCTCCGGGTAGTGGCGAGCCACTGCCCACCCTTTTCCCAGAATCGGATCAATCCCCGAAGCTCTAAGGATTCGAAACGCTTCTTCAATCTGACGATCGTAAATTTCAGCATGCAGGGTCTGAAGGCGGTAGGTTTGGTGAAACGGATGCGCCGACGAAGAGGATTTCAAGGGAGACTTGCGGAGCCGCCCCCAGCATAACCCAGCGGTGCCGCTATGGAGGAGAAGGGGCTCGATCCCCTTGAGCCTCTCGACAGGTATGTCCACGGCTGACGGATGCCGTCGCCAGCTGCCGGCAAGAGTTGAAGCCAGTAGCCCCCCGTGGGTTTCAGGTGTTCCAACCGGCAAGCCAGGGGTACTCATCCAGTTTAACGAAAAGGCTGTAAATCGCGAGTCACGGCATGTCTATGCTATTTGGGCGCGCACTGACCAATATGGGGCTGGCCAGACACCCAGGTAGCGCAGTTGGTGCTACCCGTAGTGCAGATCTGTGAACAATTACCGGGGCTTTTGCAAATCCTGCCTATCTGCGGGAAGGGTGGATTACTTGCAAAGCACACGTGCTTGCAACTTGTTGTGATGTTACAGCTGGCCGCCATCGCTTCTGTTGGAACCACGATCGAGGCGACCATTGCAAGGCCCGCGGCGAGGCCGAATTTCCGTACAGCTTCCCTTCGGGAGAGCCGGCTCAGCTCACCGGGCAATGGCAAACGCTCCGTCAGGAGGTTGGCCTTCCCCAGACGATCCAGAGCTAACCAGACTGCCTCCTCGGTTATCCCTTTTTGAAAATCCCTTCCCAGGAGCAAAGTCATCTCCTTCACCGTCGTTTTCCCGTCGCACCGTTTCCAGACGCTAGACGCGAAATCGTTGAGACAATGCGCCTTGTTCTGGCCGGTGTCCAAGACCAACACTTCGTCCGGAAGCTCACTGGTTATCAACCCTTCTTCCCGGGCTTGCGGTAAAACCCGTCCTATTCTTTTTTTCATGCTCTATTTTCTCCTGCGGACGGGGGAGGTCTGCAAAAAGTCGTTAATAACAGGAATCTGTGAAAAAATCCATCCGGCCGAAGGGGGCGGCCATAGGTGGGTCAATTCTTTCGCAACCAGTCAGTTTATGGTTATGAGCAATTTCCCAAGATCGAGTCTACAACCTCTCGGGCTTCGCCCCGGGGACTCTTCACGACACGGGCCCTCTTGACGGCGCGCTTTAACACTTCGAGTGCCATTCTTGGTTTCCGCCTGGCCGGCAAGGCATGAGACAGAAGTGCCAGTATAGCATGACCTGGAGACAGGTTCCGGGGCCGCCAACGTGCCCCGGGCTTGTACGTGCTCGCCACCACCAGACCTACAGGCAAGGGTTCGACTCCGGCGACACCACCCAGCGAGCCCACGGGAAATCTTTCGGTTTGCCCGGTTGCTTTCTCCCTTATCGAGAGAGATCGCGCATAGGGATGCACATGTCCGTGGCGGTCAAACACGGCGTATTCATCGGAGTAGTAGGTCGCGCCGGCACGGACCAGTTCCACCACAAGGCTGCTTTTTCCGCTGAAGCTTCTTCCTGGGATGACGATAGCCCGTCCCCGCCAGCCCACTGCGCCGGCGTGCACGAAGACTCTGTTCTTTGCCAGTGCGGCCGTGTAAATCTGGAGATTGCTCTCCATCAGGTCGAGGGCGTCGTCAAGAACGGGAGTCCTGGCGATTCGATCCAAGTCTCCATAGACAAGATTCAAGCGACGAACCTTGGAGCTTTGCCCATTGCCGCGGGGCACGAAAACCGAATACAGCCGGTCCACAAAAGGCGATCGGACAGGCTCCCAACCGGGCGGGATAAGATCCAGCATACGATCCATGAGCTCCGGGCTATTGGTCCGTATCCCGACGCGGTTTCCGTAGCTCAAAAAAGAAAATCCTGCCGCCCAACCCAGGCGGTCGATTTTCTTCATTCAAGCGGACGCGTGGCGGAATCGCGGCAGGTTGTTGCGCTTGGCTCGAGGATTTTCACTACCCTTCATGAAGGCAATCCTATCCAAAATTGGCGAACCACTGGTTCGACACCTCTCTCTGATCGGCAAGCGGAGCGGATTCGTTAATGATATTTTAGATCTGTCCTGTTTGAAGCCGTTGTTGCCAGAACCGCAACGGCGCGTTTATCCTTGCGCTATGAAAAGTAAACTGAGCAAAGATTCGATGGGTTTTTTTCGCGAACTGGGAATCCTG
>QHZE01000318.1 GCA_003225335.1 Acidobacteriota bacterium
GGTTACCGTGCGGCCGTGCGCCCCGAGGGCCATGCGAATTCCGATCTCTCGCGTCCGCCGGCCGACATTGTAAGCCATCACTCCGTACAACCCGATGGCCGCCAACACCGTCGCAAGCAGGCCGAACACCGCCGCAAGAAATGCGATGAGACGCTCGGTATTGAGTGACTGATCGAGCTGCGCCTCCAGCGTGCGCATGTCATAAAGCGGCATGTTGCTGTCGATCTCGTGCACCGTGTGCCGGATCGAGGCGTACATCGGCTCGGGATCAAGCTGCGTTCGCGTGTAGAACGTCACCGAAGTCATCATATCCATCTGGTCGTAGGGCACGAAGTCCTGCATCGGGATCGTGTCGCGCATATTTACGTACTTGGCGTCTTTGACCACTCCGACGATTTCGATATCCGTCTTCGTGCCCGGATCGCCGCCGAACCCAAAGTGGCGGCCGACCGCGGTTCCGTCGCCGAAGTACTTTTTCGCGAACCTCTCGTTCACGAGGCCCACTTTATGCTTGCTCGCCAGATCGCTGGGCAGGAAATCGCGCCCTGCCACGATGGGGAGGCCGATGGTTTCGAAATACCCTGGCGAAACGGCGTTGAAGAACGGGTTCATGTCCTCGCCCGGCTTGGCCTCATAACCTTCCACGCCGATCGAGCTGTCCCACTCATCGCCGGAAAGGATACGCACCACCGCAAAGGCGGCCGACTCGATGCCCGGCACCGCGCGCAACCGCGCCACCGAGTCCCGATAGAGCAGCGCCGTTCGCTCCTTGGAATATCCGCTCAGCGCGGGGTCGATCGAGAATGCGATCACGTTGTGCGTGTGGAAGCCCGGATCCAGTTTCCGGAGGTTCTGCAGCGAGCGGATGAAAAGCCCCGCGCCGATGAGCAGCAGCAGCGAAAGGAACACCTGTGCCACGACCAACGCCCGGCGGAAGCCCATGTGCGCGCCGCCGACAACCGCGCCCGCCGATTCTTTGAGCGCCGGCGCCAGGTTGACGCGGGTCGATTGCAGCGCCGGCACCAACCCGAACAGGACTCCGGTTAACACCGATACCGCGAGCGCGAAGAGCAAAATCCGCACGTCCGGCGCCGCCGACAGAGGCAGCGGCGCGTCTCCGGCCGGCATCGTGCTCAACAGCAGCCGGTCGCTCCACACCGCCACCGCGAGTCCCAAAGCGCCCCCCACGAACGACAGCAACAGGCTCTCCACCATCAACTGCCGGATCAGCCGCAATCGCCCGGCTCCCAGCGCCAACCGGACGGCTATTTCTCTTTGCCGCCCTGTCGCCCGCGCCATCAGCAGATTGGCCACATTCGCGCACGCGATCAGCAGCACCAGCCCAACCATCGCCATCAGCACCCAAAGCGGTTTCGTGACCTGAAACCGCAGCCAGGAACGGCCGCGCCCGCCCGGCTGCACATCCAGCGTGGACTTCAGAAACTGGTCTTTGGTGTACTTGGACGCGGAGGAGAACTCTTTCTGCTGTACTTCCATTTCGAGGATGGAATGGAACAGCGGCTGCAATGAGGCCTTTGCCCGCTCGATCGAGACGCCAGGTTTGAGCCGCGCGAACACGTTTACCCATCTCCCGCGCCGGTTCTCCAGGCTGTACATCTCCCAGCCCGGCGTCATCTCCTTTTTCATCATCACCGGGATGCGGATCTTGGGAGAGTAGCCGATTTCCACCCCGTCGAAACCCGGCTGGCTGACGCCGACCACCGTGATCGGATACCCGTTGACCGTAAGCTTCTGACCAAGCACTCCCGGATCGGAACGGAAGCGATCCCGCCAGAAGTCGTAATTCAGAACCGCGACGGGATGCCCGCCGGGAATCCGGTCATCGTCCGGCGTGATGGTCCTTCCGACGACAGCTCTGACCCCCAGAACCTCGAAGTAGTTGCCGGACACCAGCTCCCCTTCGACCCTCTCGGTCTGGCCCTTGTAACCGAAACTCAATGGCAACGAGTAACGGCACAACACGCCGCTGAATACCTGGCTTTTGTCGCGGATGTCCTTGTACAGCGGATACGACAGGGCGTTGAATCCGGTGTTGCTGCCGTAATGCGAGCCTTGCCATCGGAGTTGCACGAGCTGTTCCGGATTTTTCACCGGCAGCAGCCGTAACAAGACCTGGTCCAGCAGACTGAAGATGGCCGTGTTGGCGCCAATGCCCAGCGCCAGCGAAATCACCGCCACGGAGGCGAAAACCGGAGACTTGGCGAGCGTGCGGACAGCGAAGCGCAGATCGGACAGAAGGTCTCTCATGCCTCTTTAGACTCCCAAGGAGCGCAAAGGTTACTTGTGAACTCCGAATCGTATGGAGTTCAGCCTTCAGGCTGCCCGCAGATTTTGACTCTCTGGACGGCCTGGCAAATGACCAATGACAAATGACAAATGAACAATGACAAATAGAAGTCAGAAGTCCGGACAACGAACTGCGATTTGTCATTTTTCATTGGTCATTGCTCATTTGTCATTTACTTGCCAAATCTCTCTGCGCGCTCTCAGCGTCTCCGCGGTGAGGTTCGGAGTTCAGGCTTTAGCCTGCGCAGTGCAGCCTGAAGGCTGAACTCCAAACTTGGCACAAAGGAGTTCGTGGACTCTCGTTTCTTGGTTGCGGCTACGCCGCGCCAGGTTCATTTGTGTTCATCTGTGGTTTCGTTCGTACTTTGGCTCTGCCGCCCTGTGTGAATCCTTCTCGCGCGCTATACCGTATTCTTGTTTCGCACGAGCTGCTGGTAGACCTGGCGGCGGGAGATGCCGCGCTGGCGCGCCACCGCTTTGAGGGCTTCCTTGCGTGTGACGCCCGTCCTGCGCATTTCTGCCTCGACGTGTTCCTCGAGGGGTTGTGGCCACTCCCCTGCCTCTGCCGGAGGGGCGCCTCGATCCACGACCAGGGTTATTTCCCCTTGAATTCGGTCGCGGCCCTTCAGAACGTCGAGGACCTCCGGCAAATCTCCGCTCAGCCATTCTTCATGGATCTTGGTTATCTCCCGCACCAGACACATCTGGCGGCTGCCCAGGACGGAGACCATGTCCTCCAGGCTCGCCAGGAGCCGATGCGGAGACTCAAAGAGGACCAAGGTTGCGGGGACCGATGCGATCTCCTCCAATCTCCTTTTCCTGGCTTCTTTGCGCGCCGGGAGGAAACCGCCAAAGAAGAAGCTGTCGGTTGGAAGACCGGATCCAGTTAGCGCTGCAACTGCGGCCGCAGGACCGGGGATCGGGGCCACTTCGATCCCCTCCTCGCGACATCGTGCCACGAGGCGGTAGCCGGGATCGGAGATCAAAGGGGTTCCCGCGTCGCTGACCAGGGCCACATTCTTCCCGCCACGCAAAAATTCAAGGAGTCTCGGAGTTCTGGCAGCCTCGTTGTGTTCGTGGAAACTTTCCCTCGGTTTCGAGATTCCGAAATGGGAGAGCAGCTTGGCCGTGTGACGCGTGTCCTCGCAGGCGATGAGATCGACCTCCTTCAGCACGCGCAGGGCGCGCAGGGTAATATCCTCGAGGTTTCCGATAGGCGTCGCAACGACGTACAGCCTTCCGAATGACGAATGACGAATGACGAGTGACGAATTAGGAGTCACGAGTGACGAGTGACGAAGGACGAATGACGAATTGTTTTCCTGCTTTGCATTCGTCATTGGATTTTCTTTGCTTTTCATTCGTCACTCGTCATTCGACATTCGTCAATGCCTTCCCATGGCCTGGAGCATTTCCTTTACGGCACGTGCCATGCCGACAAGCGCGGCGCGCGCGACGATGTTGTGGCCGATGTTGAGCTCCACGATGTCCGCGATGTCGGAGATCAGCCGGACGTTTCGGTAGGTCAGGCCGTGCCCGGCAAGGATCTTCAACCCAAGCCCGGCCCCGCGGTCTGAAGCAGCCGTGATCTTGTTCAATTCTCGCTGCACGGTGGCGCGATCCAGGTCCGGACTTCGAGGGCAGGCCTCTGCGTACGACCGGGTGTTCAATTCGATCATGGGGACGCGGAGCTCCGCCGCGGCGTCGACCTGAGCCAGATCGGGATCAATGAAAAGGCTGATTTCCAGCCTCCCCTTTTGCAGTTCCCGGATGGCAGAGGCTGCAGCCTTCCGGTTCTTGAGAATGTCCAGTCCTCCTTCCGTGGTTACCTCGCCGGGCTTTTCGGGAACGAATGTAACCTGGTCGGGGCGGAAGCGCAGAGCGATACGAACCATCTCCGGAGTCGGGGCCATTTCCATGTTGAGACGCGTCGTAACGGTCTCACGCAGGCGGCGCACGTCGTCATCCTGAATATGGCGCCGGTCCCCACGCAGGTGAATTGTGATCCCGTCGGCGCCTGCCAGTTCCGCGATCACCGCGGCCGCCACGGGGTCTGGCTCCAGAGCGTGCCGTGCCTGGCGGATAGTCGCGATATGGTCTATGTTGACCCCCAGCTTGGTCATCGCAATCCTCTCCTACTCGACACTCTATCCTTGTACGCTCCGTGGAGGTCCAGATATCGGACCCGCAGTATGTCGAGGAACGCTCTCGTCCCGCTCGTCAGGTTCACGCGTGTGTCCTCCGAGTGATTCCACACCACCGGAACCTCTACCGCGCGGAGACCCAACTTGCGGGCAATGTAAAGGATCTCCACGTCAAAGCCGAAACCGTCGATTGTTTGCAAAGGAAATATTGCCTCGACCGCTTCCCGCGTGAACAACTTGAAGCCGCACTGCGTGTCTTTGTAGGGAAGCCCCACGAGCGTGCGCACCAGGAGATTGAAGGTCCGGCCGCAGGACTCGCGTAACCAGGATTGGTGCTTCCGCACCTGCGACTCCGGAAGGCCCCGCGAGCCAAAAGCGATAACAGCTTTTCCCGCTTGCACCGGTGCCGCAAGCTTCTGGTATTCATCTATAGGAGTGGAAAGATCCGAATCGGTAAAGAGAGCCCAGCTGCCTTGGGATTCCATCATACCGCGGCGGACGCTGTAGCCTTTACCACGGTTGCCCGGGTTCTCCAGCATTTCAAGCCTTACGACCGGCTGGAAAGCAGGCATGACCTCGCGCACGAGCGCGGCGGTATCGTCGGTGGAGCCGTCGTTGACGACCAGTATCTCCGCATCCATTTTCTCCGCGTTCAGGAAATGACGGATCTTCTCCAGCGCCGGAAGAATACGCCTTTTTTCGTTGAAGGCGGGGATAACGATCGAAAGCCCGGGAGGCGCCATACACTTCTTTTTGAGAAAACTGGACGCTATAAATAATGTGCTATCATCCGATAGGGACTATAGGGACGGGCCGGAACCGTGTCAATTTCGGATTGCGGATTTCGGATTGCGGATTTCTCAATCCGAAATCCGCAATCCGAAGTCCTCAATCGGTAGACGATTTCTATGAAAATGCCAGATACTAAAGACAACGCTGGGAGAATCGAGGAAGGGGCCGCACTCAAACCTCGGTTCGGATCTCTGCAACCCAAAGACTTCATCCGCGCAATCGTCTGCGCGGATCTGGAGGCAAACAAGAACAACGGTCGCGTCATGACGCGATTTCCCCCTGAGCCCAACGGCTACCTGCACATCGGGCACGCGAAGTCTATCTGCTTGAATTTCGGGATCGCCGCCGAGGTCGAGGGAGGAAAATGCAACCTCCGCTTTGACGACACCAACCCGGCCAAGGAAGATGTCGAGTATGTGGAGGCGATCAAAGCCGACGTCCGATGGCTCGGCTTTGACTGGGAGAACCGGCTGTACTATGCATCGGACTACTTCGATCAGCTCTACCGGTACGCTGTCGAGCTCATCAAAATGGAGAAGGCTTATGTGTGCAGCCTGTCCGCGGATGAGATTCGGGAGTACCGGGGAACACTCACCGAACCGGGCCGGGAGAGCCCGTACCGAAACCGGCCGATCGTGGAGAACCTCGAACTTCTCGAGGGCATGAAGGCAGGAAAATTCGAGGAGGGCGCCCATGTTCTGCGAGCGAAGATCGACATGGCATCTCCTAATCTGAACATGCGCGATCCGGTCATTTACCGCATCCGCAAAGCTGCGCACCACAGGACGGGCGCCAGGTGGTGCATTTATCCGATGTACGACTTCGCCCACGCCCTGTCGGATTCGATCGAAGGGATCACGCACTCCATCTGCACGCTGGAGTTCGAGGATCACCGCCCGCTTTACGACTGGTTTCTGGACAGGCTGAATGTTCCATGCCACCCGCAGCAGATCGAGTTTGCCCGCCTCAATCTCAGCTACACCGTCATGAGCAAGCGCAAGCTGCTGGAGTTGGTGAAGGAAGGACGTGTAAAAGGCTGGGACGACCCGCGCATGCCCACTCTCGTGGGACTTCGGAGGCGCGGTTACACTCCGGAATCCATCCGGAATTTTAGCGAGCGTATAGGTGTTGCCAAGAGAGACAGTCTCGTGGATGTGGCCTTGCTCGAGCACAGCGTGCGGGAGGATTTGAACCTGAGAGCGCCGCGGGTCATGGCGGTTTTGAACCCCGTTCGCGTCGTCCTGGTCAACTATCCCGAGGACCGGGTCGAGGAAATAGAAGCGGTGAACAATCCGGAGGATTTCAATGCGGGAACTCGAAAAGTTCCTTTCTCCCGGGTCCTGTACATAGAACGAGACGACTTTCGCGAGCACCCGCCCAAGAAGTTTTTCCGGTTGAGCCCCGGCTCCGAGGTGCGGCTTAGGTACGCCTACATCATCAAATGCGTCGGCGTCGTCAAAGATGAAAAGACAGGCGAAATCACCGAATTGCACTGCACCTACGATCCCTCTACCACCGGGGGTTCCACACCGGACGGCCGCAGTGTCAAGGGCACGTTGCACTGGGTCTCAGCCGCTCATGCGGTCGAAGCCGAGGTTCGCCTCTACGACCGGCTCTTTCTTGTCCCGGATCCGAACGATGAAACAGACGGCCGCGGGTTCATGGATTATCTGAACCCTGACTCCTTGAAAATCCTGACCGCGTGCCGTGTGGAACCCGGCCTGGCTGACGCAACGCCTGGAAGCCTTTATCAATTCGAGCGGCACGGGTATTTCTCGGTCGATCCTGATTCTGCCCAGGGCAAGCCGGTCTTCAATCGAACCGTAGGTTTGCGCGACAGCTGGGCCAAGATCGAAAAGGCGCAGAAGGCAGGCGGCGCCGTTTAAGCTGCCACAGAGTCGCCCATGGGAGCGCACGCTTCCAGCGTGCCTGGGAGGTCTAACGCCCCGCACGCAGGATGCGCGCGCTCCTAGGAAGACCCGGATAAAATTCTTTCCAGGCCGCCAAGAATTCGCCGGTTAGTAGTACAGATGAACCTGGCACCGCTAGCCGCGACCAAAAAACAAAAAACAAGAGCCCACGAACTCATTTGTCCAGGTTTGGATCCCAGCCTTCAGGCTGCCTCGGGTCCGTAGCAGGCTAAAGCCTGAACTCCGAACCTCACCGCAGAGGCAGGAAGACGCAGAGGAAAAATGACAAATGGCAGTTCGTTGTCCGGAATTATTTGTCATTGCTCATTTGTCATTTTTCATTGGTCATGGAGAAGAATCGAGAGCGGATCAGGCGAGAGGCCCGTAAAAGGATTCGAACAGCTTCTCCATCTCCTTGAGCTTCTTCGACGAAATTCCCCCAAGGGCCTCGAGCGCGCGCCGCAAGCGCATGCGAACCAGATCTGAACCCAGTATTGCCATCGACTGAAAGAGGGGAGTCGAAGCCTCGGAGCCCGTGATGGCGATGTAGAACGGACGCGTCATGTCGCGCAGCTTCAACTCAAATTTCCGCGCAAGGTCGTTGAAGATATTTTCTATTCCCTGCGCCGAGAACTCTCTCGCCTGTTCGAGCCTCCAGACCGCCAGTTGCAGAACCGTCACCAGGTCTTCCCGAGTTTTCCCCTTGAGCTCGAGTTTAGCCGGGTCGAAGGGAACCGCGTCCGCGAAGAAGAAGGCCGTCAGGTATCCCCAGTCGGAGAGAGTCTCGAGCCGGGGTTGGGCGAGGGGAATGACCCGCTCCAGCATCTCCGGGCCGAGCGCCCATTCTTCAAGCGCGCGGCGCAAGCGTGAGGTATCGTAGTTCTCGCGAACGTAGCGCCCGTTGAGCCAGCGGAGTTTTTGAAGATCGAAGACCGGACCTCCCAGCGAAACATCCTCAAGGCGGAAGGTCCGAATCAGCTCGTCGAGAGTAAATTTTTCGTCTCCCTCTGCGCGTGAGCCCCCGATCAGGCCAAGGAAGTTCACCAGAGCCTCCGGCAGGAATCCGGCGCGGCGGTAATAGTTGATCGAAGTCGGATTTTTCCGCTTGGATAATTTGGATCTGGCCGGGTCGTTGTTTCGAAGCAGAGGCAGATGGCAGAAGACCGGCGGTTCCCAGCCGAAATACTCGTACAGCTGGAGATGCTTCGGAAGCGAGCTGATCCACTCTTCTCCCCGGATCACGTGAGTGATCTCCATCAGATGGTCGTCGACGACGTTGGCGAGGTGGTAGGTGGGGAATCCGTCCGATTTGAGCAGGATCTGGTCGTCGATCGATTCCCAATCCTTGCGGATCTCGCCGCGGAGAAGGTCCTGCATCACGCACTCGCCGCTCACCGGTATCTTCATGCGCAGAACAAACGGTTCGCCCGATGCGGCGCGGCGAGCCGATTCGTCTGGAGAGATGGAACGGCAATGCCGGTCGTATCCGGGAAAGAGTTTCTTGTCGCGATTTTCGGCGCGCATCCGCTCGAGCCGCTCCTTCGTGCAGAAGCAGCGGTACGCATGCCCTGCCTCCAGAAGCCGGCGGGCATGCTCGAGATAGATCGGAGTGCGCTCGCTCTGACGGTAGGGGCCGTAAGGGCCGCCGACGTCGGGCCCTTCGTCCCACTGCAGTCCGAGCCAGCGGAGAGAGCTCAGGATTGCCTGTTCCGACTGCGGCGTCGACCGCGCTCGATCGGTGTCCTCAATCCGCAGCATGAACTGCCCCTCATGCTGGCGGGCGAAAACGTAGTTGAACAGCGCCTGGTAGGCAGTTCCTACATGCGGATCGCCCGTGGGCGAGGGTGCGACGCGAACGCGGACCTTCGACATGGCCTCTGAAAAATTATCACGGTGACGCCCAGCCGCAATCAAAAAACAAGAGGCCACGAACTGATTTGTCCCAGATTTGGATCTCAACCTTCAGGCTGGCCTGGGCAAACTCCGAACCTCACCACAGAATCCTTCGCGCTCTTCGTGTCTTAGCGGTTAATTCGGACTCAGTTTCACCGCGAAGGCGCTAAGTGCGCAAAGAACCGCGAAGGATTATTGGTTGCGGCGGGCCTGCAATCTGTGGCGGCAGAAATGAACCACATCGGGCAAGCGTTTGTTGATTCCGCGGAGATGCCGCCGCCTTGTCGAGCCAATTAAGCGGAAAGGCAGGGTGTTTCCCGAGCAGAGTCAAGCTTTCGACGATTCGAGCTGGACGGCCCCAGTCGTTCCAGTCAACATCATTCATCGGCAGGACCACGGTCTGGCCGGGTATGCGCTGGAGAATCTCCCGCGAAAAGTTGGTTGATTCCAGATCCTGGTAGACACGGGCCAAGGCTATGGCTTCGTGCTCTTTCCCCATAGTACCCTTGAGAATTGCCTGCAGCATAGGCAGTAGAGTTTCAAATCGCCTCATCATATCGGGAAAGAACTGATACCCCAACGCCCATAGCGTCTTGATCTTGACGGCGATGATCATCGTGTTCCATAAATAACCGTCGCGGAGGAACCTTTTCGCGTCGCTTTCTGTGGGCTTCTCATGGAAGCTCTTAACTGCCCTCTCCATCCCTGAGCCCGGTGCCCCAGACACATCTCCGCCAGGTTCAATCCAACCGTAGTCCGTATCCGGCCGGTCGGGAGCCGCCCCTAGCAAGACGAGCCGCTCGTTAACGCCTTCAGCAATCTGTGCTGCTCGCTCAACGTGCAGCAGGAATCGGTCCTTTGAGGAAACGAAATGATCCGAGGGGAAAATGAGGACGGTAGCCAATGGATCGGCCGCGAGGACGTAGGCTGCGGGCAGAAAGATGCCCGGGGCGGTGTCCCGAGCGGTTGGCTGTTCGATGACCACTCCAGGCATCTCCGATAGACCAGGTTCGTGAATAAAAATGCGATGACGACGGTCGATCACGGTGACAATGCGCTTCAGACCGACCAGTCGCTTGGCTCGCTCAAGCGTGTGCTGCAACATGGAGCGGGATCCGACAAACGTGCAATATTGCTTAGGGCGGTGGTAGCCTAGCCAGCGTTCGGTGAGTGGGCGTAGACGCTCGCCTTCCCCGCCCGCCAAGAGGATCGCCCAGCGCTGGCCCTTCGTCGCGTTTGGTTGTGTCATGATGGGTCTCCTGTGTCCAAGCCGCTCGCCTTCCGATGCTCAAAGGGGAAGGCTGGGGCAGCCGAAGTCCGGGAAAGGGCGGCCACCATGGCCGCCCTTTGGAAGACCTGCCTGGGTCAGGATGCTTGCGCTGCGGCAATCCTGTGGAAGGTTGAATTGGAAACTTCAAAGGTCTGCACTTTTGGAGTCCCGTCCAGGACTGTCGAGAGGGCCTTCAATACCTCCGGATACCCCGTCCGGTTGTAAGCCTCCGCATCCTCCTTGGTGTCCCAGAAGCTTTGTGCTATTACCTGCGAGCGTTCCGGGGCGACCAAGGTGATCTCGTCACGGAACCCTTTCTGCTTGCGGAGCAGCGGGATAATCTGTTTCTCGATAATGCGCGTAAGTTCTGCGGCAGAATTTGGCTTGAGCTGCATGGTGATATGACGATTAAACACTACGAGCTCCTCGATTGTGGATTGTTGAGCTGTGGACTTCAGATAATCTGGGAATATTCCAGAGGAACTGAAAACGAACTAGCCGGGCCCGTTCGCGACGACCTTATGTTAAGTGAGCGGGTTTTACAAGCGATAATTTGAGGAACTTAATTTGCTCCCTCGCTTGCCGAGCTGAGAACCGACCGCTGCTCCTCTCTGTGTCCCATCGAGTGATCCCGTGGCTGCTCCTTAGGGCTCGCGCAGAAATAAATTCGCATTTTAAGGAGCGAGCAACAAAGCCAGCGGGCCTCTGCGCGTTCAAGGGCGAAAGTTCACTTTGTTCCCTGGCCTGGCCTTCTCTTGGGCAACGCGGCTCTCCTCCTCTTGCTTCTTTTGACGATCGATTTCTCGTTGGGGAGCTTCCTGCTCGTCCAGCCGGATCGCTTCGACGATAGCCGCCCGGGCCACGCCATCCAGCGGTTTCGAAATAACAAGCATTCCAAAAGCAGGCTGGTAAGAGGAACGGAAGAGGTTGAACGAGTACTGCGAGTTTTCCCAACGCGCTATGACCTGTTCGCTGTCGTTATAGACGTGGAACGACGAGGAGAGCAAGAGTGTGATCTTCGCGGCGGGCCTGGTTGCAATTCCATACTTCGCCGAAATAGCTTCGACCATGTCCTCATCGGTGAGCCCTTCGGTCTTATGCAGATCGTAATTGACGAGCATTCGAAAAAGCTCGCCGTTGTAAAAGCTGAAGAGGATCTCCTTCACCGGATCCTCTTGGGGCGAAGAGGCGAGAAAACGCCGCGGCCGCCATTCGAGCTCTTGAATCACCGCCGGACGTTGGTGGATCACCCTCGCCTCAGACGGCTTCACATCTGCCTGCTTTGCTACCGCGACCAGGTTCATTCCAAATTGAAATTCCCGGTACTTGGAAAGGTCTTGCGCATGGATCAGAGGGGTCGAAAGCACGAGCCCTAAAATTGAAATTGTGATGCTGCGAGCGCTAATCATTGTGGGTCCTCCTATGGGGACTTGATACATCTCGTTTCAAAACTCCGCTGACCTTATCCACCGTCTCCCGCCCTCTCTCGGCCAAGGACTCGTGAGGATGAACAGAAATTGTAGGCTCTTGATTGCCGATCCTGACGTTGGTTAAAGATCAGAGATGAATTCTTGATTCGGGCCATATTGAGACCTGTTTGTTGTCTAAGAGGTGTGATCTTAGATAACCCGACTTGATTCAGGCGACCTAAAAAGTGACTAGAGAGGTTCACCTGAGTTAACTATGTTCGGTTAATTAACTTTACTTGTCAAGCGAGATCTGAGAAAGTCTTAAAAGCGATTTGCTCAATCGAAATGAGTTAATCGATGGAGGAGTCCAGTGGATGTTTCTTTGGTGATCAAGCACCGGCTGGAAGAATTGGGTCTTGAGCAGCGCGATCTCGCAAGTGCCGTCCAGGTTACGGAGTCCTACATTTCGCAATTGCTGACCCGGAAAAAAGCGCCACCGGCGCCTAACCGAACAGATATTTATGACAAGATAGGACAATTTTTGAAGCTTCCTAACGGTGAGCTGGCGAAGCTCGCTGATCTGCAGCGCCGGGAAGAATTAAAAAGAAAATTCGTAGAACCGCCCGCGCCGTTGTTTAAAGAAGTTCGAGGGTTGGTCCTGCGCAAATGCAAACCAGACAAACAGGAACGAATACGGGCGATTTTTGAGAAGCAGCCCTTCGGCGAGCTCGAGCGCCTGGTCACCCAGAAGCTTTTGGACGTGGTCAAACGAGTCGCCAAAGAAGAATTAGAAAGTGAGAACTGGCTCCACCTGGTGGCCGGACTCAGCAACCGAAGCTACGAAGAGATGCGGGTCGCCATTCTCGAGTTCCTGGACACGGATGTCTTCGACGTCTCGATTGAAAACTGCGTCTCGTTTTTGGATCCGCTGATCGAATCCTGGGACATCGATCTGCCAACTTTTGGTGTGGAAATTGTCTTGAACCGGAGAGTGGCCCCGGGGCAACCTAAGAAATTTGAGTTTGTTGAAAAGGAACCGGAACGAGCTTTCGCCGAAGAGCCGGGGTTCACAGAATTCCTTCGTGATGCTTCCCTCAGAGGCGATGCCTCCGAACAGGAAATCGAGTTCTTAAAAAAGCTAAGGTTCACGGGAAAACGACCCACTCCACTCTACTATTACCGTGAGTTACAAAACCTCAGAGACCCCCTTCATTTTCGCACCCCGTAGCCGGGTAGGATGGCGCACGACGGGCCGCTTTTATCCCCTTGGCCGGTGTGGCGCCTAAAGAGTTGACAGGTTTTACGTAACAAGGGCTCCGATTGTGCCGAAAACTATAATGGGGGCGCTGCGCGAAGTAATCCGTTAGTCACTGGGGTTTTTCGAGTGCAGCGCACCGCACGGCGGGGCACCAGGCGCGAAAATCTGAACAAATGCCCCGGTGCGCGGTGCGCCACTTTTTTTACTCGACCCCCGTAACCAATGGATTACTGCGCGAACACCATTGAAATTTTGGCCGAAGTAGCCAACAATTTAACTTCGGACGCTTCTGGTGTCTTTCGGGCGGCCAAGCGGGGCTTGGGGCGACGTTCAAATGAATCCGGCCCTGTTGGCGCACAGTTGAGGTATGTTTCGCCCCGTTCCATCTCGCGCAGCCTCTCCAACTTGGATTACTGAAACAAGGAGCGCCCAGGCAGCATCTTTTTGCTCAGGCAATAAAGGGAGGTCACCACCGAATGGAAGGACAGTCACTAATCGAACTGCTGGGACGCCGGCAGAACACCGTCGAATATCAGAAAGAGCACTGGGAGGGAACCTTCGAGGAATACCTGGACGTCGTCCGGGCCTTCCCTCAGGTCACCCGGACGGCCTTCCAGCGGCTGTACGACATGATCTGCTCGTACGGGGCTGAAGACATTCAGATTGGCAAGGACAAGGTGACCCGGTACCGGTTCTTCGACGACCCGGACGAAAACGGCCGCGACGCCATCTTTGGCCTCGAGCGGCCGCTCGCCACGTTCGTGAACGTACTCAAGTCTGCCGCCCACAGATACGGCAGCGAGCGAAGAGTGCTCCTCCTGCACGGGCCCGTGGGCAGTTCGAAGAGCACCATCGTCCGGCTGCTCAAGAAAGGGTTGGAAGCATACTCGCGCACCGACGCGGGAGCGCTCTACACGTTCGCGTGGCTCGAAGCGGGCAACCCGAACAGCCTCGTTGCCTGCCCGATGCATGAAGAGCCGCTGCACCTGGCGCCAAAGGAGCTCCGGCCCGCCCTCATCGAGGAGCTCAACGCCGCCCGCAAGACGACGGATTACCCGGTCATCATCGAAGGCGACCTCTGCCCGTTCTGCCGCCACGTATACGCCGAGCGCATGAAGAAGTACGACGGAGACTGGTCGCGCACGGTGGCCGACGTCCGGGTACGGCGCCTCATTCTCTCGGAGCAGGACCGGGTCGGCATTGGCACGTTCCAGCCCAAGGACGAAAAGAACCAGGACTCGACCGAACTGACGGGCGACATCAACTACCGGAAGATCGCCGAGTACGGCTCCGACTCGGACCCGCGCGCCTTCAACTTCGATGGCGAGTTCAACATCGCAAACCGCGGCCTGGTCGAGTTCATCGAGGTTCTCAAGCTCGATGTCGCCTTCCTCTACGACCTGCTTGGCGCG
The DNA here is from genome assembly GCA_003225335.1 of Acidobacteriota bacterium. Lineage (GTDB taxonomy): Bacteria > Acidobacteriota > UBA6911 > UBA6911 > UBA6911 > Gp18-AA60. The sequence continues at coordinate 14,396 of QHZE01000318.1, forward strand.
TCGCAGGAGCACAAGATCAAGCCCAAGAAATTCGCCCAGACCGACATCGACGAGGTCATCCTTGGCCATACGAACGAACCGGAGTATCGCCGGCTTCAGTCGAACGAGTTCATGGAGGCGCTGCGCGACCGGACGGTCAAGATCGACGTCCCGTATGTGACTCGCCTGTCGGACGAGATTCAGATCTACCTGAAGGATTACAACGAGCATCGCGTGCTCGGCAAGCACATCGCGCCCCACGCACTGGAGATGGCGGCCATGTGGGCCGTTCTGACGCGCCTGGAGGAGCCGAAGAAGTCCAACCTGACGCGCCTTCAGAAGCTCAAGCTGTACAACGGCAAGACCCTCCCGGGCTTCACCGAGGACAACGTCAAGGAGCTCAAGGAAGAAGCCGCTCGCGAGGGAATGGTCGGGATCTCGCCCCGCTACGTCCAGGACAAGATCTCGAACGCCCTCGTGGCGCACCCCGAGGAGGACTGCGTCAATCCGTTCATGGTCATGAACGAGCTCGATGAGGGGCTGAAGCACCACTCGCTCATCTCCAGCGAAGAGCAACGCAACCAGTACGCCAAGCTGCTCGGGGTCGTCAAAGAGGAGTACGAGAACGTCGTCAAGAACGAGGTGCAGCGAGCGATCGCCGCCGACGAGGAGGCGTTGCAGCGTCTCTCGTCCAACTACCTCGACCACGTGAAGGCCTACACGCTCAAGGAGAAGGTGCGCAACAAGTACACGGGCCAGAAGGAGGAACCCGACGAGCGGCTGATGCGCTCGATCGAGCAGAAGATCGACATCCCCGAGAACCGGAAGGACGACTTCCGCCGTGAGATCATGAACTACATCGGGGCGCTGGCGATCGAGGGGAAGCAGTTCGACTACCGGAGCAACGAGCGGCTCCTGAAGGCGCTGGAGCTGAAGCTCTTCGAGGACCAGAAGGACACGATCAAGCTGACCAGCCTCGTGTCGAGCGCCGTGGACCAGGCGACCCAGGAGAAGATCGACGTCGTTAAGGGGAGGCTGATCCGCAACTACGGGTACTGCGACATCTGCGCCACGGACGTTTTGAACTTCGTCGCGAGCATCTTCGCGCGCGGCGACGCCCGCAGGTAGACATGACGGGGGGGACGAAATGCCGTGTTGAAGATCGAGCGTGACCATGGCCGCTTCCGTGACATCGTGCGCGGAAGTATCAAGCGTGAGCTGCGCAAGTACATCAGCCACGGAGAGATGATCGGGAAGCAGGGAGACGATCTGATCTCGATCCCCGTGACCCAAATCGACATCCCGCACTTCCGCTACGGATCGCGCGGAAACGGCGGCGTCGGGCAGGGCGACGGAGCCGTCGGGACCCCGATCGGCGCGGAACCCGGCGCTGGTCCCGGCAGCGCCGGCCAGGAGCCTGGCGCCCATATCCTCGAGGTCGAAGTCTCGCTCGACGAGCTGGCCCGCATCCTGGGCGAAGAGCTCGAGCTGCCCCGCATCGAGCCGCGCGGCAAGCACCGGATCCTGGAGGAGAAGGGGCGCTACACGGGCATCCGGCAGGCCGGGCCGGAGTCCCTGCGCCATTTCAAGCGGACATACAAGCGCGCGTTGCGGCGCCAGATCGCTTCGCGAGAGTACAATCCCCGAATCCCGCTCGTCATCCCCATCCGCGAGGACAAGCTCTATCGCTCATGGAGGCCGGTCGAGCGCCCGGAGGCGAACGCTGTCATCGTGTACATGATGGATGTCTCGGGGTCGATGACCGACGAGCAGAAGGAAATCGTGCGGATCGCCGCGTTCTGGATCGACACCTGGCTCCGCTCTCAGTACGATGGGATCGAGACGCGTTACATCGTGCACGACGCCGAGGCGTCCGAGGTGGACCGGGAAACCTTCTACCACACCCACGAGTCGGGCGGCACTCGCATCTCGTCGGCGTACGGGTTGTGCAACCGGCTGATCGACGATACGTTTCCTCCCGTGGACTGGAACATCTATCTCTTCCACTTCTCCGACGGCGACAATTGGGGAGAAGACAACGCTGACTGTCTCGACCTTCTGTCGGAGAAGCTCCTTCCCCGCGTGAATCTCTTCTGCTACGGGCAGGTGCAGAGCCACTACGGCCAGGGGTCGTTCCTCCGCGAGCTCGAGCGAGAGCTCAAGGGGCGCGAGAACCTGGCGCTCGCTGAAATACCCGACCGGGAGTCGATCTACGACGCGCTGAAAGCGTTTCTGGGGAGGGGCCGGTAATGGCAACCAACTTGCGCCGCGAATTTCCGGCGGAACTTTGCCGGTGGCAGGAAACGATCGAGAAAACCGCGCGGAGTTACGGGCTGGACTTCTTCGAGACGGTCTTCGAGCTGCTCGGCTACGAGGAGATGAATGCGGTCGCGGCTTATGGCGGCTTCCCGACCCGCTACCCCCACTGGCGCTTCGGGATGGAGTACGAGCAGCTAACACGGGGCTACGCCTACGGCCTTCAGAAGATCTACGAGATGGTGGTCAACACCAACCCCTGCTACGCGTACCTGCTCGAGTCGAACTCGGTTTTGGCCCAGAAGCTCGTGATGGCCCACGTCTACGGCCACTGCGACTTCTTCAAGAACAATATCTGGTTCGCACACACGAACCGCAAGATGATTGACGTGCTCGCGAACCATGGCACGCGGATCCGGGAGCTCATGGACAAACACGGGTTGGACGCCGTCGAGTCTTTCCTGGACGCCTGCCTGTCAGTAGAGGACCTGATCGACATCCACGCGCCCGCCATCAAGCGCCGGCCGCCCCGCAAGCTCGAAGAGGAGACGGCTGAGGAAGAGTTGACCTCGGGGAAGTTCAAGAGCAAGCGGTACATGGACGAATTCGTCAACCCGCCACGGCTGTTGGCCGCCGAGCGCGAGCGCCACAAGCGAGAGGAGAACGAGGCCCGGAACCGTTTCCCGGAGCGTCCGGAGCGCGATGTCCTGCACTTCCTCATCGAGCACGCGCCGCTCGAGAACTGGCAGCGGGACATCCTCTCGATCATCCGCGAGGAGGCCTACTACTTCGCCCCGCAGGCTCAGACCAAGATCATGAACGAGGGCTGGGCCTCCTACTGGCACTCCCTCATCATGACTCGCCACGAGCTGACCGACGCCGAAGTCGTCGACTATGCCGACCATCATTCCGGAACCGTGGCGCCGCACCCCGGCCAGATCAATCCTTACAAACTGGGACTCGAGCTGTACCGCGACATTGAAGAACGCTGGAACACAGGGCGGTTCGGGCGGGAATACGAGGAGTGCGAGGACAGGAGGAAGAAGGAGGAGTGGGACC
>QHZE01000455.1 GCA_003225335.1 Acidobacteriota bacterium
TCGGTGAACCCCGCATTCAGGATCTTGCCGTCCTTGACGATCACCTCTTCCATCAATGCCATTCCGATCCCCTGCGCAACTCCACCCTGGATCTGTCCCAGGACTGCCGCGGGGTTGATGGCTTTGCCGACGTCGTGGCAGGCAATGTGGCGCTCGATGGTCACCTCTCCGGTTTCCGTATCCACGAGCACCTGGCAGGCGTGGCTGCCGAAGAGGTAAGTTACAAAAGCCCGCATGCTCTGTCCTGTCTCCTCCTGTTCGGGCATGGTCGGCGGCTTGAAGACGCCCAGCCCTTCCATGGAGAAGCCGCGCTTTGCGCCTTCCCGGGCGATTTCCTTGAGGCTCATGCGTTTTTGAGGGCGGTGTGCATTGTAGGCTTCTCCATCCTCGATCCGAATGTCGTACACCAACTCTTGAAGGCGGGCCGCTGCGATGTCCTGAAGCTGCTTCTTGAGCTCGGCGGCAGCGATCTGAACTGCCGAGCCTGTGAAGTATGTCTGTCGTGTGGCGGAAGAGCTCCCGGATTCCGGAGTAAGCTGGGTGTCCGCCAGGATGGGGATGACGCGATCCAGAGGCACTCCGATCTCTTCGGCGGCGATCTGCGCCACCATATTAGTGAGCCCTTGCCCCACATCGACCCCACCGGAATAAACCTCTATCGCACCTTCCTTCGTGAGCCGGCATCGGGCCCGCGAAGCGTCGGGAAAGCCGTCCCCGTAACCCAGGCCAAAGCAGATGACGCTCACGCCGTAGCCCCGCCTGAGATGAGGCGCCGGAGGCGCATAGCTGCGGTTTGCCCAGTTCATCTTCTGCAAGACCGCTTCGAAACACTCGGCGGCTGTTGCATGAGGAACGACCTGCCCGGTGGTGACAGCGTCGCCCGAGCGGACCAGGTTCTTCAAGCGCAGTTCCGCCTTGTCCATGCCGATCTCCGCGGCAAGCCGATCCATTAATCCTTCGTAGGCAATGGCCATCTGAGCGGCTCCAAAACCGCGCATGGCTCCGCAGGGATTCTTGTTCGTGAAGACTCCTACGACGTCGACCCACACATTTGGAATTCTGTAGGGCCCCGTGGCGTGGCTGGACGCCTTGCGCATCACGGCAACACCCGTAGAAGCGTAGGCTCCCTTATCCACGCACACGGTCACCTCGGCCGCAACCAAAGTCCCATCCTTTTGGGAGCCCAGCTTGTAGTCGATTCGCACCGGATGACGCTTGTGCCGGGCCGTCATGGATTCGGCCCGGGAGTAGCGCAGGCAAACCGTGCTTCCCTTGGCCTTCAGCGCTGCAAGGCCGAGATAGATCTGGATGGAGATGTCCTCTCGCCCGCCGAACGCTCCTCCTGTGGCGGGCTGGATGATGCGCACTCGTTCCAGCGGCAAACCAAGGGCCAGCGCAATCAAACGCCGTTCTTCGTGGATCCATTGACCCGGAGCCTCTATTGTCAGAGTCCTGCCGTTGTAACGCGCGCGGCCCGCTTCGAGATCCAGGAATGCATGATCGACGCTTTGGGTCTGAATTACGTCCTCGACGACGACATCCGCCTGATCCATTGCTTCCGGCGCATTGCCCTTCCGGATGTGTTTTTCCGCCAGGACGTTCCCCTCGGGATGAATCTTGGGCGCGCCAGGCTTGAGGGCCTCCTCCACGGTGAAGACAGCCGGCAAGGGCTTGTATTTCACGCGGATCTTCTTGATGGCTTCGAGGGCCGCAGCCTCGGACCGTCCCACGGCGAGGGCCACGGCATCTCCCAGGTAGCGCACCCTCTTGCTGGCGAGAACTTCCTGATCGCGGCGGATTAGTCCGTGAAGGTTGGTTCCCGGCACATTCTTGTGAGTCAGAACGCAGACAACTCCGGGCGCCTTCAAGGCTGCGCGGGTGTCAATGGACACGATTTCGGCGTGGGGATGGGCCGCGCGGAGAAGCCTGGCAAACAAGAACTCCTTGCGGAAGAGGTCCTGCCCGTATTTCGTTTTGCCGGTTACCTTGGCAATTGCGTCCAGGCGCAATGCCTCGGCGCCCACCGCTTTGGTCTTTTCGCTCACAGCCATTCGGCCGCAACCCTCGGTCTTCACGCTTTCATAACGTGTCGGACGTCCCTGAATCTTCGAATTCTAAACGATCTCCGAAAGCCAAAAACTTTTACCACCAAGGCGCGAAGACGCGAAGAATCGCGAAGTATTTCATAACAAATGGGAAGCTTTTGCCGATCCAAAGCCTTCCCTTTGCCCTTTGACTCCTCTGCCCCTCTGCCGCTTAGCGTTTCATCCCCATCGCGTCCGCTGCCTCTTGGAGAGCGCGCAGTATCGTGTTGTAGCCTGTGCACCGGCAGATGTTTCCCTCGAGCCCTGCCAGGAACTCCTCGCGCGTGGGGCGAGGATTTCGAGCGAGCAGGGCTTCCGCCGCCATGATCAGCCCTGGCGTGCAATAGCCGCACTGCACCGCGCCGCATTCGATGAACTTCTGCTGAATTACGTCCGGCTTGTCGCCTCGCGAGACTCCTTCGATCGTCAAGACCTTCCGGTCCTGCACCTGGGGCGCCAGCACAAGACAGGAATTCATCGGGCGGCCGTCCACCAATACATAGCAGCTGCCACACTCTCCTTCCAGGCACGCTCCCTTTGTCCCCGTGAGCTCGAGCTCCAGCCGCACGAAATCGAGCAGAGTCTGTGTGGGCTTCACCCGAGCCTGCACCTTCCGCCCATTGAGGGTGAATCGCAGCGGCCAAAGCTGTTCCGCGTTCTGGAGCCGCTTCGATCCTGGAGATTTTCTCGACGTTCGTTTTTTCATAGTGAGGCCAGGCGCTCCAGCACGCGGCGGACAAGGACGCTGGAGAGATGGACCTTGTAATCGGCGCTCGCCCGATGGTCCGTGATGGGTTTGACTTCGACCTGGACGAGCTCTGTCGCTCGAAGGATCGATTCGCGATTGAGGCCGGTAATGGAGAGAAATTCTTCGGCCCCGTTGCACCGTATCGGTGTAGGAGCCACGGATGCCAGGGCGATGCGGACCCTGCGCTCGGGGGTGAGCGCAGCCGCGGCGGCGGCGACCGAAATGTTTACGGCGCCGCGCTTGCCTGCTTTGGCCCAGGCTGTTTGATAATTTGCGGGAATAAACACCTTCGTGATCATCTCGTCCGGCCGCAACGCAGTCTTGCGGTAGTCGAGGAAGAAATCCGTGAGCCGCAGTCGCCGCATGCCACGAGCGGTCCGCAGCTCCAGTTCGGCATCGAGCGCAAGCAGGGCCGTGGACCCGTCGCCGGCCGGCGATGCCGTGGCGAGATTGCCGGCAAGTGTGCCGATCTCCCGTATTCCCGGACCACCCACGCTCAAGGCGGCTTGGGAAAGACACTGGACGGGGAGCCGCGCGCACTGGGCGAAGGTGACGTTGCCTCCAAGCTCGATAAGACCGTCCCGTGGCCGGATTTCGGTCAGGCTTTGTATGTGAGAGAGATCAATCAGGTGTTCGGGCGCCTCTTTGCCGTGATTCATGAGAACTACCAGATCCGTCCCGCCGGCAATGAAGATACCACCCTGTCGAAGATCGGCCTTGTGCTGGAGGGCTTCAGCTAAGGTCTTCGGCTGAAAAAACACCGTGGCAATGTACCACATTTCCCCCGCGTATGCGGAGTGCATCACTTGAAACTCGGACTTTGAAGAAATACAGAGTCCCGCTTATGTGCGAGCGGCGTCTGAACGGGACGAGACTATTTCGAGATCATCGTGTTATCCTGTCTCCAGATTTGTACGGGATGAGCAGGATTGACAGGATCTGATGGCAAAACAGATGGGCAGGGGTTCTTGACCAGACAGAACGATGTCCGGTCCGATCCCCGATTCTCAGGGGTCACGCGTCATTGGATGGAGCTTTTGCACGTAGTCCCTGAGGGCTTCGCGTGTGGAAGGGAAAGCGAGCTCATCCCAGGGGACCTCCGCTTGCGAGAAGGACCGGACTTCCTGGCTTTCCGGAGTCACACCCGCGATGCCCCCGATTACCGTTGCCCGATACACGACGAGGACCACCCCCACGGCATTATAGGAATAGACATTCAACAAGTCGTCGAGTTGAATCTCCAGGCAGGTTTCCTCACGAGTTTCCCGAACGGCAGCGTCCGGGACGCGTTCCCCCAGGTCTACGTAGCCTCCCGGGAACGTCCAGCGCCCCAATCCGGGCTCGATGTTTCTGCGCAACAGCCAAATACGTCCCTCCTGTCGCGGCACGGCGGCGGCCACCACCTTGGGATTCAAATAAAAGATGAATCCGCACTGGGAGCATACCTTGCGGACTCGCTGCTCGAACTCAATGAATCTTTCTTCGAGTTTTCCCCCGCAACGCGGGCAGTATTTGACCCACGTGGAGTCAATGCTGTGCTGATGCGGCTCATAGTAGGGGTGCATCGTCTTGAATTTTACACCCGGCGCTTGATGCACAGGATCCTGGATTGGGACACATTACTCGTTTCCCGATTGTCCAGATCCTCGATGCGCGTGCTGGAAGTAGTTAATCATTCCGTCTGACAGGATCTGTAAACGGATGGATCTATCGGAAACCGCGGTCCGCATACGCGATTATCGCCCGGGAGACCTGCAGCGCCTGTATCAAATCGATCAGATCTGCTTCGCTCCCGATATCGCCTATTCCCGATCGGAGCTTTTCTTTTACCTGCGGCACAAGGACTCGCTCGCCAAGATCGCCGAGTGGAACGACGATATCGCAGGGTTTGTCGTGGGGCGCGTCGAGGCCAACCGGTGCGCTCACGTTTTGACAGTGGACGTCATTCCCGATGCGAGGCGCAGGAGAGTCGGCACCGCGCTTATGAATGTACTCCATGAGGAATTCCACAAGCGAGAGATTGCCATGGTTTTTCTCGAAGTGGATGTTTCCAATCGAGGGGCCCTCGACTTTTACGAAAGGCTCGGCTACGAGAGGACTGAGACCCTGAAGGGATACTATGCGGGGCGAAGCGATGCCTACCGTATGGTTCTTTTCATGGAGAAACCCCCTGAATGAGCTTCAGGCAACGGCAGCAACGCGGGTCTTTCAATCCGCAATCCGCAATCCGCAATTCAAAGTTCCTTGGCAATGTACCCCTTGCGTGTGTGGATCTTGAGTTTGTCCGGTTTGCCGTCGTTGTTGATGTCGGCGGTCACGTCGACGCGGATCTTTCGGAGCTTGTTGTCTTTCTTCGGGTTCGACGACACGTAGCCTAAACTGTACTGGTTGCGGAGCTGGTTGGAGATGTCCTGGAAAATAGATGGAAACTCCGTCACAAAGCGCGGGAAGAAGGCGGCCCCGCCGGTATAGTCCGCAAAGGAGCGCAACCGGTTATCCGACATCAGGAGCTCCAGGTTTCCTTCGGGGCTGATGTATCCGGCGGCGTCGGCCCGAATGCGAAAGTTTTGCCCGAGACTGATGGCGTATACACTGGCGCTTGATGCCTGGCATTTCTTCAGCGCCTCGTCATAGGTGTGCTTGCTGAAAGTATCCAATCCCGTGCTGATCAGGAGTACCGCAACCTTCCCCTCGAGCTCTTCTACCCTGTCCAGAGTGTCGATCAGCGCGTCGGAAAGGTTGCTTTCGCTGAAAGCCGGATAATTAAACCGGCGCAGGGCGTCATAAAGCTTGGCCCGATCTTGTGTGAAGTCACTGAGAATCGTCGGGCGAAGGTCGTAGCCGATGACAGCCACCCAGTCCCCCGGACGCAGGCTCTGCGCAAATGTATAGATGGCGTTCCACACTTCGTACCCGGAGTACAGATAGAACACCTGCTTGCTGTATTCGACCAGCATCACGACGGTAATATTCGCTTCTACGGGCGCGAAGTGGTTGATCTCCTGCTTGACATTATCTTCGTAGACGGCGAAGTGCTCGGGCTTGAGTCCGGTGATCACGTTTCCTTTCTGGTCCGTGACCAGCACGTTGAGCGAGACAAGATCGACCGAAACCGAAATGGCTGTTTTGCCTTGCGGGCGTTCCTGGTCTTCCTCACCGGTCTTGGGCCTGGTTTTCCGCGGAGGAGATTGCTTCCCCTGGGTCTCCTGGGCGTGAGCCTGTCTGGTTGGCGCAAGCGTTGCAGAGGCCGGTCCGAAAATACCGGCTGCCAGCACCGAGAGAGTAAGACAGCCGATTTCCAAATATCTGTGCCGCTTCATGGAAAACTCCAAGTTTTGAGTTTTATCGCGATCCCGGCGAACCACGCACGAAGCCAATGGTAACACACCTGCCCCTGCTGTTAAATAAGCTGGCGCCGCGTTTATAGTCCAGAAATGCGCTCGAGTTTTGCGCGGACTCCTTCGCGCCTGCGCGGCTTTGCGGTGAAGGAGGGCATGCCGCACTCACCGCCAAGACCCAGAGACGGGCAGATAGCCGGGACCTGGGAACGCCCCGCAAATCACTGTAATTTGGCGGATTCCGCCAAGGACAAACTATTTGACGTTGCGATTTCAGGGTGATAATAATTCGGAGCGTCGTTAGAGGTTCGAATCGGAGGTAAAAACCGTGAGTTACTGTCCGGAATGCGAGGCGGCGATCGATGAGGAATTCGAAGATCTAGGAGAGATCGTTTCATGTCCGGAGTGCGGCGTTGAGCTGGAAGTCATTTCCATCGATCCGGTGGAATTTGATCTGGCTCCAATAGACGACGAGGATGAAGACGAAGACGACTTTAACCTCGAAGACTCAGAAGACGAAGATTGGGATGAGGACGAAGAATCCCACGACGAGGAATACGATAAGGAGGATGACTACTAAAGACCTCCTTATGCGTGAATCGAGACCCTTCGCAGACCGTGCGTCTTGCCACTTCTTGCAATGGCCGTTCATGTGTTGAGCAACATTCGTTTGTTAGTGCTGGACCTCGACTATCTCGTGTTCGATTCCGCGGCGCTCAAACTGAGAGCACTGCGTCAAAGCCTCATCTCCTTTGCAGATACGATCCCGCAAAATGTGCGGCTCCCGGATGCCATGGATGCCGAGGAAGGGTACCGCGACTACGGGTTTCGATGGACCCAATATCTCGAAATCGGTTTGGGAGCTGAGCGCCTGGCCGAACTTCAGCAAGCCTATCGCATTCACGAAGAACGCCTGATTGAAGCAGGAGTGGGACAGATTTATCCGGGCTTGAAGGAGCTCTTGGAGCACTTTCGCCGGGAAAACATTGATCTGGCCCTCGGCGCGGAGGCCCGGCGTGATTACCTCCTCGCCGTCAGCGATCGGCATGAACTGGACAGTGTCTTTCAAACCGTGCTGTGCACTGAAGAATTTGGCGTGGGAAGCATCGATGAAATGCTGGGAGAATTGATGCGCCACCATGAGGTCAATCGCAGCGAGACAGTGGTGCTCGGAACGCGCCCCGCGTACTTTCAGGCTGCCCATAATCTGGATCTTGTCACCGTTGGCTGCGGCTGGGGTCTTCATCGGCACCACCGGCTGGGAGACGCCGATTTCCAGGCAACTACGCTCTCGCATCTGAAATCGGCGCTTCAGGAAGCCGACAACCTCGCCGCCCGCTACCTCGCCTGATCAGATTCAGACCTCCGACATCCGACCTCAGACTTCAGACCGAAAGACAAGTAGGGCATGGAATCTCACGGATTCGACGGATGGACAGGGAAGCGATCTATCGGTAAAGATCCGTGAGATCGTGTTCATCCGTGTCCGTAAGCATCCAGGATTTTCATGATCGTCGCCTGAGATAATACGTAAGCGCACTTGCGAACAACTGATACTAAGCAAGGAGTCGGAGGTCTGAGGTCGAGGTCTGAAGTCTGAGATTTTATGTCCACAGGAGTTCGTGGTACATTGTGCCCGATGGAACTGCGCGAAAAAGAAGCGAAACTGGAAACTATCCTTCGAGAATTGTCTCCGGTTATCGTCGCCTTCAGCGGCGGTGTGGACAGCTCCTATCTGGCCTATAAAGCCTATGCGGTCTTAGGCTCGGAGAAAGTGCTTGCCGTTACCGCTGAGAGTCCGTCTGTCCCTTCACATCAACGCCGGATGGCTCTGGAAGTCGCGGCACAGTTCGGCTTCCCCCATGAGGTCATCCACACCCGCGAAGTCGAAAAGGAGGAGTACCGCGACAATCCGCCCAACCGGTGCTACTTCTGCAAGGATGAGCTCTACAGCATGCTCGCGTCGATTGCCCGGGAACGGCGGTTTGCCTTCGTGGTTGACGGCCTGAACGCCGACGACTTGGGCGATTTCCGGCCGGGACGGAAGGCCGCCGCGGAACAGGGCGTTCGCAGTCCCCTGGTTGAAGCAGGGTTGCACAAAGAAGAGATTCGCGTTCTGTCGCGCCAGGCGGGCCTTCCCACCGCAGACCAGCAGGCCTCGGCCTGCCTGTCTTCTCGCTTCCCGTACGGGACGCGCATCACGGAAGAGAAGCTCCGCATCGTGGACCAGGGAGAGGAAGCTCTGCGCCAGATGGGATTTCGTTCCTTCCGCGTACGCCACCATGAAGAGATCGTGCGGCTGGAGTTTGGTCCGGAAGATCTGCTGCGCGCGCTCAACCTCGAAATGGCTCGCCGGCTCGCGACTGTCTTCAAGGGATTGGGATATAAGTTCGTAACGATCGACCTTGAAGGCTACCGGACTGGATCGCTCAACGAGGTTCTGGTCACGCACATCCCGTCAAAATCCTAAATGATCTCCCCGCTCCGCGGTCTCTGCATTCTCGCCTTGGCTGTGGCGGCGCCCCCTCCGGGATTCGGAGCTTCGAAATCCCCTGTCCGCGCAAGACAGGGGATGGTTGTGAGCGCCGAAGTGCGCGCCACACAAGCCGGGGTTGAAATCCTGAAAAACGGAGGGAACGCCGTGGATGCCGCCGTGGCAGTAGGCTTTGCCCTGGCGGTTACGCATCCGTCGGCCGGGAATCTCGGCGGCGGCGGTTTCATGCTGATTCGCCTGAACAAGAGCGGAGAGACCGTCGCCATAGACTATCGGGAAATGGCGCCGGGAGGCGCCACGCGCACGTTGTATCAGGATCGCGAGGGGAATGTCGTAAGAGACGCCTCCACCGTGGGCTATCGTGCGATCGCCGTTCCGGGCACGCCGGCAGGTTTGACGCTCGCCTTGGCAAAGTACGGGACGATGAAGCTCCGCGAAATCATCGCTCCCGCGATAGCCCTCGCCCGGGACGGCATAGAGCTGAGTCGGTTTGAGAGCGAGTCTCTCAAGGGCGCCAGGAAGCTTCTGGAGCGGTTTCCGGAATCCGGGCGCATCTTCCTGCGGGACGGAGATTACTACGCCGAAGGCGGGAAGTTTGTCCAACCGGAGCTCGCGGGGTGCCTGGAGTTAATTGCGCGCAACGGGGCCCGGGAATTCTACGAGGGGTCCATCGCCCAGCAGATAGCCGCGGCCATGAAGGCCAACGGAGGCTTGATCACTATTGAGGACCTGAAAAACTACCGCGCCGTGGTGCGTAAACCTGTCGAGGGAACGTATCGCGGCTGTCATATCTATTCGATGCCTCCTCCGAGCTCCGGGGGCATTGCCCTGGTCGAGATGCTCAATATTCTGGAAGGATATCCTCTGACGCGCTACGGTCAGGGCGCGAGCCGCACCCTGCACCTGATGGCCGAAGCCATGAAACGGGCCTTTGCGGATCGAGCGGAGTATCTGGGGGATGCAGACTTTGTGCGCGTTCCCGCCGCGGGTTTGACGTCCAAGAAATATGCGGCCGAGCGCCGCGCGACGATTGACCCCTTTCTTGCGTCCAACGCGTCCGACCTGGGACACGGCAGGCCGGACCTTTATGAAAGCGGGCAGACCACTCACTTTTCGGTAGTCGATCGGGAAGGAAATGCGGTCGCGAACACTTACACTCTCAACGGCGTGTACGGTTCCGGCGTTACAATTCCCGGCACAGGCATTCTGATGAATAACGAGATGGACGATTTCAGCGCCAAGCCGGGAATTCCGAACGCCTACGGCTTGATTCACAGCGATGCCAATGCCATAGCTCCCGGGAAGCGGCCGTTGAGCGCCATGACCCCCACAATCGTGACGCGCGACGGAAAGCTCTTCATGGTTCTGGGCAGCCCTGGCGGCCCCACGATTATCAATACCGTGCTTCAAACCCTGCTGAACGTGATCGATTTCAAGATGACGGTCCAGCAAGCAGTGGATGCGCCGCGAATCCACCATCAGTGGACTCCGGACAGGCTCGTCCTGGAGACGAGGGGTTTCGCTCAGGATGTGATCGACGCTTTAAGAGCCCGTGGGCACCGGATCGAAGAACGCGACAGCATAGGGGATTGCCACACAATTCTTGTCGATCCTGACAGCGGGATCCGTCTTGGCGCTGCCGATCCGCGCAATGATGGAAGAGCCATCGGCTACTGACGAAGAATCCAAGAATTCAAGAATTCCAGGAATCGAAAGAGTTTTCCCCCTTCTTGAATTCTTGGATTCTTCGTCATTCGTCATTTTCCTGGGCTTGAAGTTTAAGAACGAGATGCTTTCCGCGGTGCCAGTTCCACGCTGTATCCACGATCTCGCTCAGTGAAGAATGGCGTGCGCTCCAGCCGAGCACGGTCCTGGCCTTGCTTGGGTCGGCCACCAACACTGCGGGGTCGCCCGGGCGCCGTTGCGCTATCTCCAGCGGAAATTCCTTCCCCGTACTGGTCACTACCTGCCGGATGACTTCAAGGACCGAGTACCCGTTTCCTGTTCCCAGGTTGAAGACGGCCGATGGATTTCCGCCGAGGAGGTATTCCAGAGCGGCAACGTGCGCGAGGGCCAGATCCATCACGTGGATGTAATCGCGGATGCACGTTCCGTCAGGGGTAGGGTAGTCCTTGCCGAAAACCTGCGCCGCTTGCGCGCGCCCAAGGACCACGTCCAGGAGCCGCGGAATCAGATGGGTTTCCGGCGCATGGTGTTCGCCAATGGTGCCGTCCGGATCCGCGCCTGCGGCATTGAAGTAACGCAACGAAACGAAGCGGATTCCGAAGGCCTTGTCGTAATCCCTCAGGATGCGCTCGATGATCATCTTGCTCGCACCGTAGGGATTGATCGGGTCCAGGGGATGCGATTCGGGGATCGGCACTTGGGAAGGAATGCCGTAGGTGGCGCAGCTCGATGAGAAAACGATGAAGCGCACTCCGAGGCCACGCATCTCTTCGACCAGGTTCAGAGCGTGGACTATGTTGTCGTGATAGTACTTGAAAGGATTTTCCCACGATTCTCCCACCAGAGCGTGTGAGGCAAAATGCACGACGGCCTGCGGATTTTCTGCCGCGAGGGCCCGGCTGATCTGGGCCCGGTCTGCCAGGTCTCCGCGCACAAAAACAAACCGGTCTGCGAATTTCCGGAATCCCGTTGAGAGGTTGTCGAAACATATGGGATGGTAGCCGGCGCGCTCAAACTCACGAAGCGTGTGGCTGCCTATATATCCCGCCCCTCCCGTGACCAGAATCGACCCGCGAGGCCGTGGGGGCTGATATTCGAGACGTGACGCACTCTGTTCTTGTCCCAAATCACGAGTCACTGGCGTCGCCTCGTCACTGTTGCTGGACTTCCTCCAGCGTCTGGTGAATCACCTCTTTAATTTCTTCAATTTTGAAGGGCTTGGCCAGGTAACGGCGGCTGCTGTCTTCGAAGAACGTGCGGGTTTCGATGCTCACCGTGTCTCCGGTCACAAAAATCATACGGCAGGCCAGATGGGGCTGCTCCTTCTGGACCCAGGTAAAAAGCTCGCGCCCGCTCATCTGGGGCATCTTGAAGTCGGTGATGATGAGGTCGTATTGATTTAGCCGGATCCTTTCCATCGCCACTTGACCGTTACTGGCAGTGTCCACGTGCGTGGGATACATCCGGAACACTTCGCTGAAGAAATCGAGGATGTATTTCTCATCGTCCACCACCAGAATGCGCTTGTCCCTTATCAACGCTTCGAACTGCGCCTCCCTGTTGGTCTTCTGGGCAGCCATGCCCGACTCGTCCAGGACCGCGGAAATGACGGGAAGCTCAATTACGAACGACGCCCCCTCTCGGGCGCGGCTGCGCACGTAGATGTTGCCGTCGTGTTCCTTAATGATGCCGTAAGACAAGCTCAAGCCTAGTCCCGTCCCCTTCCCCACCTCTTTGGTGGTGAAGAATGGATCGAAAATCTTCGAGAGGTGGATCTCGGGGATTCCGGGGCCGTCGTCCGTGACCTCGACGATAATACGGCCGGCCTTATGATCGGTCCGGCTGCGGATGGTGAGCTTCCCTCTCCCGTTGGCTTCCAGCATGGCTTGCTCGGCGTTAGTTATCAGATTCAAGAAGACCTGCTGAAGCTGGTGCGCGTCGGCGATGGTCTTGGGCAGATAGCGGTCCAGGTCTCGTTCTATTTCGATGTTGTTTACCTGCAGATCGTAGTTTCGGAGCTCGATAGTTCTTTCGAGAATCTCGTTGACGTCAGATACGATCCGTTCGGGCTTCTGCTTGCGCGCAAAGGACAACAGGTTCTGAACTATTTTCTGGCAGCGCAGGGCGAGACTGTTGATTTTGAGGAGGCTGTCCTTTGCGCGCTCATCCAGGTCTTTTCGCAGTTGGAGAAGCTGCGCGTAGCCCATGACTCCGGTCAGCGGATTGTTAAGCTCGTGAGCGATCCCGGATATCAACTCGCCGATGGCGGACAATTTCTCTGACTGGATCAGCTGCTGTTGCAGCAACTTTTCATTGCTCACATCTTTGGCGACGTGGATCGACCCGGCCAGCCGGTTGTTTTTGTCGTACCAGGGGCTTACCGAGATCTGGAATGTGCCTCCAATCTGGGGCAATTCGACCTCTTCCACAGTGAAGGATTCCGGCTGCAAGGAGCGCCCATGACGGCAGGGAAGCAAGCCGGAACCCTGCGCGTTGTAGATTTCGGAGCAGTATTTTCCAATGATCTTATGCGGTGTGATTTTCAGCTTCTTCGCGAGGGCCAGGTTGGCGCGGATGACCATGCCGGTCATGTCGTGTACGGAAACACAGTCCTGCATAGCATCGACCGTTGCTTCCCACTCTCGTTGACTACGCGAAACGGCCTGGAAAAACCGGGCATTTTCGAGCGCAACGGATGCCTGTTGCGCCAGGGTTTCCGCCCGGGCGACCTCTCCTTGTCTAAACGCCCGTGCACGGGAGGGCTCGCTGAAGAGCAAGACCCCCAACGGGTGGTCCTTTGTCATTAATGGCGCAAAAATCGCGGATCGCCACTGCAGGGACGCATGGAGCCTGCGATTCCTCCGCTCGTCTGCCGCCACATCCTCCACAGCAAGAACCCGCCTGGCGGCAAGCGCCGTCATCGCGAGGGAAGGCTCGGAGAACTTGATGTCCAAACCGCGAACGTCGAGGTCGGATTGGGTTGTGGCGGCCCCGGCAAGGCTCTGGTTTGATTCGTCGACAAGCAGGAGATGACACTGGCTGGTGCCCAACCGGCGCTTTCCCTCGGCGACAATACGATGAACGATCTGGTCCAGGTTGAGGCTCTGGGAAATGATCTTGTTCATCTCCTGGAGCGCCACGACGTCGTCGCAGAGTTTGCTGGCATGCTCGCGAAGCTGGAAGTTTGAGATGATCCCACCGAGTACTTCCAGGGCCGTTTGGATATATTCGTTCTGCCTTTCGGCTATAGGGTCGGATCTCTGGCTTGCCAGACCGAGAGCGCCCGAGAGCCGATCGGCCGATCGCACGGGATACAGGACAAAGAAGTGAAGGTCTTCTCGGCGGAAAATCTCTGCAAAGTTTCCGGAAGTGTCCGATCTCAACATATCGTCCAGAGATACGCGTTCGTCTTTCTCCAGGGCTTCGAAAAGGGCAGAATTTTTCTGGTGAGGAGGGGCAAACAACGTCACGAGATCTTCCGGAAGCCCGCGGCGCACGGTCAGCGGTTCCGGAGAGTTGACACTGGGGAGCAAGGTTAGAAGGCCTGCCTCGGTTCCCGAGAGGGCCAGAAGGTTTTCAAGAGCTGATTCCAATGTTGCGCCGGGAGGTTGTCGTTCGCGAAGCAAGGAAGAAATCCCCTTAAGGATTTCCAGGTTTTGTCGCATGCCTGTTCCCGATTTGCAAGACATTGCAAGAGCAACGCCCAAGGGAGCCTGAGGCATCAGGAGGTTCGGACAACAGCTCCGCCTCCCAAACCCAAGCTTAGAGCTTCTTCTCGCGCCTGCCAGGGGGGAGGAACACGGCACCTAAGCGGCCAGTATTATATAAGAACGCCGTTAATATGTTTGCTAGAAAAATCCGCTGCCCGGTAGTAACCCGTTAGATTTGCCGAGGAACCTCGGAACGAATTGACGCCAGAGAGACGTGCGACGAATTTTCACGAATTAACCCGCGAGTCCGAAATCACAAATGAGCTAGTAGCCAGGCTGTATTCGTGAAATTCGTGGCCGGGCTATTAGTTTACTGCGGGCCATTCCTGCCGGGGAAACAAAGGGCCTATTGGGTCTTGGAGGCTTCAGCGACCTTGGGGGAGAAATACCCGGTACGGGCCCGTACGTGGTGACCCGTCGTGGTGTTGGGCCCGTCGAGAACTATTCTCAAACGGCGCCAGGAGCCGTCGCGGGCCCTATTGGAGGAAACAAACCCTATGCTGTATTGGCTCCGCAATTCGTGGGCGATAGTCGAGACGATATTGCCGAGCTCGGGGGTCTTTTCAGGAAAGAAAGCCTTGCCCCCGGTCTCCTCCGCGATCTTCTGCAAAGCTTCCCGAGCCTTTTCCGGGACCGATTTGGACCAGTGGCCGAAGAGGCCCTTGTCCGGCAACGGATTCGTAAATCCAATGCAATAAACCTGAGCATCAGCCTCCTGGACCTTGGCCAGCAACTCCTCGAGTTTGTAGTAACTGTCGCGATCCTCACCGTCTGTAATCACGATAACCGCTTTTTTGGGCTTCGTGCCGTGTTCGGCTTTTTGGACGCCGAGGTGAATCGCGTCATAGAGGGCCGTGCCGCCCGTGACGACGATGTTGTCGAGCGAGTCGGAAATCAAATCGATGTCGTTGGTGTAGTCTTCCAATAACTCCACTTCATCACTGAAGCCGATCAGGAAGACCTCGTCTTGAGGATTACTCGCGCGGATCAGGGCCAAGGCGGCCTTGTTGACCATTTCGATCTTGCTCCGCATGCTGCCGCTGGTGTCGATCAGGATACCCATACTGACAGGCACGTCCTCCTGCGAAAATGCGGTGATGCCCTGCGCCACGCCGTCTTCAAAAACCTTGAAGTTTTCCTTTTTGAGCCCGCCGACGAAATGTCCGTTCTTGTCATAGACGGAGGTATGCACCACCACCAGATCCACGTTTACACCGATACTATAACCCTTCTGCTGCTCTTCGTTTTTTTGGGGTCCGTGCGATTCCAGTTCGGGTTTGCTGGGTTTCTTTCGCTCTTCCGTGGCTTGTTTGCCCTGAGCGGAGGAGGCGGAGACCGGAGAGTTGGGCGCCGCGCAAAGGAGCGCCAGGCTCAAAACCAACGGCGACAAACGCCGGCAGCACCGTTCTCTCCCAAACGAGTTTCCGCGCGGGCTAATTTTTCGGAGCATAGTAACCTTCTTTCGCGTGAACGATCAGCTTCGGAAGGCCCTCCGGCGGCTCGAGCTTTACCTTGATTCGGCGCCACTTCCCGTCGCGGTTTTTGTTCGAGGGAGCGTAACCCACGATGTACTGATTGCGTAGTTCGGCGTGTATCAGATCGATGTAATAATCCAGTTCGTTAAAGTTGTTCGGGAAGAACGCCCGGCCCCCGGTAAGCCCCACGATATTCTGGATCTCCGAGCGGCCGTATCCCAGCTTCCCTTCTTCGCCAATGGCATAGATCTGCACGTCGGACTCCTTGGCAAATTCGCGGACTTCCGACGCGGTATACCGGCTGCTGTTGTCTTCGCCGTCTGTAATGAGTATCAGAGCCTTTTTCTCATTCTTGCCGTTCTTGATCTGCTCCAGTCCCAAATAGACCGCATCGTACAGCGCCGTGCGCCCGCCCGGCTGGCTGAAGGAAACCTGGTTTTGAATGTTGGAGCTCTGATGCGTGAAGCTCTGAACCAGTGTGGTCTTCTGGTTGAAAGTGACCAGAAAGAACTCATCATCCGGGTTGCCGGATTCCAGGAAGCGGACCACGGAGTTCCGGGCGGTGTGAATGTTGTCCTTCATGCTCCCGCTGATGTCGAAGAGGATTCCTACGCTGATCGGAGCGGATTCCTGCGTGAAATGAGTGATGCCCTGCTCGACCTTGTCTTCGTACACTTTGAAATGCTGTTTTTCCAACCCGGTCACGTAGCGGTTGAGGGGATCCGTGACGGAGATTTTTACGAAGACGGTCTCCACTCCAACGCGGAACGTAGGTCTTTCGACCTGCTTTTTACCTGATTGGGCCCAGGATGAGGCGGTCAGGAGGAGGACCGCTCCGATCTTGGCCAAAAGTGAGGGCCAGGTTTGCCTCACAGTTGGAACCTCCCGTGATCCTGGCGATGTTTGCCGGAGCGCATGCAGGATCGTTGTCGTAGCAGTTTAACAAACCCGCACCGCTTGTCAAGAAATCCTGTGCAGGTGGGTTATTGCCACATCTTTCACCACAAAGACACGAAGACACGAAGATTCACACAGACAAGAGCTTGGGCGGATCTTCGTGTCTTTGTGGTGAATGTGTCTGTTCCGGCTGGCGGGATACGGGATCAGGTGAGGCGTTCGAGATAGTCCAGACCCACAAGAACTTCTCTCGGCTTCGATCCTTCCGCGGGTCCGACTACGTTGTTGCGATCCATCATATCGATCAGCTTGGCGGCGCGGCCGTAGCCGATGCTGAGTCTGCGCTGCAACAGGGACGTCGAGGCGCGGCCCGTGTTGACGACGACGCGGACCGCATCATTGTAGAGCGGATCGTAACCTCCGCCTTCTACCGGATTGCCTTCCTCATCGACTTCTTCCTGGCCGTACGTCAGGACGCTATCGTCGTAGGAGGCCCGCCCTTGTTTGCGCAGGTGGTCCACGATGGCCTGTGCTTCCTTCTCGCTCAGATAGGGGCCGTGAACTCGCGTCAGCCTGGAGGAACCGGGCGGGATAAAGAGCATGTCGCCGGCGCCCAGAAGCAGTTCGGCGCCGTTCGCGTCGATGATGGTCCGGGAATCGACCTTGCTGGCGACCTTGAAGGCGATGCGGCACGGGAAATTGGCTTTGATCACGCCTGTGATCACGTCCACCGAAGGACGTTGCGTGGCGAGAATAAGGTGGATTCCCACAGCGCGTGCCATGGCCGCGAGGCGAATTATCGACTCCTCCACGTCTCTCGTGGAGATCAGCATGAGGTCGGCGAGCTCATCGATTACCAGCACCAGGTAGGGGAGTGGTCTTTCCGGCTCCCCCTCCGGATCGTTCTCGTCGATCAGTGAGAGCTGCTTTCCCGCGGAACGAATGAGAGTGTGGTACTGGTCGATGTTCCTGACGCCCCGCAGGGCCAGCCTCCTGTAACGGGATTCCATCTCGCTGGTTGCCCAGCGGAGCACGTTGGCCGCCTCTTTCGGGTCCGTGACGATGGGGGTGAGCAGATGCGGTATGTCTGCGTACATGCCCAGTTCCAGGCGCTTCGGGTCGATCAGGATAAACTTGACCTCGTCCGGCGTCGCTTTGTACAGGATCGAAGCAATCATGCAATTGAGGGCGACACTCTTGCCGGCGCCGGTCGCGCCGGCAATGAGCAGATGCGGCATTTTGTTCAGTTCGGTGACGTAAACATTCCCGTTGATGAGCTTTCCCAGGGCCAGGGTGAGTTTCGACTGGGATCTGACAAAAACATCCGATTCGATCAGCTCCCTCAGATAAATCGTCTCCCGCTGCCTGTTCGGGACTTCTATTCCAACGGTAGCCTTTCCCGGAAGACGGTCGATGCGTATCGATTCGGCCTTGATCCCCAAGCACAGGTCGTCTACCAGGTTGGTAATGCGCGAATACTTTATGCCGGCATCGGGCTTGAACTCGAAGGTAGTCACGACAGGTCCCGGATGAATCTGCGTGACGCTTCCATGCACGTCGAATTCCGCGCATTTCTCTACCAGACGACCCGCCCGTTCCATAAGTTCTGCCTCGTCGACTGAAAAATGCGTGTGCGGCTCGGTCAGCAATTCTATCGGTGGGAAGACATACTTGCGGGCGTGCGGGTGCTCTTCAACGGGCGCGGAACGGACCGGCTCGGCCGCGGGCGCGCGCACGACCGGCGGCTTGGTTTCTTCTACTGGCGCGGGCGCTTTGACGGGAGCCGGGCGAAGGGTCACTTCCGGCGCGGGCGGAGCAGGGGGTTTGAAGCTTACCAAGGTGAGTCGGGGTTTCCGGCTTTCTCTCCAGTTGCGAAATCGCTCTAAGACACCTGGTCCTTTCGGAGACTTTCCGGGCGAAAGCGTTTCCAGGGAGCTGGCAACGGAAAACCTTTCCAGGACCGCTCCAAGTGACAACGTTGTCGATGCCAGCAGCCCGAGCGCAAGCCCTCCGAGAAGCAGGATTAGCGTACCCGTCATGTTCAGGTTGGGAACGAGAATATCGGCCAGAAGAAATCCCGTCATGCCGCCCGGCCGAAAGTTCGTGTTGGGGAGCCTGATGTGGGTCAACTGCAAGGCCGTGCACGAGACAAAGACCACGAGGAAGAATCCGAGCCCCCTCATGAAAGGGCCTTCGATCGCGCGCCCCCGCAGGAGTCTCCAGCTCAATAGCGCGAGCGGTAACACGAGCAGGAAAGCGGGGAGCCCGAAGACCTGAAAAATCAAGTCGCTTGCGTAAGCTCCAATCCGGCCCGCCCGGTTATCGGGCGCAGCTTTGTACGACAGAGCGTTAAAGCAGGTGTCCCTTGGATCGTAGGAGATCAAACAAACGAGAATCAGCAGGGTAAGGATCAGGACAAAAATGCCTACAAACTCGTGACGTCTGGCGGTTAACGCTTCACTTGGCATGCGGAATGATATTCCGGATCGAGTCAGATTTCCAGAATCACGGGGACTATCATGGGGTGGGTCGCGGTGCGCTTGCGCATAAACCTTTTCAAATCAGTGCGGATCAGCTCCGTCAGCACCAGCGAGTCCGAACGCTCTTCATTGGAACACTCCCGAAGTGTTTTGAGGACAACCTCGCGAGCCTCTGCCAGGATCTTCGCGCCTCCGTCTTCCTGCATGTGCCCACGGCTGACAATCTCGGGCAATCCTTCGACCCGCCCCGTCGATTTATTGATCGCCACTACTGCCATCAAGACCCCCTCCTCGGACAGATGCTGCCTGTCCCGAACGACCAGCTCGTCCAGTTCCGCGAGGCCCCCTTCGTCAATCAGCCGTCTTCCGACCGGAGCCTTGCCACGAATCTCGGCTTTTTCGGGAGTGAGAGCAATGATGTCCCCGGTTTCTGCAAGCAGAATTCGTTCCCGGGGGATGCCTGTTTCGTGGGCCAGCACGGCGTGATGGAACAGCTGCCGGAACTCCCCGTGAACAGGAACAAAAAATCGAGGCCGGGTCAGGTTGATCATCAGCTTCAGTTCTTCCTGGCTCCCGTGGCCGGAGACGTGCACTCCCCAGCGGCTTTCGTCGTACACGGCCGCGCCCCGATAGCAGAAGTGGTTTATGAGATGAGAAATGCGCCGCTCGTTTCCCGGGATGGATCGAGCGCTGATGATGACGGCATCACCTTCTGCCACGGTGAATTCTTTGTGCTTTCCCAAGGCGAGCTTTGTGAGGGCCGCCAAGGGTTCCCCCTGGCTGCCGGTGCACAGGAGGACGAGCTTGTCGTTCGGAGTTCGCGAGGCTTCGCGGGCGTCGGCCAGCACTCCCTCGGGGAGTGTGAGGTACCCCAGCTCCCGGGCGATGCCAATGTTGTCTTTCATGCTCCGGCCCACAGTTACTACGCGCCGGCCAGACTCCCTGGCCAGTTCCAGAACGATCTGGATCCGGTGAATGCTGGAGGCGAAGCAAGTTACGATGATCTTGCCCTTGCTTGTGTGAAAGATCTGGTCGAGGTGCTTGCGGACGTTACTCTCTGACGGCGTATAGCCCGGCCTCTCGCTGTTGGTGCTGTCCGAAAACAGGGCCAGAACACCCTGTTCCGCAAAGTGGGTGAAACGCGCGTAGTCGGTCGGCTTTTGGTCCGGCGGCGTCTGGTCGAACTTGAAATCTCCTGTGTGAATGATCGTCCCCAGAGGCGTCGTAATCGCGATTCCCAGGCTGTCGGCTATGCTGTGCGTCACGCTGAGAAACTCGAGATGCATGCTCCCGACCTCCAGAGTCTGGCGGGAACCGATTCGGTTCAGCTGCGCTTTCTGGAGAAGGCCGTGTTCGGCAAGACGCCCGCGGGCAAAGCCCAGGGTCAGAGGAGTCCCATAGATTGGGATGGACAGTTCCCGGAGAAGATAGGGAAGCGCTCCGATGTGATCCTCATGCCCGTGAGTGAGGACCACGGCCTTGACCTCTTGCCGGTGTTCCAGCAGGTAAGTGAATTCTGGGACGACGAGATCCACCCCTAGCAAATCATCCCGGGGGAACATCATTCCGACGTCCACTACCACGATACTGCCGCGGTAGCGTATCGCCATGATATTCATGCCGAACTCCCCCAGGCCTCCCAGGGGAACTACTTCAATCGTGTCGTCCGTACTCAAGCCTTGTAGCCACTCCACTCCGATATTCGCCCAGTATAACACAAGCTGAGCTTCGCCAACCCCCGATCTCTGCTCGAGGAAATTCTTGCCTCAGTTGTTTCGGGCGCCAGCTTCAGGCAGAAAAGTTCTCACGGTAAATCAGGGCCAGCCGCTCGTATTCCTTCACTGTCAATTCCTCCGCTCGTCTTCCGGGGTCCATACCAGCCAGGCTGATTAAAGATTCGCATATCTGCCCGAACCGCAGGTCTCGCTTTAAAGAATTCAGAAGCGTCTTGCGGCGATGAGTGAACGAAGCTTTAACAAGGGATTTCAGATCGTGGTCTAACTCTGTCCCCGGACCGGGGCGCAAGGGACGCAGTGTAACGATTGCTGAAGTCACCTTGGGAGGTGGAAAGAAGGAGCCGGGTTGGACCTTGAACCCGATCCGGACATCGGCGAGGTGCTGGCAGAGCACCGAAAAATAGCCGTATTGACGCGTCCGCGGTGCGGCTGTAATGCGCTCGGCCACCTCCAGTTGGACCAGAAAAGTCATATCCTTGATCGCCAGCGGCAGCTCCAGGACTCTTTCAACGATGGCCGTTGCAACATTGTAGGGGAGATTACCAGCCACCCTGAGATTGCTCTCAGGCCTCATGTGAGGGGGAAGCAACCGCATGGGGTTCAGCGAGAGGACATCGCCATGTTCTATGATCGCTGACGGGTAATCCGCGAGGGTGCGCGCCAAAGCGGGAATGCAGTCGGTATCGATCTCAACGGCTATGAGCTTGCCGACCCGGGGCGCTAACCTGCTCGACAGCTCTCCGTGTCCTGCTCCGATCTCGATAAAGAGGTCGTCTGGAGACGGCCTGAGGTAGTTGATGATCCGGTCGAGTACGCCGGGTTGTTTCAGAAAATGCTGGCCGAGCCGCTTCTTGGGATGGCTCTTCATCTTTGATTTGGGTTGCCAGGGTCTCGGCAAAGTCAAATGAGTTTGGCGCGTCTGGAAGGCTTGGAAGTTCCGCTCTCTGAGCGCGTCCTGCTGTGTTGTGCCTTGACAACCCCGTAGGGGGTCCCCATAATTACTTGCGCTTTGCCGATTTAGTTCGGTCCGAACTCATGATTCGGAGGATATATCATAATGGCCGAAAAGGTAACCGACATCGGGGATCAAAATTTTGACGAGGAGGTTTTGAATGCCAAGGTTCCCGTTCTTGTCGATTTTTGGGCAGCCTGGTGCGCGCCGTGCAGAATGCTGGCCCCAGTCGTGGATGCCATCGCGGAAAAATATGACGGCAAGGCCAAGGTCGTCAAACTCAACGTGGATGAGAATGCACTGACACCGGGAAAATACAATATCCGCGGAATTCCCACCTTGCTTCTTTTCAAGGACGGGGTCATCAAGGAGCAGATCGTTGGCAATACGACCAAGGATACCATCTCCAAGATGATTGACAACCATCTGTGAGCCTCACCCCTCTGTCGCCCTCTCGGGGCGCGAAAGTCGCTTGCCGTGGCCAATTTGATCGTAGTCGGGGCGCAGTGGGGGGATGAGGGTAAGGGCAAGATCGTCGATCTGTTGACCGCCGATTTTGACATCGTCGCCCGGTATCAGGGAGGCCACAACGCCGGTCACACTGTAAGCATCCAAGGCCAAAAGTACGTCTTACATCTCATCCCTTCAGGGATTCTCCATCCTCAGAAGATCTGCGTGATCGGCAATGGCGTCGTTGTCGATTTGGCGGCGCTGAAGCGGGAAATAATGGAATTGCAGTCTCCCGGGATCAGTTGTGAGGGGAGGCTCTTCGTCAGCAACCGGGCTCATGTAATCCTTCCGTATCACCGGGCCGTTGAAAGGGCCGATGAGGACCGCAGGGGAGAGCAACGTATCGGGACGACGAACCGCGGTATCGGCCCGTGCTATGAGGACAAAATGGGCCGCCGAGGTCTGCGGATCTGCGACCTGTCAAACGAGCGGGCGCTCGAGCGCATCGTCAGGGAGAACATCCGGGAAAAGAAGCCTCTGCTTTCCGACCCATCGCTGAATTTTGAAGAGATCTATTCGGAAGCGCTCGCTCTCAGAAGCGAGCTGTCGAAATACTTCGCGGACACCGCCGAGTACCTCAACAGGGCCATGGACGGGGGAAAGCGTGTCCTCTTCGAAGGGGCCCAGGGCACTTTGCTGGATGTGGACCACGGAACCTATCCCTTTGTTACGGCGTCTAACGCGACTGCAGGAGGGGCCTGCACAGGCACGGGAGTGGGACCGACGCGCATCGATGGGGTGGTTGGAATAGCGAAAGCATACACGACCCGCGTGGGCGAAGGGCCGTTTCCAACAGAGCTCACCGACGCGATCGGCGGCCAGATCCGCAAGCTCGGGCAGGAATACGGCGCCTCTACAGGCCGGCCTCGCCGCTGCGGCTGGTTTGACGCTGTCCTGGTACACTACGCGCGGTTGATCAACCACCTCGATACGCTCGTAATAACCAAACTGGACGTACTTGACACCCTGAAGGAAATCAAAATCTGCACCGGATATCGATACAAGGGCAAGTTGTTGGATAGCTTCCCGCCCGACATTCAGGTTTTGGAGCAATGCCAGCCGGAATACGTGGAGGTCCCTGGATGGAATCAGAGGACAGAGGGTGTCCAGGAATTCGACGAGTTGCCCTCCGTCGCCCAGGACTACTTGAAGCGGCTCTCGGATCTTGTCCTCGCGGAAATCTCGGTCGTCTCCACCGGACCCGACCGCACACAGACTATCATGCCCTCCCCGAAGTCGCAGTTACAACGCTGGCTTTCGTTGCGCCCGAATACCGCCCCCGCCCGATGAGGGTAATCCTTTTCACCACGGAGAACACGGAGGTTCACGGAAATCCCTTGTTTCCTCCGTGAACCTCAGTGTTCTCCGTGTCTCCTTGGTGAGAAAGATGCCCTTTTTAACTGAGAACGTGCGCTTGGCTCTCGCACGATCTCGTCGTTAAGGCGATCCCCTCCGCCGCCTTGTCCCCCTGCTCCTCTGCCCAGTTGTTCCCCAGCCCTTCTGCTAGAGTTCCAGGCGGGTGAGATGCGAGCTCACGGCAGGGGCAAGATTGGAGGCGAGATCCAGGTTCGCGTGCTTCGGCAGGTCGGAAACCACGAACGCCAGATGATCCCTGGTCTCGAACCCCGCGACCTCGTACTGCCGGAGCTGTGCCCGATGAAGGGAAATGCCCGATTCAGAGAGTGCCGCGTCCAGTGCGCTTTTGGAGAATGCCTCGCCGGTTTTCTTTGTGATGACGAGCGACACCACCGACTCGTACTTTGTCAGGATCAGGTGTACGAAATTGCGCTGGTTCACCGCGCAGCGATGGGCGACGACGATCTCGTAATCCCGGGGCACTTTTCCGTTTACCAGGGAAACCAGCCCGGCGTACTCGGGCCCGAGCGCGCGAGACATCTGTTCGAAGGTAAACCGCTTCCTGTACATGCCATGGTCCATGGCGCATGTGACATGGTCGCCTACGCCCATTGTAAGGATCTTCTCGTTGGCTTCGGAAACGACCGCCGCCGTGCGGAGGTTCCACACGCGGAACCCCATCCAGCCGGAAAGGACAAGAAACAGGGATGCAGCCACGGCCAGAGCCCAGTGTGATTTTTGGACCGGAAAATGGAAGCCGGTTCGTGTCCTGCGAATTTCTCTCTGGATCCTCTCGCGTAGTTGAACGGGAGCGGATTCGCTTTCCACGGCGCTCCTCAGCATCTTCCGGACGCGCAGCCGGTCTTCCAGAGCCCGTGCGCAGTCTGCGCAAGTATCCAAGTGCCGGAGCACTTCACGTTTCGTTTCAACAGGAAGCTCGTTGCTCAGATGAGAGTCCATATAGCTCCGGATGCGCTCGCATGGCCTCTGCCCGAAGTTGATCACGCTCATCTTGTCTGTCCTTCTTCGGGTTTCTTAGCGTCTTCGCGTCTTGGTGGTAAAGGCCGCGCCCAATCCACGACGCAGACACGAAGACGAGAAGAAGCACAATCCTCAACCCTGCGCGTTTGACCCGGTAGCGCGCTCGCCGCCAGGCTCTTTCAACAGCACAATGCCCGCGGCCGTCGGATTTATTCCGGAAAGGGCAAGAAGCGCTGCCCAGAAGGCAGTAGGCAGAAAGCAGAAGGCGGAAGGCGGAAAGCGCAAACTGCCTTCTGCTTTCTGCCTTCTGCCTTCCGCCGTTTCAGGTTTCGATTTGGTCGAGAGCTTTGGCCCGCACCTTTGGTTCGGGCTGCTGGCGGTTGCATTCCGCGTACTCCCCCCACTGTTGAAGCACCTTCGCGATCAGCCCTGTCCAGCCGGTCTGATGGCTGGCTCCGATGCCGGCTCCGTTATCGCCGTGGAAATATTCATGGAAGAGCAGGAACTGGTTCCATTGCGGGTCACTCTGGAATTTTTCGTTGGCGCCAAAGACCGGACGGCGGCCTTCGCCGTTCTTCAGGAAGATCGCGATGAGCCTTTCCGACAGATCCAACGCCACTTCCCAGAGCGTCTTCATCCGGCCGGATCCCGTGGGGCACTCCACTTTGAAGTCATCCCCAAGATAGTGGTGGAACTTCTGCAGCGATTCGATCATCAGGAAGTTGACCGGCATCCAGACGGGGCCCCGCCAGTTGGAATTCCCCCCGAAAAGCCCCGTGCTCGACTCTGCGGGCTCGTAGTCAACGCGGTGCTCCATTCCGTTCACATGAAACACGTAAGGGTGGTCCTTGTGGTAGCGCGAAACGGCGCGAATCCCATGCGGGCTCAGGAACTCATCTTCGCTAAGCATCTTCCCCAGGATGACCCGCAGCTGATCGGGCGTCACGATGGAAAGGATGCGGCGGTCGCAGCATCCCGCGACCCCGGAGCAGGTCACATTCATGGAAAGATCCGGCCGGTGTTTCAGAAACCAGTTCAGCCGCCGCGAAAAACCGGTCAATTTGAACAGCATCGGAAGCTCGAGCGTTTCCACGGCGAAAAGCGGGATCAAGCCGACCAGGGAGTGGACCTTCATGGGGATCATGCGGCCATCGGGCAGGTGCAGGGTGTCGTAGAAGAATCCGTCCTCTTCATTCCATAACGACTGTTCTTCGCCGCCCACGTGGTTCATGGCATGGGCGATGTGGAGAAAGTGCTCGAAGAATTTGCTGGCTATGTCCTCGTAGCTCGGGTTCTCCTGCGCCAGCTCCAGGGCAATGACGAGGAGGTTCAGGCAATACATCGCCATCCAGCTCGTGCCGTCAGACTGCTCGATGTGCCCGCCGGTCGGCAGCGCGTTGCTGCGGTCGAAAACTCCGATGTTGTCGAGTCCCAGGAAACCGCCCTCAAAAATGTTCTTGCCTTCCCCGTCCTTCCGGTTGACCCACCACGTGAAGTTCAGCAGCAGCTTCTGAAAGACCCGCTCGAGGAAGAGCCTGTCCGCGCGGCCGAACATCTTTTTCTCGATTTTGTAAACCCTCCATGCGGCCCAGGCGTGCACCGGGGGATTCACGTCATTGAAAGCCCACTCGTAGGCGGGGAGCTGCCCGTTCGCGTGCATGTACCACTCGCGCGTGAGCAGGATGAGTTGCTGCTTTGCGAACTCCGGGTCGACCATGGCGAGAGGAATGCAGTGGAACGCGAGATCCCACGCGGCAAACCACGGATACTCCCAGTTGTCCGGCATGGAGAGGATGTCGTCAATGTAAACATGCGTCCACTGGCTGTTGCGGCCGCGCTTCCGGCCGGCGGGTGGGGGCTGTCCGGCCGGATCGCCGTTGAGCCACGGCTCGACGACATAATGGTAAAACTGCTTGGACCAGAGCATCCCTGCGAAGGCCTGACGCTGGATGCCGCGGGCATCCGCGCTTAGCGACTCCGGCGCGACGCGGTTATAGAACGCGTCGGCTTCGCGCTCGCGCTCCGCGAATGCGCTCTCGAACGGAGCGCCGAAGGAGCCGGCGCCAGGCGGCCGGTCCGAGAGACGAAGACTTATAACCCATGTTTCTCCCGGAGCCAGGATCTTTTTGTAGCGCGCCGCTGCCTTGGTTCCCGCCTGCGCCGGATTGACGGCATTCCGATCGCCGCCGATGACATAGGAATGAAAGCTGTCCTTCACGTACGGAGAGGCATTGGGCGTGCCAAAGAGGCGCCCCGCATTGCTTTCGTTTTCGCTAAAGAGAACTTCCGGATCCCCCTCCGAGGCAAGCCACATCTTCCCCAGAGAGGCATGTTCCGCAGCGATTACCTTGGGACCCGAGGCCCGCGACAGCCCAAGGGATGGTTTGGGATCGCCGGAGCCCCAGGACCAGGTATTGCGAAACCAAAGAGTCGGGAGGAGATGCAGAGGCGCCTGATCCGGCCCGCGGTTGACGGCGCGAATCCTGATGAGTATGTCGTTTACGTCTGCTTTGGCGTACTCGACGAATATGTCGAAGTAGCGATCCTGGTCGAAGATGCCTGTATGGATCAACTCGAACTCCGGCTGGGTTTTTCCGCGCCTGCGATTTTCTTCCACAATCCGCTGATAGGGATACTCAGCTTGCGGATAACGATAGAGAGCCTTCATGTAGGAGTGGCTGGGCGTGCTGTCGAGATAGAAGTAATACTCTTTGACGTCTTCGCCGTGATTTCCTTCGCTGTTGGTCAGCCCGAAAAACCGCTCCTTCAGGATCGGGTCCTTCTCGTTCCACAAGGCCAGCGCAAAGCACAGACGCTGGTGATTGTCGGAGATTCCAAGCAGCCCGTCTTCTCCCCAGCGGTACGCTCGTGAGCGCGCGTGATCATGAGGAAAGTAGTCCCAGGCCGTGCCATTGGGGCTGTAGTCCTCGCGCACAGTCCCCCACTGCCGCTCACTCAGGTACGGGCCCCAGCGCTTCCAGTGTTTTGTGCGAGTTCGAGCTTCCTCTAGTCTTTGTTCTTCCCGTGTCATCTTGTCTTACCCCTAGCTTGAAGGTGACCTCTGATTAGTAAAGGAATGCGAGGAATCCAGAAGGAGGATTTTGCAGCCCCTGTGGATACTTGTTCACCGTCCATTCTGGATTCCTTTGATTCCTCGCATTCCTCATCCAATTTGCACTAATCCTGCTGACCTCTTTGATTCCCCAAACGAAAGCACGTCCATCGGACACACCGAGACGCAGATACCGCAGCCGATGCATGAGGTGTTCCTGTTGTTGAGCTCGTTTTGCTTCAACGCGAAGTTCATGACGTCGATGCCCACCTGGCAGTTGCGCGAGCACTCCCCGCAGGCAATGCATTTGTCGTTGGCCGTGATTTTGAACTTTCCGAACCATCTGGAATACAGGTGCATTAACTTGGCGAGCGGGCACCAATAACGGCACCAGATTTTCCCTCCGAGGAACGGGTAGAGGGTCACCGGCAGGATTCCCACGAGCCAGACATCGGCCAAGATCCTGTAGATCGCCACGCCCTCTTGAGCCGGGACGCGCAGGAAGTCAAACGCTTCCTTCGCCAGCATTGCAACAGTTACTGCCGAGGCAAAGATGAGGATCGCCAGGTTCATCCACTCCCATCGGGCGCTTGTCTTGCCTTTAGGCGCCTGGTGCCTCCAGCGGTCGCCGAAAGTCTCGGCCAGGCCGCCACAGCCGCAGATCCACGAGCAGTACCGCTTACCATGAAAGAAAGCGAAGATCGGGATGAGCACAAACGTCAGGAGTACACCCCAGAGAATCCAAATCCTGTGAGGATCGTAAAAGAAGGTGTAGAAGAACAGGGGCCAGGCGTAAACAATTCCATAAGTGCGCCAGGCCTGGCCGGCAAACTTGGGGTCGTTCGCCAGCGCCTCTCCGACCCATTGATACTTCACCGCCCACTGGAAGAGAAATTCCGGAATCAAAAAGAAGAAAACCCACTGGAACGAGATCAGGCTGACATAGCGCCAGATCTGAAACTTGTCTTTGCGGTCAAAGCCCCAGCGCTTCATGGCCTGAATGCCAAAGACGGTCATCACCACGGTGTACAGAACCGTGTACCAGAACGACCATGGGCGGTTAAAGAAGGAGAGGAACGCGTAGCCCCATCCGTTGAAGGGCCAGAGTTCCTGGCCCTTGCCGACCTTGGCGCCGTATACCGTATAAAAAGCGAGGAAAGACGCGCCGAGCCAGGCGTACCGGTTTCCACGGAAGCCCGTGAAGAGCAAGGATGCCAACGCGCCCAGAGCCAGGAGCCCGCCCAGCCACGCGGGCACGAAGGCGAGCGTTTTCATTCGGGCATCGGGGCCGAAAATCGCCAGTCCTGCAAGGGCAGCGAGCGTAAGCGCCGCCGCCGCCCACAAATTACCTTCCCATTCGTTCTCCAGTCGAATGCCGATGGACTTCAAGAACTCGACCGGAAGCTCCGCGCCGATCAGGACAAAGGCATGGTCGTAGGGGATCTCCCGCACGGTCTTCTTGCCCCCTTCGTTAACTTCCAGCGCATAAGTCCGGTCTTTGAATTCTTTGATATTCGAATTCAGAATCGGCTCGATTTTTCGCGCCGCGATGGCTTCGTTGAGCTGGCGCTCGTTGTCCTTGAAGATGCGGGCGAACTGATCGCCACGATAGGACAGCACGACCTTGTTCTGTTCGGACAAGACCAGGGCGGCCTCGACGGCGCTGTTCCCCCCGCCGACTACCAGAATCTGTTCGCCCGTGTAATGCCTGGGCGAGTAGAGGCGATGATACACTTGCTCTCTGTTTTCGCCCGGCACATGCAGCTTGCGAGGGTTTCCGCGCTGGCCTACAGCCACGATCACACGCTTCGCCTTGTAAGCTCCCTTCGCGGTCCGCACTTCGAAGACGCCTTCCGGCACGCGTTTGATGGCGTCCACGCCTTCTTCCGCCTTGACGTTGAGCTGGTTCTCCTTGACGATCTGGTGCCAGCGCGCGATCAAATCTTCCTTCT
>QHZE01000678.1 GCA_003225335.1 Acidobacteriota bacterium
GTTCCCGCAGGCTCCGGGACTTGGCGTGGTCAGGAAGTAGCATCCCTCTATGGGGCCGTCCGCAACGAGAACGCCTACGGAGTCAACATCCGATGGATTACAGGCAATTCGCTCGCAATCGAGTATTTACACGCTAGCAGCCCGTGTCTAAAAATCACTTTGAGCTGAGAATGTTTCAGCGTAAGATTCTGCTATGGCGATGGGAACGCGCAAGCAGCGGCAAAGACAGGAAGGTCTCTGGTATCGCAGTGAGTTGCCCGAAGCTCCGGGGCATCCTTTCTATCAGCGGCTGAATCAAGTGTTGGACAAAGCTGGCTTCGACGAGTTCTGTGAGAGCCGCTGCCGCAAGTTTTATCACGAAAAACTGGGCCGTCCGTCGCTCGTGCCAGGCATGTACTTCCGTTTGATGCTGATCGGTTTTTTTGAGGGGATCGACAGCGAACGAGGCATCGCCTGGCGCGTGGCGGATTCGCTTTGCTTGCGCCAGTTCCTGGAGATCGGACTGGACGAGCCAACCCCGGACCACGTGACGATCTCACGGACGAGGCGGCTGATGGACGAGGCCACGCATCAGGAAGTATTCGGCTGGGTGTTGCGACTAGTGGCGCAGGCGGGATTGCTGAAAGGGAAAACGATTGGCATCGACGCGACGACGCTGGAAGCCAACGCGGCGATGAAGTCAATCGTACGGCGCGACACGCAGGAGAGCTACACAGATTACCTGAAGCGCCTGGCGGAAGCCGAAGGACTGGAGGCAACCGATGAAGCGGCGCTGCGGCGCATGGACCGGCGGCGGAGCAAGAAGGGAGCGAACGCCGACTGGATCAACCCGAATGATCCAGAGGCGCAGATCACGCGCATGAAGGATGGGCGCACCGCATTGGCGTACAAGGCGGAGCATGCGGTGGACATGGACACGGGTGCGATTGTGGCGGTGACCGCGCACGGAGGCGCCGCCGGGGATAGCGCGTCGATTCAAGAGACCTTGCCGTCAGCGGGCGAGGCGATTGCGGAGCAGATTCCCCAACCCACGGCCGCAGGCGAGTATGCCGTGAACGTGGAAGGCGTGGAAGAGTTGGTTGCCGACAAGGGTTATCATGCGGGCCCAGTGCTGGCGGCGGTGCGGGAAGCTGGCGTACGAACCTACGTTGCCGAGCCGGATCGGGGCCGGCGGAAGTGGACGGGCAAGCGAGAGCAACAAGCGGCGGTTTACGCGAATCGGCGGCGGATTGGTGGGAATCGAGGCAAGCAATTACTCAGACGGCGTGGCGAGTTGCTGGAGCGAACCTTCGCGCACGCGTATGAGACAGGTGCTCTCAGGCGACTATACGTGCGTGGCAAAGAGAATGTGCAGAAGAAGCTGCTGGTGCAAGCCGCGGCCTGCAATCTGGCCTTGCTTCTCCGGAAAATGATGGGAGCCGGGACACCCAGAGCGCTCCACGACGTGGTAGCGGGTCTATTTTTGGCTCTATTGCGACTTATCTCGACTGCAAGACCGGATTCCGAGCGAAGTCGCCGGATCTGGACTGCCATCCCGCACGGCAGGCGGAATTTCGCCCGATGTGTACTGCCCAAAGCTGTCGGCCGAAAATGACCGGTTCAGACACGGGCTGCTAGTGTCGTGTCCCGGAAATAGATGAACAAAGTCGCGCGATCTTTTCCAAGATGGAATCGGCCGTCGCGGTCCAGGCGAAAGGGCGATGCGATCGATTGTAGTGCTGCACAAAGGACTCGATTTTCTCAACCAAATCCTTTACGCTGCCGAACGAGCCGCGGCGAATGGCTCGCTGGGTGATCAGGGCAAACCAGCGCTCCACCTGGTTTAGCCACGAAGAGTACGTCGGGGTGTAGTGGATGTGGTAACGAGGCCGTTGTGCCAGCCAGGTGCGCACCTTGGAATGCTTATGCGTGGCGTAGTTATCCACGATGAGGTGAACGTCGAGTTGTTCCGGAATGCAGGCGTCCAGGCGGCGCAGGAAGGAGAGAAACTCCTGGTGCCGGTGGCGGGGCTTGCATTCGGTGAACACCGCGCCCGTCGCGATGTCGAGAGCCGCAAACAAGGTAGTCGTGCCGTGGCGGACATAGTCGTGGGTGACGCCCTCGACGTAGCCCAGTCCCATGGGCAGGACAGGCTGGGTGCGATTCAGGGCCTGGATCTGGCTCTTTTCGTCAACGCATAGCACCAGCGCGTGGTCGGGCGGGTTCAGATACAAACCTACGATGTCACGCACCTTCTCGACGAAGAACGGATCGGTCGAGAGTTTGAAGCTGCGCGTGCGATGCGGTTGCAGCGCAAAGGCCTGGAACAGGCGGTGCACGGTCGATTTGGAGATGCCACTGGCTCGGGCCGCTTCCCGGACAGTCCAGTGCGTACCGGTGGTGGGCTTGCGCGACAGGGTGCGCTTCAGCAGAGCGGCGATCTGCTCGTCCTCGATGGTGCGCGGACGCCCGGGGCGCAACTCGTCATACAGGCCGGCCAGCCGATGTTGAATAAAACGCTGGCGCCATTTGCCCACGGTGGCTTTGGTCCAGCGCAACCGGGTTGCGATCCGCGAGTTCGTTTCGCCCTCGGAGGACCACAACACCAACTTGGCGCGAGCTACCATTGCGTGGGGGAGAGTTCGGGAACGAGCGAAGCTACGCAGCTGAATACTCTCCTCATCGGTGAGTTCAAGGGAAGACTTGGGGCGGCCGGTGGTCATAACCGGCAGCTTAAACCAAAACGCCTAATTATGCCAGTTATTTCTGGGACACTATACTAGCATAGTATCGGGCTATCTCATCGTG
>QHZE01000681.1 GCA_003225335.1 Acidobacteriota bacterium
TTCCATCCCGCCCCTTGATCTGAAAAATGGGAAGATCTTGCGCAACCGAGATTATTACGATGCCGCAACCATGATGAAACAGGTTGGAGTGTCGCCGACTCCGAAAATCGAATCGCCCAAGTGAGCTCAGTCTCGTTGGCGGAATGAAGCAATGGTGCGACTGCCACTTTGCTCCCTGAGTGATCCGGAGACAGCGTCTCGATCTCCTGCTCGGACACCATCACGGAAGCACACGGGGGGTGCCCGGGGATTCGATCCAAGATGCGTCCTATTTTGTCTATCCCCCGGCTTGAGATCGGTCTCTCACTGGTCGGACGTCGAAGGCGGAAGCAAGCCCAGCCGCCTGACTGCCCGTTGTGCAGAGGCTTTTCGAATCGCCTCTGATTGCGCCAAAGCGGCAGCCGCAGCCTGCTTGTTCCCTAGTTGCGTGTAAACCCGGGAGAGTTGGTAGTGGTAGCTGCCATCATTGTCAGCTTCGAGTGATTTTTCGAGTTCCACGCGGGCTTCTTTCAGCCGCCCCTGGGCTGCGTCGATCTTGCCGAACAACGCATACACGTGGGGTACGTTGTTGGGATTTCCCTGTAGACCTTTCAGCAAATAGGGCCTGGCTCGGTCGTACTGGCGCCTCAGTACTAGGATGCTTCCCATCAGAAAACTGGCGTCCGGATCATCGGACTTTAGGTCCAAAGCCTCTTTCAACTTTTCCGCCGCCTGATCGATTTTGAAGTTTTG
This sequence comes from Acidobacteriota bacterium, assembly GCA_003225335.1. Taxonomy (GTDB): domain Bacteria; phylum Acidobacteriota; class UBA6911; order UBA6911; family UBA6911; genus Gp18-AA60. Next base: position 733 of record QHZE01000681.1, read on the forward strand.
GTAGTAAGTCGTAGCCAGTCCGAAGTGGCCGGCAAAACCGTGTGGACTGATCTGAATCGCCCTGCGATACTCTTCTTCGGCTTCCCTGAAATGCTCCCCTTCTCGATAAGCGTCGCCCAGCAAGATATGCACCCTAGCGGAATTCGGATTCAAAACGCTGGTGTGCAGCAACGAGTTGCTGGCAAGCTTTTCAGCGGTCCTAATACGCCAGTAAGAACTCTCGAAATTCTCAGGATCGAGCTTTACTGCCCGGCCGCTAGCCAGGAAGGCCGTTCGATAGTCACCCGAGTGAAAGGCACAGCGGGCCAATATCAAGAGGTCTGCTGAATGGAGCTTTTCCAGGTTCGGTCTTAGCGCTTGGGTACAGAGGCTGTACCGTCCCTCAGAAAACAAGTGCCTGGGGCTCGCCGGACTCCCAGCTGAAAACTTCAGACTGGCAGTGGCCTGGACCGCCCCGGCGAAGTCTTGTTCGGAAGGTTCTCCTGCAAGGGCCGCCGTCAGGACCTCCCTCGCTTCCTTATTCTCACCGTCTATCCACTTCCCGAGCCGAGCCCTGAGCGCGTTGACTTTTTCGGGAGCCAAACCTGCTAGAGAGGATGCCGCGCTGGACTCGACGAAATGCGAGTCGAGAGCCCATAGCTCGTCGAAGGACCTCATTGCCCCAGCAAGGTCTCCGTGCTCGATGGCGACGCGAGCCAGGCCCAGGCGGGCGGGCAGGCACCCCGGGGAATTTTTCAGCTCACTTTGAAACAACTGCTCTGCGGAATCGATCTCCCCCAGTCGGGCAAGTCCCAGACCGACGGCGGCACGGAAGCAGGGATGCCGCGGTGCTGTCGTTGCGAGCCTCTCATAGAGCTTGATCGCATCTTCTCCTCGTGATTGTTGTTCGAGAGATTCCGCAATCAGGAGTTGAGAGTAAGGCGAAGCTGCCCCAGTACGTGCAAGTTGCTGCGCCGCTTCACGGCTCAAGGCCAGATAGGAAACGCCCAGCCCGTACCAGGCGTCCGCGCTCTGAGGGTTGACCTGCGCCGCGTCAGAATACCAGTTGTTGGCCTGCCCATAGTCCCGTAGGATTGAGTTCGCCTGGCCAAGCGCCACCAACGTTTTCTCGTTGCGAGGGTCGAGACTCTGAGCGCGCGTTAAATATGCGACCGCCTCCCGCGGTCTTTGCAAGCGAAGCAGCGAGAGACCTAGGAAGAGGTTGGCGGGGAGCACTTTGGGATTTTGATGAAGAACCGCCTCGAACGTTTGAATCGCCGCAGAGTAGTCTTTCAATGAAAACTGCATCAGACCCAGATTGAGCCTGGCGCCAGTCAGGTCCGGACGCAGTTTCAGAATCTCCTGATAAACCTTGGCAGCCTGTTGATAGTCATCCCGCCGCTGCGCTTCTGCCGCGCGAGCGGAAAGTTCATCCAGCTGAGACTGGGCAGTCGTCGTCGCCTGCGCGCCAAGGCCGTTCTCTAAGGACAGGCACAAGACCATCATAAGAATCCTCGAGGTAAACCAGGGAGACACTCCTGGACGGCCAGCCTCAGGACTCCAGCTACGAGACACCATCAAGTCAAACACGGATCCCACGTAAGATCAGACGACAAATTGACACCTTCTGCACCCTTCGGAATCACCCCATTGCAAGAACGATGCCTTAGGGGACTCGGGCCTTCCCCATCCTCAAAGAAACCGAAAGCCCGGTCCCCCTTTTCGAACTCTGGGCGCCGGGCTCTCTGGACTCTTACGGAAGTACGCCGCCCCTCAGAAGAGGAGCTTTAGTGCGAGCTGTACGTCCCTTCCCGGGAAGGCCTGGTTAAGTCGTCCGAATGCTGCGCCTCCAAAAGCTGTATCCGGGTTAAAGAAATTGGGGTGATTGAAAGCGTCGTAGAATTCAGCGCGAAATTGCAGGCGGAACTGTTCCTTGAGCTGGAAGTACTTGTGGATGCCAATATCCCAGTTGTTGAGCCCCGGCCCGCGGGTGGTAGACAAGGTGCGCCCAACATTGCCGAATGTGAAAGGTGGCGGCTGAGCGAA
>QHZE01000319.1 GCA_003225335.1 Acidobacteriota bacterium
CCTGGAAGCCTGCTTGTGAGGCCGCTGAGAAACCAGAGGCGCTCTTCCATGACTTCCGCCGGACCGCGGTCCGGAACATGATCCGGGCCGGGGTCGACCGTAAGGTCGCAATGATGATCTCAGGGCACAAGACCGAGTCAGTCTTCGAGCGGTACAACATCACCGACGACCACGATCTGGAAGACGCTGTAAGGAAGACCCAGGCCTACGTAGCGCAGCTCCCTAAGGAGCGCGAGAAGGTCGTCGAGATGGACACAACGGACGAAGAAATGGAGCGCTCAGAATGAGCCCGTTTTTCCCAAGACCGTTACAGAACCGTTACAGTTGGCCTTTTGGGGAGCTTTTTGCGCAGCTCAAAAGGCTTATTTTTCTGATGCCTAAATGCGCAGAAACTACTGATCCTTTTAGATTTATTCCCACGCTCTAACCGACTGAGCTACGTCGCCACTCGCAGTCGGGAATTTTGCGTCCTCGTCCCTGAGTTTTCAAGGCTCTTTTCACCACCAAGGCATCACGAAGGACACAAAAAGCCGTTTTTGGAACTCAGCCTTTAGCCTGCTTGGTACGCAGTGCAGCCTGAAGGCTGGACTCCAAACCTGACACAAATGAGTTCGCGAACGTTACGGATGGTACGACCGCTCGAGGTTTTTGGTGATGTCCTCTTCGGTAAACCACGCGCGCTTCCACTGCTCCTTGGAAAAGAGCACCGACTGATCGGTGTAATGCGGCGACTTGGGGTCGTCCGTCTGCGAGTACGCAACGACGCTGTATGCAGTGGGCGGCGAGGTGAACTCCACCGCCAGCACGTAGCTGTCCCCGAAGCGCGCCACAAACTTTCCATCCTTGTCTTGCTCGTATCCGATGATCCGAAAGGCTCCAAACTCGTCGGTCAGACCGCCGATCGGCACATCGAGACCACCACGGCGCAGGCGATGGATGCCTCCCCACGAGACTGCCAGAGAGGAATACTTCTCCTTCATTTCCAATACCGCGGCGGCGAGAGATTTCAGGGCCGTTTCGTAATCGCCGAGCCCGTGCGGCGTGGACGCAGGATAGAGCTCGTTCCACGGTGTTTCATATAAAGGTCGCGCCTTCTCCCGGTATTTGCGCCAGAAGTTCTCAAACAGGACCGCTCCTTTGCTCTCCCGCGCCGCAGTATTGTCCCAGGCCTCCAGGACGCGGACCGCCTCATCCAGATCCACGCCGTCCACTGCCCTTCCCCGAGCCATTTTCAAAAGGTCCGCTTTGACGCGGTCCGCCAGCAGCAGCTTCATGTTGTATTTGTAGCGCAGCACTTCATCGAGCGAGATGCTCGCGTCCCCTTCCAGCATCTCGAGGCTCAGTTGTGTTCGCAGGCCGTTCACATTGGGAGTGAGCGCATCGTGGTATTGGCGCCGGTCGATCAGGGCCCGGAGGTTCGTGTACCAGGGGGCGGAGTTGCTGTTCTGAACGTACCACCCGGGCGGATTGATCAACTGGGGCAGACGGCTCTCGGGCAGTATGCGATTCCACTCGGTTTGCGAAGTGTTGCCGGGAACCACGCCGGCCCAATCGTAACCCGCTGGCCGGTCCGGGAAACGGCCGTTGAAAATGTAGAGGACATTCCCCTCCTTGTCCGCGTAGCAGATGTTGAACATCGGTATGGCCTGCATGTCCAGGACGCTGCGGAACTCCTCCAGATTGCGCGCCTTGGTCATGAGATTCCACTGCTCGACGAAACGGTACTCGTCGATGTTGGCGGACTTGAAGGCATAGGCTTTGCCCGCATCCCATTTGAGGACCGGGCCGTAATGTGACGAATACGCTTCCTTCTTCCGAGTGACGATTCCCGCCTCGGTCTTCACTTGAATGGAAAGCTCGCGTTTCTCCATCGGAAGAGGCCGGCCATCGTAGAGGTAACGGTGGTCATCGTTCGGATCCAGCGTCAGCTCGTAGACGTCGTCGGAGTCGTGCAAGTTAACGGTATGCGACCAACCCAGGTTCTCATTGAAGCCGATGGCGACACCCGGCATCCCAATGAGGCTGGTTCCGCTGATGTTGACTTTCCCCGGGACGGTGAGGTGCACTTCATGAAAGATCTGGGACCCGCCCCACGCCAGATGGGGGTTCCCGAGAAGAATTCCCTTCCCGGAGACCGTGCGCCCTTTTCCCAGCGCCCACATGTTGGAACCGCGGAGGAAACGATCGTCAGGATCCCAGGCGGCTGAAGAGGACCTGCGCCCAAGATCGCGCAGCTGGCGCAGGTTCATCGAAAACTCCATCACGATCACACGCCGGGCGTGCGCCAGGACGTCGATGCCCGTGACGGGTTTCGCCCATTCCGGCAGCTCGCTCCGGTGCTTTTGGATGTACCGATTGTAGCCGGACGCATAGCCGTCGAGGATTCGTTGCACCCAGGGAGGCATCCTGGCGTAGCCCGCCTCGGCACCTTCGTACATACGAAGCTCCTTGGTGGCGAAATCCGATTCTGCGTATTTCTCGCCGAACCAGCCCGACTCTTCGCTCCGGGCTTTAAGAAACAGCCGAGCGATTTCGAGGACGTGGTCTTCTGCCGCAACGTAACCGTGCCCAAACGCTGCGGCTTCTTCTGTGGAAGCCAGAATGTGAGGGACGCCATACGTGTCGCGGCGTATCGTGACCTGCGAGGCAAGAACGTCGAGGTCGGCGGAGGGATCCGGAGAGTAACTCGCGAACCCTGCCAGGGCGAGAACCGCCGAGGAACGCATGACCATCGTGAACACGATCCGCAAGCTTCTTGTTGTGATAGCCGTCATAAATGCTCCAAAGGCCCAAGGAACTTGGGAAGAATCATCCACCGCAGAGTCGAAGAACGCAAAAAATGAGAGGATCACCCCGGGAGCGCACGCTGGTCCCTCGCGGAATTTGGCAAGAGATTGTAGTCCTCCTGCGCCGCTGCCGGGGCGGGGGTTTTGGGGTGGCGCCGCCTCCAGGGGTCCGCAAAAAAAGCGCTCACCCCTGGGTAAGCTCCCTGCACTCCTCCGGAGCGGAAGACTCCAGGCCTGACGGAACCCAACGGGGCCACCGCACTCACGAATCTTCGGACATCATTTGAAATGTACAAACGCCACGGCCTAGCACGCTGGAAGCTGGGAAGCGCGCGCTCCCAGGGCGCCTGCGAGGCGAAAACCCGGTCACGGTAAGTCGACGGTAAGGCCGTCAGAGGCCAGTTCTATTTCCAGTTGGTTCCGTCGCCGTAATACTTCCTGACCCAGATGGGTCAGGATCAGACGTTTTGTGCCGAAGCGCGTTCTGTTTTCTTCGATACGCGGATAGTCCAGGTGAAACGGCAACCGGGTTTCGTAAAAGCAGCATTCGCATATGAACAAATCCGTATCCTCCGAACGCCGAACCAGCTCCTCGGTCCATCCCGTGTCGCCGGAATAGAGCAGCCTTCGTCCTTCCAGAATGACCCGCAATCCCAGCGAGATTTCCGTTTCCTGATGGGGCACTCGAAAGGGTTCGACGACAACCGGACCCAGTTGCACCACTGTCTCGGGATACAGTTCAGTGAATTCCAGGGGAAACGGCAGCGGATGTTGGGAAGTGTCTCTGTAAGCGGCGCGGAACAAGTCCCACACGCGCTCCCGCGTCCCCGGCGGCCCCGCAACCCGAAGCGAACGTTGGCGCGGCCGCTCATAAACATACTCCAGCAGGAGGAAGGGCAAGCCGCAGAAATGGTCGCCGTGGAGGTGGCTGATGAAGACCGTGTCGATGTCGGCCGTGTCAATAGTGTTGCTCTTCAGCGACGCCAGCGTGGTTGCTCCGCAGTCCAGCAAAAGTGACGTGCCGCCGCCCTTCACGAGGTACGCCGCCTGATGGCGCCCGCCCGCAGAGAAGGCATTGCCAGAGCCTAAAAAAGTCACACGGATCGTTCCGTCCATTGTTGCAGTATAACACCTGCTGATGAAGCCACTGACAACAGACAACCAGCAAACATCTCCAATCCAGACAGTGGCCGTGGCAGACGCACGGAAAAGGATAACTTAACTAAGAAGGGCGACAGTACGTAGCCTCCCACAGGGGCGGGACGAAATTGGGTGTGATAGCGATGCGCGCCGAAGGTACGGCACAGTCGGAGTGCCGGTCCTTTGGACCTCGCATTACGCGGTCAAGAGTCGGCGCCCTCGCGCGCTGGGCTATTCACTGCCGGGCCTTGGGCCCTGGCTAAACCATGGCTAAACCGGACCCGACAAAAACTTTCGAGAAAAAACCGCGCTGTCCGAATCGCAGAGCAAACATAACAAACAGCGTAACCCGTCAGGAACTGTGAAAAAATCGGCAGCCGCGTAGGGGCGCTCATGTGGTCGTCCGCCCGGCCAATAACCGCAGGCGTCGCGGGCGGACCCTTCCTAAGAGACGTGCATTTTTTCAGAGCTTCTCAGGCATTGAGGTGTGATTTCAGGCACTGCTGATTGGAGCTCAGGGTCCTCTTGCAGGCTAAAGCCTGAACTCCAAACCTGTGCGGGATTTTTTCAGAGCGTCTGAGGGATTACCAACTTACAATGGAAGCCGAGCTTCCGGTTTCAACGACAACCAGAGGAACCCAATGCAGAGCGGGATAGCTGACGCGGTCGTTTCGGCGCCCCCCCAGGATCGGCCCCCGTTGCGTCCCGCCGTGTCTCTCGGCGTCATCGCCGTTCTTGCAGCCATAATACTCGTTCTCGTCCCAAGGCCGGCAGCCGTGACAGTGCAGGGCTGGCGCATGGTGGCAATCTTCTTCAGCACGGTGCTCGCCTTGATGTTGCGCCCGATTGCGGGAGGGGCCGCAGTCCTGATCGGATTAACCTGCACGGCCCTGTCTGGTGTTCTTTCGATTTCCGAAGCCCTGTCGGCATTCGGGAACAGCACGGTCTGGCTCGTCGTAGCAGCCTTTTTCATAGCGCGCGCTCTCATTAACACCGGTCTCGCGCGGCGTATAGCTTTGGTATTTGTACGAGCCATGGGACATACGTCGCTAGGCCTGGGATACTCTCTTGTAGCATCGGATCTCGTTCTGGCGGGCATCATCCCTTCGAACGCGGCTCGCGTAGGAGGCGTGGTCTTCCCCATCACTCGAACCCTGGCTGTGTTTTACAAGTCGCTCCCCGGTCCTACAGCGGCGCTTTTGGGCACGTATCTCATGCTCGCGCTGTATCAGGGCGACGTCGTGGCTTGTGCGATGTTCTTTACGGGCCAGGCCGGCAACGCCATTGGAGCCGCTCTCGCTTTGAAGACGGCCAGCGTTTCCATCAACTGGACCAGCTGGCTTTGGGCCTCTGTGGTTCCCGGGCTTGTTTCGGCCGCCGCGGTTCCCTGGGTGGTCTATCGTCTCAGTCCTCCGGGGATCCGCAGCACGCCTCAAGCCGCCGAAATGGCCCGAAAAGAGCTTGAGGCGATGGGTCCCCTGAAACGCGATGAGAAAATCGCGCTCTCCGTTTTCATTCTGGTGTGCGCCGTGTGGGGGACCTCCGCACTCCACGGCATCCAGACGACGACGGTGGCCTTGCTGGGAGTCAGCATCCTTCTCGCGACGAAGGCATTGTCCTGGGAGGACGCGACGAAGGAACGTGTGGCCTGGGACGTCTTTATCTGGTACGGAGGGCTGGTACGCATGGGAGAGGCCTTGAATGACTTCGGGCTCACCTCCGTGTTTGCGCGCTGGACATCCGGGCACTTCGCAGGATGGGAATGGCCGGCGCTGATGGCTGCAGTTGTCGTGATCTATTTTTACGTCCATTATGCCTTTGCCAGCCTGACGACCCATTTCGTTTCCCTGTATGCGCCCTTCCTGGCCATCCTCGTTGCGTCCGGAGCGCCTGCAGCGCTCGCCGCCTATGCCATGGCCTTCTATACCAATCTGTCGGCCTCCCTGACTCACTACGGCACCACACCTTCGCCGATTGTCTTTGCCGCCGGTTACGTTTCCACCGGCCTGTGGTGGAAAGTTGGACTGCTGATTTCCTTTGTAAATCTTGCAATCTGGACTTCCGTGGGACTCTTGTGGTGGAAGATCATCGGTCTGTGGTGAGGCAACCGCCGAGGTACGCGAATTTCAGATAGGGATGTAATCTCAGAGGCCGTGGAAAAACCGGCATACTCGCAGGGGCGACCCATGTGGTCGCCCGTGTGGCCGGTTATCACGTTGTGCGGGTCGCCATCGTCCTGAAATCTGCGGAGAAACCGAAGTCGCAACCCGGATAGCCATGCAAAGAAGCACGGCCACCCACACAGGCTGTAATACCCAGCCCCTACGTCCCTAACGCACGCCCCTCCACATACAAGTCCAGACTCAAAGGACACTATCCGGAGAGCGTCGATGTCTTGCATGGCTGCCATGGTCGCGCCCCACCAAATGCAATCGGCGGCATTCCGCGCCCTCAGCCTTGCGTCGGGGGCCTGCTGGATTATTGCCTATGCCCTGATCATTCGCCGGGGCCTCCTTGACCTCACCTACGGCATGCCGATCGTGGCGGTATGCGTCAATATCTCCTGGGAGTTCATCTTTGCCTTCCTCATCCCCCACGACCCGCCCCAGCGGTACGTCAACGCTGGCTGGTTTCTTCTCGACCTGTTCATCCTGGGTCAGTTGCTGCTCTTCTGGCGCAGCGATTTTCCGGCCCTGGAGGGACGCATCTACTATCCTTTCGTCGTCCTCTCCCTGCTTGCGAGCTTCGGCCTGATCTACACCATAACCCTCGAGCTTGCCGACTGCGGCGCCTACTCGGCCTTCGGGCAGAATTACCTGATGTCGGTCCTGTCTCTGTTCATGCTGTTTCACCGCAACTGCCCGCTCGGACAGTCGGTTTACATCGCCCTGAGCAAAATGGCCGGAACCGCCCTGGCCAGCCTTGCCGCCTATCTCTTCGCCCCGCTGGCCCAACGGTCGGCGGTGCTCCAATACCTGGTCGTCACGATCCTGTTCTTTGACCTGTCCTACGTGGCCGCAGTCTGGTATATCGGCCGCAAAGAAGGAGTCCCGGTCTGGAGAAGGCTCTGAGGCGCGGGGCCTCCGTTTGCACTCGCACAAGCTCAATCAAATAGTGAAGGCCTGTGACTTTCATAACCGGACGGCCATAGCGCGTCGGACGTGTCTCAAAGATTCAAGCCGGCAGGATCTTTTGGCATAAACTCACTGGCAGCGAGACTCTTTGGGGTTCACCGGACGCTCAGCGCAGTTGACATGACCGCCGATATTGAACCCTCGGATTACGCGAAGTCTCAACGCGCCGGGAAGTTTCGCCCTTGGACTGCCTCGAGCGCGGCCGGGTTTTCCCGCCGCAGTTTCAGCGACAAATCCTTTTCCTGCCGTGCTCGTTGTTCATCACCCAGCCGAAAATAGACTTGTGACAGCAGTAAGTGGGGCTGTGGATGGCGCGGGTCGAACCTCAAGGCCTCGTTGAGCTCCAGGATGGCTTCTTCCCACTTTTTGAGTCCCATCAACGCCTTGGAAAGTGCCACGCGGGCGGGAACGTAGTCGGTTCGGTTGGCGATCGCACGCCGTAGGAACACAACAGCTTCTTCGTATCTACCATGCTGCTGCAGCAAGTCGCCATAGAAGAAGGGGGGCTCCTCATAGGACGCGTCGAGCGCCATTGACCTCTCCAGTTCCCTGAGCGCCTCTTCGACGCGCCCGACCTTCTGGAGATGAAATCCGTACTCGAAGTGCGCCCGAGCTGACTCTGGGAACCGGCTCACGGCGCGAGCGGCGATCTCGAGTGCCTCCGGATAGCGGCCCGCATCCTGATGCGACTTGATTGCCAGATAGTAGGCATTAGGGTCATCTGGAGTCAGGTCCACCGCACGCCGTGCAGTTTCAGCGGCATCCTGGAAATAGCGTCCCTTCGTGTACTCCACTGCCATCACTTGCAGCAGTCGAACATTCTTCGGGTTCAGCCCCAGGGCTGTTCTCCAGGCACGCAGCGCATCATCGCCGTGCCCAAGAGCCTGGTAGCAAGCACCGAGCAGATAGTGGCTATTGAAGTCGCGCGGCGAAATCTCCGCCGCCCGTACGAGAAAAGGAATGGCATCACTGAACTGCTGGCGCGACTCGTAGAACAAACCGAGATTGAAGAGCGCAGGAAAGTATCGCGGCGAGACGCTGATGGCTTGCCGCCACAGCCGTTCGGCTTCCTCGGGCCGCTGGGCGTGGACGGCCTGCTGTGCCGCCTCACAAAGCGCAGCCGGGTCCTGAGCGTAGAGGGAAGCCGAGAGTAGCGCTGCAATGGCGGCGATCCTCAACATCTCAGCATTCCCGATGTCCTTAGGGGTTCTTGGTGTCTTTGTGTCTTCGTGGTGAGAACTGTGAAACCGAACTCACCACGAAGACAACGAAGACACAAAGATCTAAGATTCGGAACCCCCTATCTCGGCAAAGTTAACCGCTTTGCCGTTTCGCTTCCTTCGACCAGCATGACCAAACCATCAGCAGGAACATCCTTAAACTCCTGGACCATTCCTGAAGGCCACCGCACCGTAATTCGGTCCACCCGTGTGGCGCTCCCCAACCCGAAGTGGAGGCGGAGATCGTTTTGCGACAGGTAACTCGACTGACTGAGCACGGGCTTGGTCTGAGTTTTCCCTGCCGCTTCGACACGAACCGTGGCGCCAATCGCGCTTCGGTTCGATCTGGTACCTTCAAGGCGAAGCTGGATCCAGTGGTTGGACGTTGAGAGCTCGTTCCGCAGAAGGGACGGAGTATCTTCCATATTCATTATGACCACATCGATGTCGCCATCGTTGTCGAAATCGCCGAAGGCCGCCCCGCGGCTGGACTTCTGCTGCGCGATGCCCGGTCCGGCCTGCGCGCTGACGTCTTCGAAGCGGCCGTTGCCAAGATTGCGGTAAACCAGACGCGGGTTGCGAAAGGATTCCCGCGTCTTGGCAGTCTCGGAATCGAGCTCGGGATAAACGTGGCCGTTTACTTGAAGGATGTCGCTAAGACCATCGTTATCCAGGTCGGCAAAGGCAACCCCCCAACCAACGTATTGCGGGTTGACGGCCAGCCCCGCCCGCATGACAACGTCCTCGAAAATGCCATCGCCTGTGTTGCGGTACAGATTCGGGTAGTCGCCCGCGAAATTCGTTTTGATCAGGTCCAGCCATCCGTCATTGTCGAAGCCCCCGACTCCCACGCCCATGCCGCCTTGCTCGAAGCCATGCTCGCTGAAAGCGACTCCTGCCTCAGCAGCAATGTCTGTAAACGTTCCGTTCCGATTATTGCGAAAGAAAATGCTTGGGGTCGAATCGCAGGCGATGTAGATGTCGGTCCACCCGTCGCCATTCAGGTCGGCGGCTACGGGTGTAAAGGCATAGAAGCCTTTCACCGTTGCCACACCCGTGCTCGCGGTGACATCCTCAAAAGACAGATTGCCCCGATTGTGGTAAAGGGTCACCGATCCGAACGGAAGGCCGCGGGGGCCGCAGAAAACAGGCATGCCCTTCCATTCGCAGTTGGAAGCTTTGCCCGGAAGAGGCGCAGTGGCCAGATCGAAGGCCTGGTAGCTGGTGACAAGCAGGTCCAGCCTGCCGTCTCGATCGTAATCAAGAAAGGTACAACCGGAACTCCACTGCTTCGAAGGCAGCGCAATACCGCTCCGCGCAGTGATGTCTTCGAAGGTGCCGTCGCCGCGGTTGCGGTAGAGCACGTTCGCACCCCAGTAAGTGACGTAGAAATCGAGGTGGCCGTCGTTGTCCACGTCCCCTGCGCAAACTCCCGAACCCCAGCCGGCGCGCGCCAAGCCGGCTTTCCTGGTTACGTCGACAAACCCGTTCACACCGGTGACAAAAGCGACACCCGTTCCATTCGCTTCGACAATATATTTCTTGGCCGTTTCGCCGCCGAAAGTAAAGCGCATTGAAAGCCCGGCTTGAGCAGCGATGTCGCTGAATTTGGCCAGGAATGGTTTTCCAGAAGCCGTGTCGCGCGGAGCCGGAGGAGCATTGCGTGTCGCGACACCTTGCGCAGCGAGCCAAACCACCGTTGCAAACAGCGCCCAAGCGACTCCCAAGCCGAATGCCAGAGTCCCGATCGGAAGCCCGGCGCGGGTCCGGCTTTCTCTTGCCTTCATGCGTCGTAGTCCCTTGAGGAGTGCGGCTGCATTCATTGATGCTGCCGGCCAGACTCGCCGCCAACGATCGACTGCACTTCGAGCGAAACCATACCGTGCGGTTGAAAGGAGTGTCAACTTCGGGCTCACGACGGGGTGCAATTGGCTCTTTTGGCAAGATTCTTTGCGGTCCTTGATGTCTTCGTGTCTTGGTGGTGAGAGAAGCAAAACTGATCTCACCACCAAGGCACGAAGACACCAAGTATCGCTAACAGGATTTGGTGGCGGATACACTGCCCGTGATCTTTAATTCTTGACAGCGCGGGCAGGCGCCGATTACATTCCGGTCATAGTTACCCATAATAATGGCGATTTGTTGGGCATGTAGTCCGTCCGGTTCAGTAAAAGAGGAATGGAATGTATGTGCTTACAACGGGATCTCCTGAGGCTCTGCCTGGGCCTAGTGCTCTTAGCAGGTCTGTTCAGTGCGCGTAGCGCCAGCGCTCAAACGGCCGCCACCATCGTAGGCGATATTAAGGATTCGTCCGGAGCTGCTGCACCCAACGTTGCCGTGACCGTTATTAACGAAGGCACGCGCATAGAACGCAAGGTGCAGACGAATGAAGCCGGTCAATATCGCGTCAGTCCCCTGAACCCTGGAACGTACACGATTCAGGTCGAAGCCCCTGGTTTCAAGAAGCAGGTCCGCTCCGGCGTCGTCCTCGAAGTCGCTGCCGTCCTGGAAGTCGACTTCACGCTGGACGTCGGGGAACTCACGGAGACGGTCGAAGTCACTGGCGTCACGCCGGTATTGCAGACGGAGGAGACGACGGTTGGCAACGTCGTCAATTCGCAGGAGCTGCAGCGTTTACCAGTGAATCAACGCAACTATACTCGTCTGATTCTGTTGATGGCCGGCACCAGTTCAGTCAGCCGCAGCCAGCAGCAAGGTGTAAGCCAGTCCGGCACCGCCCTGTTCTCCGTCAACGGTGGTCGCCCTCAAGACAACAACTACACCTTGGATGGTGTCGATTCGAACATGCAGATGATGAACTCCCCTGGCATTTCGCCGCCCATGGATGCGATTCAGGAGTTCAAGGTCGGTACCAACACTGGCTCGGAGTTCGGCCGCTCCATGGGCGCCAATGTCACCATGGTGATGAAGTCCGGCACGCGCGACCTGCACGGGACGCTTTATGAGTACCTGCGCAACGATGCGTTTGACGCGAACGAGTTCTTCGCCAATCGCAGTGGCTTGGGCAAGACTCCGTTTCGGCTGAACCAGTACGGTGTCGCTGTCGGCGGGCCGCTTATGCTGCCGAAAGTCGACCTGCGCGAGAAGATGTTCTGGTTCTTTTCCTGGGAAGGCTTCCGTCGCCGTCGCGGCAGCGCCCTCTTGGGTAACGTGCCGCCCGCCGATTTCCGTCGCGGCGACTTTTCGAGCTTGCTCACCCAAGCAAGCCCGATCTTTCTTAAAGATCCGCTGCTAACCGGAAATTGCAACGCCAATGATGGGACTGCCTGTTTCCCGAACAACATCATTCCGCAGGCGCGCATTAATCCGGCTATTCCTACGGCCCTTGAATTGATGGTTCCGTTGCCGAACCGGTCTGGCATAGTTCAGAACTTGGCCACTAATCGCAGCCAGGCCAACGACCGCGACCTGTTCAACGCCCGCTGGGACTACAATCTCAATCCAAGCAACACGTTTTTCTTTCGCTACAGCAAGCAGAACGCAGATTTGAGGGACCCCAACTTCAACCCGAACATAACCCAGGTGAGCCAGTTCGACGTCGCTAACTACGGTGGAACCTGGACCCATATTTTCAGTCCGAGCACGACTCTCGAAGCCGGCTTTGGCTTCAATCATCCCGACGGCGGCGGCGGCGTGGCAGAGAAGCCCGTTACGCGCGCGGAGTATTTGGATCGCACCGGCATCCGAATGTACCAGCGCGACGT
>QHZE01000682.1 GCA_003225335.1 Acidobacteriota bacterium
TGGTCCCGGGGACAGGACGTCGGCGGCAAGCGTGACATCGATGTTGCGACCGTGAACATGTACGTCGGCGCGGATTTCGGTGCGGTCGCGACGCTGGATCCGGCGGACCCGAATTTCGGTGCGAAGCTGTTGACCGGGGTGGCGACCATCTATGCTGGCATCGTGGCATCGGACTTCCCCAGGCGCGCTGACGCGATGGCACAGCAGCTCGTCGCACGCGGACCGGAACTCGTCGCGCTCCAGGAGGTTATTCTGATCCGGAGGCAGTCGCCCGGTGATGCGATTGTCGGCGGCACGATCCCGGCGACGCATGTCGAGTTGGACTACCTGGCGATCCTGTTAGACGCGCTGGAGCGTCGAGGCGGCCACTATGCAGTCGTGTCGCAAGTTCAGGATATCGACGTCGAAGTGCCTTTGGTGACCGGCCCGCTCGCGTTTGATGACTTGCGGTTCACCGACGGCGACGTGATCCTGATGCGAACGGATCTTCCGCCGGGACATCTCCGAACGACGAATCCGCAGGCGGGTAACTTCGTGGCGCGAATCCCGCTGCCGATCGGCGTCGACGTCCTTCGCGGCTGGTGCTCGGTCGACGTTCGGGTGCGCGGTCGCCGGTTCCGTTTCATCAATACGCATCTTGAGGGGAATTTACCGCCGCCGTTTCCGGACATTCAGGGCATTCAGGCGGCTGAACTGCTCGCTGGTCCGGCGAACACAACGCTGCCAGTAATCCTCGGCGGTGACTTCAACTCCGATGCAAACGGTAACTACGGACCCGCCGTCTACTCGCTGTTGACCAGCCTGGGCGGCTTCACGGACGCCTGGAGTGTCGCTCGTCCCACGGACCCTGGGTTGACATGGGGACACGACGAATTCCTGGCGAATCCGAACCTCGCTTTCATCTTTCGCCTGGACCTCGTCCTGTTTCGCGCCGGAGGCTTTGACGCGACGGATGCCGAGGTCGTCAATCCAATGATCGGCTCGTCTCCGCCGTTGTGGTTCTCCGACCATGCCGGCGTGTTCGTGACGCTGGCAATAAGATAACGATGCCTTGGATGAGAATTAGGGCGAAAATCATCGCAAGCCGTCGTCGCTGTGACTCTCTCATCCGCGTGCCGGTCACATCCTTCAAGCTCTCGCGCGATTTGAGGGTCTGCGCCGTTGGCTCTGGGCGTTGGGAATACTCCTCATTAC
The DNA here is from genome assembly GCA_003225335.1 of Acidobacteriota bacterium. GTDB lineage: Bacteria > Acidobacteriota > UBA6911 > UBA6911 > UBA6911 > Gp18-AA60. The sequence goes on from QHZE01000682.1 coordinate 1,195, forward strand.
TCTCTCTTGGGCTCGAAATCTCGCCTTCACATAACGCTTCCTCTTATCCTCAAGGTCCGGCCGCCGCGACACCCGGCCGAGCGAGGAGAGGTTTTGCGTGCCGGAAGCGCCTCCATCTCAACCGCGCACATTAACTAATATCTTTTCCCATTCGGTTGACCATCGGTACTGGCGCAAGTCTTTTCTTGAATCGCAATACCGCTAAGCTCCGAGGGAGCGAGCAATCTCATACCGCCAAGTTATTGGCGGGCCAGACGGATCTTCGTGGCATGGCCGTCCCGGCCATGACCCAGGTTAGGGCCCGTCAGGAAATAAGGTGTGCATTTTGGCGCGAGCGCCGGGCGGGCAGATGCGAGGCGCCGCGACGCAGGCGATGCCGGTGTGCATCGTCGAGGAGCGGCAACAAAGCAGATGCCCGCCCGCCGCCGCGCCCCTCCGGGCTGCGGCCCGCAGGCCCGCTGGCGGTGTTGCTCGCTCCTTACATACCGCACCGGCCGCACCGGGTATGCTCGTCGCTCGCGCCTTGCCAGCGGGCCTGGGGGCCAGCAGCAAAATGTACACCTTATTTCCTGACGGGCCCTTAGTTGGATCCCCACTTCCCACGGGCGGGACGCCCGTGCCACGTGAACTTTGTGCGTACCAAGAAAACCTAGACGCACTAAAAGATGTACTTCAGGCCGAACTGCAGCTCGCGCATGTTGGTGCGCGTCCCGCGGATCTTGCCGTAGTTGACGCTGCTGAGGCTCGTGTCAGGGGCGGAGAGGTTCGGATGGTTCGGGAAATTGAACGCCTCGAACCGGAACTGCACCGAGTGGTTCTCCCAGGGCAAGTGGAAGTCCTTGAGGACCGAGAAGTCCCACTGGGTGATTCCCGGACTGATGAGCGTGTTGCGGCCGACGTTGCCGAAGGCGCCGAAGGGCTGGAGGACGTAGGCTGTCGTGTTGAACCAACCCTCGGTCGTCGGGTTGGATAATTCCACCGGCTGGCCCGCGACATAGTTTGGCCGGTCGAAGCCGGCCCCGATGTTCGACCGGTCGACTCCGGACGTCACGGTGACCGGAAAGCCGGTCTGCAGTGTCAGGATCGAGCCGAGCTGCCAACCGCCCAAGAAGGCGTCGGCCACGCCGCCGCGGTTAAGGAACTGCCGCCCCCTTCCGGCGGGGAGCTCGTAGAGAATCGAGGTGACCGCCCGGTGCGTGGTGTCGAAGCCTGAAAGCGCCTTCTCCGCGCGCAGGTTGTAGCTGTTCTGGGGGAAGAGCGTGTCGCCGCCGAGGTTGCGGATCGCGCTGGCCGTGTCGATAGAGCGCGACCAGGTGTAGCCGACGAGATAGGTCAGGCCAGCCGAGAAACGGCGCTGCAGTTTCGCCCCGAGGGAGTTGTAGCTGGCTTTGCCGCTGCCGTCGACCTCCTGGATCCGTCCGAACTCCGGGTAGGGAGCGCGATCGAGCACCGTGCCGGTCGCGCCCGGGATCGACTCGTTGAAGGCTCGCATCGATTCGAGCTTGCGGCTCGCCGAGCCGATGTAGCCGACCTCGAGCGCCGTGTTGCGGCCTAGCTCGCGCTGCACGTTGAGCAGGTACTGGAACGAGTACGGCGTGCGCCGGCCGTTGATGTTGGCCAGAACGTACGGGTTGTTGATCTGAACCGTGCCCCCAAGG
>QHZE01000683.1 GCA_003225335.1 Acidobacteriota bacterium
CTGGACGGCCACGCTCGCTCCCTCAGCGAACCTCACCAGACCCATCAATGGTCGCGCGCCCTGTCACTATTGCGGTCCTTGTGAAAGGGGCTGTGTGACACGTTCTTACTTTAATTCGGCCTTCACGACCGTGGCTGACGCGCTGAAGACGGGCAGGTGCACTTACATCCCACACGCTATGGTGTACAAGGTCCTGATGGACACTGACCGCAACCGTGCCAGAGGCGTGCTATACATCGACCGGAACGACCGCCAGCCCAGAGAACTCTTCGGCCGCGCTGTCGTGTTGTGTGCTCAGGCCCAGGAATCAGTTAGGATTCTCTTTAACTCGGCCAACTCGCAATATCCGAACGGACTGGCCAACTCGACCGGTGTGCTGGGGCACTACCTGATGGCTCACACGGTGGCCGGGGGTGGCAGTGGCGAGCTGCCCTCGCTCGGCACAAAGCCGACTTTGAACGGCCCCAACAGGCCGATCAACATGTACATCGTCCGTTTTCGCAACACCCTCAATGGACCGCGCTCAAAGAAATTCTTGCGTGGTTACGCACTGCAGGTTGGAATCGGCCTGGACTTTAATTGGGCGACGCCCGGCTTCGGTAAAGGATATAAGAGGGCGCTGCTCGAGCCAACGGCCAGCGTCAATCTTTCCGGGTTGGGTGAGTGCCTGCCACGCTGGGAGAACTATGTCGAGATCGACCCCAAAGTGGTCGATGCCTACGGTATCCCAGTCCTGAACATTCACATGGCGGATGGCGAGAACGAGATCGCTATGATCAGAGACATGGCGGACGCCGCAGGTGAGGCGCTGGAAGCCGTGGGGGCGAAGAATATCCGCACCTTTGCTGTCCCCTCAGCTCCACGCTGGGCCATTCATGAAGTAGGGATCGCGCGCATGGGCACTGATCCGAAAAAATCGGTTCTCAACCAGTTCCAACAGACTCACGACATCAGGAACCTGTGGGTGATGGACGGCTCAGGGTTTACCTCCAGCGCCTGCCAGAATCCTACGCTTACCATCATGGCGCTGTGTGCCCGATCCTGCGACTACCTGATGGGTGAAATGAAGCGCGGGAACATCTGAGACGCGGGAATCTTTTCGAGAGAGACTGTCCGGCGGGCCCCAGGCCTTTCTAAAGAAGCGGATCCAGTTCGCGTGCATCACACCTTCCACATCTGGCTCGGCGTAGCCCACCTGGCGAAGGAGGTTTGCGATTTTTCGAAGATCAGCGAGGCTCTCGATGTCTGAAGGAGAATGCTCCTTGCCGAATCCGCAGTCGAGATCGCTGCCGATTGCAGCGTGGCGAGCGTTGCCAGCGAGTTGGCGGACGTGGTGGATGTGATTGACGACGGCTGCGAAACTTAATTAAAACCGACAAGATTATGCCTGGACGACGTCCACAAAACTGTCGCGCTCCCTGCGCCCGTTGTTGTCGAAGAGCTCCGCCCAGCCATTGTTGCCTTCGAAGAACTGATTGCAAAGGGCAACCCCTTTGGATCCATCCGGCGCAGTCATTCACTTCAACGGCAGCAACTCCTTTGACCTGCCTCCGCGCCCATTCCGCTGTCGTAATCGGTGCTTGCTTCTCGAAGACTGCATCCGGTGCCGTGTCCACGCTGGCTGCGGCAGTTGCGCCGGCCGGATCGAAAGGCGGAAGGGCGGCAGGCGCCGGCTTCGCGCCCAGGAGCGAGTTTCCGCCGAACAGAAGGCCTGACCCCACCGCAGCGTTTCGCAGGAAGTTACGTCGCAGCATGAACGAATCTCCTCTCGTGGGCGCAGCGGGCTTTATGGGGAGCAAAGGGCGCAAACTTTGAACATACTCTACTCGAGCGGATAACATCGCCGATCGTAACGCGTCTGTCTCCGGAGAGACAGGGATGTCGAAGACATTGCTGCTCTCGTTTCACAAGCGATATCAATAGGATTAAGCCCTCGATCCAATGGAGAGGGGATGGTGCGACCACGTGCGGGTCTCATCTGCAGCTCGTGGTCGTGGCACGGCCGGCAACCTTTGTCCTCGAAACGCGCGAGATCTTGAAGATTTGTCGCGGCGGGCTTATCCGAAATTACGTGGGAAGCGGAACTCTCCACCTTGCTCAGATGGGGAACTTTGTAATTTGCATCGACATTGGTGGGTTTAGGTTGACACGCTGTCGCTGGCCCCATACACTGTCTTGCCTCGCGCGGCTCGGAGCGTGAAGGCGCGGTCCACGTGGTGCGGATTCGTTCGAGACCTTGGGGTCAGGGCCGCCGGGCCGGGCGCCGATTTCGGCAAAACACCAGATCATCGCGGTCGAGCATCCAGTGAGAAGTGACCTGTCTAGTCGGAGGCGACTGAAAGTTATCGTGTGCCCAGCGGGCGTTGTGGGGATTTGCCTGCTAGTGGCCTTCGAGGGGCGCCCGGGATCGGTTTCGTCGCTGTACGCCCGAGGCTACGCGGTGATCCCCGAGCCCCAGCAGGTGAAGCTCGAACGCGAGGATTTCCGGATCACGGCCGACTGGCGGGTGGAAAGAGGTCTGGGCGTCGAAGCGGGGTCGCCCGCAGAGCAAATTGTGAGGGCGGGCCTGGAAGCGCGGCACGCGTTCACATTAGCGAAGGGGGGCGGCGGACCCGCCATCCGGCTCGAAATCCATTCGGGCTCGGCGCCGATGGGCAAGGCGCAGGATAAGGACCGCGAGGCGCTCGCGCGCCAGGCGTACCGGCTGAAGCTCACGAAGGATGGGATCACACTTACCGCCAATGCGCCTGCCGGACTGTTTTACGGGGCCGAAACGCTCGTGCAATTGGTGAAACGCTCGGGGGACGATTGGTGGTTGCCGGAGGGGGAAATCGACGACTGGCCGGACGTCGAGTACCGCGAGGTCTTCTGGGACGAGCAGGCCCATCTCGACCATCTCGACGTCTTGAAGCAGGCAATTCGCCGCGCCGCCTACTTCAAAATCAACGCCTTCACCCTACGCTTGAACGAGCACTTCGAGCATGCGAGCGCTCCGGAGTTGGTCGATCCCTACGCCCTCTCGCCCGCCGAAGTCCAGGGGCTGACGGACTACGGCCGGGAGTATTTCGTCCAGGTCGTCCCGTACCTCGACGGGCCCGCCCACGTGAACTTCATCCTGCAGCGCGACGAGTTCGCGAAGCTCCGCGAATTTCCGGACGAAGCGTTCGAGATGTGTTCCACGAA
>QHZE01000456.1 GCA_003225335.1 Acidobacteriota bacterium
TCACGCTCCGCCAGCGCCGGGGCGAAGGCGCTTCGCACAATGCCGCCCATGCCCCTTCGGTCCAGCATGCGTCTCGCTCGCCGGTCTTTATTGCTTCCTCTCCTCATTTGCTTTGGGAATCATCCTGATGGGGCGCAGCCATTCGGCCACAACCACAATCTTCTTCGCGGTTCTTCGCGTCTTTGCGTCTTCGTGGTGAATATGTTCGCTTTCACACGAGCTTGACGTGGCAAAAGTGCAGCTTGCCACAGCGAAGAACGAATTCGGAGAGCTCCGAGGGGACAGTTGCCGTCGCTTCTGTAATCTTTTTTCCATCCAGAGTCACCGCACCGGATTTGACCAGACGCCGCGCCTCAGTCTTGGAAGTGGACAGGCCGGCCTTCACGAGAACATCCACCAGACTCGCCGGGCCATTCCCGCGATGGAACAGGAGCTCCGGCATTTCCTCGGGAACTTCGCCCCGCTGATGCACGCGGGCAAAGTGTTCTTCGGCGCCCCGGGCCGCCTCGACTCCGTGCAGGTCCTCAACAAGCCGGAATGCCAGCTGCGCCTTCACCTTCATCGGGTGCAGCTCCCCCGACTCAATCCCTTTCTTCATCCTGTCGATCTCGGCCTCAGGCACCTGCGTGAGAAGCTCATAATAGCGGAACAACAACGAGTCGGAGATCGACATGATCTTTCCGTAAATGTCCTCGGGCGGTTCGGTGACGCCGATGTAGTTGCCGAGAGACTTGCTCATCTTCTCCACGCCGTCGGTCCCCTCGAGGAGGGGCGTGGTGAGGATCACCTGAGGCTCGAGACCGTATTCACGCATGATGTCCCGGCCTACAAGGAGGTTGAACTTCTGGTCGGTCCCCCCCAGCTCGAAATCCGCTTTCAGGAAAACGGAGTCGTAGGCCTGAGACAGCGGATAGAGAAGCTCGTGAATGCCGACGGGCTGGCCGGCCTTCATCCGCTTCGCAAATTCGTCCCGCTCCAGCATGCGCGCCACCGTGTAGCGGGAACACAGACGCACCCAGTCTGCCGACGCGATGGCGCCTAACCAGCGGCTGTTGAAATCCAACACGGTCTTTTCAGGATCCAGGATCTTGAACACTTGAGATTTGTATGTCTCCGCGTTCGCTGCGATCTGTTTCGGCGTCAGCGCAGGGCGGGTCCTGGATCTCCCGGTAGGATCGCCGATCAGTCCCGTGAAGTCGCCGACCAGGAAGATCACCCGGTGCCCCAGATCTTGAAAGTGTTTCATCTTCCGGAGCAAAACCGCGTGCCCCAGGTGCAGATCCGGTGCCGTGGGATCGAAGCCCACTTTGACGGTGAGCGGCGTCTTTGTGTGGAAGGACCGTTCCAGCTTCCGAAGAGCCTCCTCCTCGGTGATGATCTCCACAGATCCTCTACGCAGATACTCCAGTTGCTCCTGCGGGCTCTTCATACTGCTTTTTTTACCACAAAGACGCGAAGACGCGAAGAAGCGCCAGGGTTGAAGTCACTGCGGGCGAGCGATAATGCGGCGTCCCTCACGTTGGATATTACCATCAAGCACCAGGGCAATGGCCCGCCAATAAATCTGGTGTTCTTGCTCCAGAATCCGAGTGGAGAGGGACTCTTCCGTGTCTTCGTCCCGGACATCGACCGCTTTCTGAAGCAGGATCGGCCCCGTATCCACTCCTTCATCCACCAGGTGAACGGTGCACCCGGAAATCTTGACTCCGTATTCCAGGGCCTGCCGTTGTGCGTGCAGGCCAGGAAACGCGGGGAGCAGGGCAGGGTGAATGTTGACGATTCTTCCCTTGTACTCCCTGACAAACTCCGGCGTGAGAATCCTCATGAAGCCCGCCAGGCAAATTACAGCGGGGTGGTAAGGCCGCAGGGTTTCCAGCAGAAGGCGATCGTACTCGATGCGGCCGGCCCCGTTTGAAGGGAGAAACAACGCATTGAGACCGAGCGCGCGTGCTCGCGCGAGGCCCGGGGCGTGCTCGATATTGCTGATCACACAGCATATCGATGCATTGAGGTCTCCCCGCTTGACAGCTTCATGAATGGCCAGAAAGTTCGACCCTCTCCCGGACAGTAGTATCGCCAGATTCCGGTTTTCCTTCATACGACCGATACGGCCGCACCTTGAAAAAAAGCCGGCCACGAATTACGCGAAACGGGGCTAGCGCATGATGGGTCGATGGGGACGCCGGCAGCAACACAGGTCAGGTTTGGAGGGTGATCGTGTTCCATGTCCAGGAATCCGAGGAATCCGAGGAATTGAGGAAGCTGGCACCTCTTCATTCTTGGATTCCTCGGATTCCTTGGATTCTTCACTCATCACTCGTCATTCAAACGAAAAGCTCTTTCTGTCTCTCCTTGTGCGTTACATCCGTGGGATAGCGGTCCGTAAAACAGGCCGAGCAGAAGCGCCCCCTGTCATCGACGGCTTTAAGGAGCGCCTCCAGGCTGAGATATCCTAAGGAATCTGCGCCGATGAACTGCCGGATCTCCTCGACGGATTTGTTCGCGCCGATCAGTTCGCGTTTCGTCGGCGTGTCGATGCCGTAGTAGCAGGGTCCGACAATAGGAGGGGACGTAATGCGCACGTGGATTTCCCTGGCCCCGGCGGCGCGAATGATGTGAACGATTTTCTTGCTGGTGGTCCCGCGCACGATGGAATCGTCGACGAGAACGATGCGCTTGTCCTTGAGAATTTCGCGCACAGGGTTGAGCTTTACTTTGACGCCAAAATTGCGAATCGATTGCCTGGGCTCGATAAAGGTCCGTCCGACGTAGTGATTGCGTATCAAACCGAACTCCAGACGTATCCCGCTCTCGTCCGCGTAACCAATGGCCGCGGAGACCCCTGAATCCGGAACCGGCACCACGACGTCGGCCTCGACGGGATACTCTTGTGCCAGATACTGTCCCAGCAGACGCCGGCTGGTGTTCACGGTCCGGCCAAACACCAGGCTGTCCGGGCGGCTGAAATACACATGCTCGAAGACACAAAAAGCGGAGCTTTCCTTTGGCAGCGGGAAGCTGGACTCCAGGGTATCGTCCTCGACCAGCAGGACCTCTCCGGGTTCGACATCGCGAACGTATTCGGCGTCGATCAAGTCAAAGGCGCATGTTTCCGAAGCGAAAACGTAGCTGCCGTCAACCCTGCCGATGCAGAGCGGCCGAAACCCATGAGGGTCGCGCGCGACGAGGAGAAACCGCGGCGTCTGGATCACCAGGGAGTAAGCGCCTTGAATCAGGCGCAAGGCGTCCACAAAAGCCTCCGGCAAGGATCTCCTTTTAGACCGTGAGATCAGGTGAAGGATGACTTCGCTGTCGCTCGTCGAGTGAAATATGGCGCCGTCGCGCTCGAGCTCGCGGCGAAGCTGAGCGGCATTGACCAGATTCCCGTTGTGCGCCAGCGCCAGCTGTCCCCGCCAGCAATCGATAAGGAGCGGCTGGGCGTTCGCGAGCGCACTTTCTCCAGCGGTGGAGTAACGGACGTGCCCGATGGCCGAATGACCCGGCAGGTGCTCCAGCCGGGTTTCGCTGAACACGTCCGCCACGTGTCCCATCCCGTGCTGGAGGTGGAGCCGGACGCCGTCAGAACTCGCTATGCCAGCCGACTCCTGCCCCCGGTGCTGCAAGGCATAGATTCCGAGGTAGGCCAACCGAGCGGCCTCTGTGTGCGAGACGATCGCAAAAATGCCGCACTCTTCTTTCAACTTGTCCCAGGGCAACATTTTCCTCTGCCTAAACTCCAAAAAATTCACCCCGAAGGCGCAAAGACGCGAAGAATCGCCAAGTGCCTGCGAAGGATTTTTGGCTGTAGTATCCGTGTTCATCTGTGTTCATCTGTGGTTTCATTCATGCGCGCGGCCTGTAGCCAACTTTCCAGAGCCCTGTCCCAGGTCTCGAAAATCGCAGCAACCTGCACGGACAGAATGTCCGCGTCATTATACACAACCCGAACCTCCTTTAGTGAGGTAACACGGCCGCAGGGACGCAGAAGCACGCCCATTTCTCGCGCCCGGTCCAACAGCTTTTGCAGATTTTGCTCCGGCGCACTGAGCACCACGCGGGAAGGACCTTCTCCAAAGAGCGCCTGGTGCGGCATCAAGGGGCTTGAAATCCTCAGTTCGATTCCCAGGCGGGGGTAGGCGAGCAAGGCGCTCTCCAGCGCTGTCACGAGCAGGCCCCCTTCGGAGCAGTCATGCGCCGATCGTACCCACCCTTCGCGGACCGCGTTTCCGAGGAAAGACTCGATTCTTTTCTCGAGCTCCAGGCGTACAGGCACCGGAACACCTTCCACACGATTATGGAAGACTTCCAGATATTCGGATCCAGCGAGACTGACTTCCTCCGGGCCGAGCAGCAGAACGACATCTCCTGCTTCGCGGAAAGCCGCGGGTGTGATGTGGGATTCCCGTTCCACTATTCCGACCATTCCTATCACAGGAGTGGGGTAAACGCCGATGCCGTTAGTTTCATTGTAGAAGCTGACGTTTCCTCCTGTAATGGGCGTGCCGAGAGCCTGGCAAGCCTCGCGAATGCCGTCCACCGTTTGTGAGAACTGCCACATCGTCTCGGGATTTTCGGGACTGGCGAAGTTGAGGCAGTTTGTAGCCGCCAGGGGGGTTCCGCCCGAGCAGACGATGTTGCGGCACGCCTCGGCCACGGCGGCGCGCGCTCCCGCCGCCGGATCCAGATAGCAGTAGCGCGGATTGCAATCGGTGGATATTGCCAGGCGCCTCTCCTTCCCTTTAAGCCGCAGAATGGAAGCATCGGCGCCGGGGCCCACGAGGGTGTTGGTTCGGACCATGTGATCGTATTGCTCCCATATCCAGCGCTTCCGGCACAGGTTGGGCGAGGACATCATGCGTATGACCGCCTGTTCCCAATCGCGGGGCGGCGCCACCAGGTCGGCGCCAAACGCGCGCGCCTCGTCCAGATATGCGGGGCGCTTCATGGGCCGGTTGTACACAGGCGCGCCGTCTGCAAGCGGCCGGTTCGGGACCTCGGCTACTATCGTTCCACTCTGCAGGACGCGCAGCATTCCGTCGCCGGTGACCCGTCCGATCGTGGCTGCGTCCAAACCCCAACGAGTGAAAATTTCCAGGACCTTTGGTTCGTTTTCCTCCCGGGTGACCAGCAGCATCCGCTCCTGCGATTCCGACAGCATGATCTCGTAAGCCGTCATGCCGGCTTCACGCTGCGGCACCCGATCGAGCTCGATCTCCACGCCTGTTCCCGCGCGGCTCCCCATCTCGCAGGTGGAACACGTCAGTCCCGCCGCGCCCATGTCCTGTATGCCCACAACCAGGCCGGAGTGCATGGCCTCCAAGCAAGCTTCAAGCAGAAGCTTCTCGAGGAAGGGATCGCCCACCTGGACGGTGGGCCTCTTTTCCTCCGATCGTTCGTCGAATTCCTCGCTGGCCATCGTGGCGCCGTGTATACCGTCCCGGCCCGTCCTGGCTCCCACGTAAATCACCGGATTGCCGACTCCCGTGGCCCGGCCGTAAAAAATTTGGTCGCGCCGCGCTATTCCCAGGCAAAAAACGTTGACCAGAGGGTTATTGGCATAATGTCGTGAAAAGACCGTCTGCCCGCCCACCGTGGGAATACCTATGCAGTTGCCGTACCCTCCCACACCCGCAACCACACCCTCAAGAATCATGCGATTCTTCGGGTCATCGATGAAGCCGAAGTGGAGCGCATCCATAAGGGCAATGGGGCGCGCCCCCATTGTGAAAATATCGCGAATGATTCCCCCGACGCCGGTGGCGGCTCCCTGATACGGTTCAATGAAAGAGGGATGATTGTGCGACTCGATCTTGAATACCGCCACCAGACCGTCCCCGATATCGACGACCCCGGCGTTCTCACCCGGCCCCTGCACGACACAGGGGCCTTGATGAGGCAAGCGGCGAAGATGGATCTTGGAGCTTTTGTAGCTGCAGTGCTCGGACCACATCACGGAGAATATGCCGAGCTCCGTAAAGGTCGGCTGGCGGCCCAGGATCTCGCAGATACGCTGGTATTCCTCGGGCGTGAGCCCGTGCTGGGAAATCGTCTCTGGCGAAATGTCAGTCGGGATCATTTGGATTTAGGACTTCAAAGAATCCAAGAATCCAAGAATTCAAGAATTCAAGAATGAAAGGCCTCGTGGCCCATTCTTGGATTCTTGAATTCTTGGATTCTTGGATTCCACGGCTTTCAGGAGGGACACGAAGATTCCCTTGCCGTCCTCGGATCCCAGGCAGAGCTCGGAGGCCCGCTCGGGATGCGGCATCATCCCCATCACGTTTCCCTCTTCGTTGATCAGCGCCGCGATGTTGTTCAAAGACCCGTTGGGATTGGCAGCATCGCATACCTCCCCGGACGGCGAGCTGTAACGCAGCACCACGCGGCCGTTGCGCTCCAGATGGTTCAGCTCTTCGGGAGAGACATAGAAGCTCCCTTCATTGTGAGCTATGGGCATGCGAAGCACTTGCCCAGGCTCGTAGGCGCGGGTGAAGGCCAAGTCGGTGCGCTCGGCTCTGAGATCCACCGGGCGGCAGATGAACTTGAGCCCCCGATTGCGAAGCATGGCGCCGGGAAGCAAGCCTGCCTCTTGCAGGATCTGAAATCCGTTGCAGATCCCCAGCACGAAGCCACCGCGGCGAGCGAACTCCTTTACCGCCTGCATCACGGGGGAGAACCGGGCGATAGCTCCCGTCCGGAGATAGTCCCCGTAAGAAAAGCCCCCGGGAAGCACTATGACGTCGCAGTCGTGCAGATGGGCATCTCCGTGCCAAATAAAACGGGCATCCGTGCCGAGAACATGCTTCAAGACATGGTAGGTATCATGGTCGCAGTTCGATCCGGGAAACACCACGACGCCAGTCTTCATGCGGGAATCTCCTGCGGCCACTCGATCCGGTAGCCTTCGATCACGGGATTGGAAAGCACGCGCGCCACGATCGTCTCCACCTTGTCTCGCTCTTCCCTGGCACTTAAATCACCGGCCCACCGGATCTCGAAGTACTTGCCCTGGCGGACCTCCTCCACCTGAGAGTAGCCCAGGCCGGCAAGGGTTTTCTGGATGGTCATCCCCTGCGGATCGAGGACGCTGGGTTTCAAGGTCACAAACACACGAAGCATCATTGTCAAGTCTCCTTGGGGGCTCGCAAGGAAACTACATAGTGACTGCGGCCAGACAATCTGTCAAATGACGAAGGGTGCAATTTAGTGGAAGTCAATTCACGATCTGAACTCCTCAGAAGCTGCGGAGAATAAATTCGTGTTAATTCCTGGAATTCGTGGCCAATAAAACCGACCACGAATTCCAGGAATTTCAAGAAAACGCTCACTGCCATTTGGATGTCATCGGTTTGAAATACAATTTTTCACAGTCCCTCCACGACTTCTTATGGGACACGGATGTTCACGGATTCGACGGATTGACACGGAGCCGATCTCCCCGAACTAGGTCCACCTGCTGGAGACAACATTCACAAATCCGTCAAGTTTTCTCTCATGGCCGGGACGGCCATGACACGCAGTCATCGTGGCACGGGCGTCTCGCCCGTGAATGACTGGGATCACTCGCTATTGCTGCTAAGCCGAAAATCCCTCGCAAGCTGGCAAGGATTTTCGGTCAAATGAGAAATGGCACATGAAAAATGACAAATAGAAGTCCGGAAAACGAACTGCGATTTGTCATTTTTCATTGGTCATTTTTCTTTCTCTGCCCTCTCAGCGTCTCTGGTGGTGAGATCCGTTTGGGTTGCGGCTGGGTTGACAGGGACGGCGCCGTGCGTCACGACTGCCGTCGCACACGGCTTACGATCTCATCGATGACCTGGAACAACTCGCTCTTCGTCAGGGTCAGGGTCTCCTCCGATGGAGACTCCAGAGCCTCCGCCGGTATCGGGCAGCCCGAAGTCCGGAGCGTCCTCGTCTCTGATGTGCCCCCTTGATACTCGCTTCGACCCTGCGTCGCGTAGAGACGTTTCACGGCATCTTCGGAAAGAACGCGTTCGCGTCCCAGGATCTTCGCCACGATACTGATGAGCGCGAAGTGCTCGAGCGTTTCCATCTTGAAATAGGCAGACTCCAAGTCCTCGCCGTAAGCCACCGCCCCATGATTGCTGAGAAGGAGGGCATCGTGATACGGGACAAGATCACGGATGGCTCGAGCCACCTCCTCTGTAGTTGGGGTGCTGTACTCAGCCAGGGGGATGCGTCCCATAGTGAGAATCACCTCGGGCAAGAGCGCCTTATCCAGAGCCATCCCGGCCACAGCGTATCCCGTCGCGTGCGGCGGATGAGCGTGCACGACCGCGTAAACATCCGGCCGAAGACGGTAGATCTCCAGATGCATCAACGCCTCGGAGGAAGGGTTTCTTATGCCTTCAACTTTCTTTCCGCCCAGGTCCGTTTTGACGATGTCCTCTGTTTTCAGGAAGCCTTTGCACATCCCCGTCGGAGTGAAGTAAAGGAATTCACCCAGGCGAGCGCTGATGTTTCCGTCTCGCGCGGCAATAAACTTGTTTGCGTAGAGACGTCTGCCGATCTCGACGATTTGTTCCCTGATCCCGGGTTCCGAGTGCATGCTCGCTTCCACTGACCGCCGCCCACAGGCCACGAATCTGGGTCAGCGGTTAGCGGTGATAAATCGGCCCGCTGCCTCTTTCTTTCGTTGGCCGAGAGCGAGCGTTATATAGCACAATTCCAGGGGCACTTCGATGCCTATTCGAAAGCAGAAGGCAGCAGGCAGAAGGCAGAAGACCACCAATGCAGCTTTTACCACCAAGACGCGAAGACCCAAAGAATGGCAGAGCTTTTGGTTGCGTTTGAGCTAATTGAGGGAAAACCTCTTCGTGATTCTTCGCGTCTTCGTGTCTTCGTGGTAAATTGGGCGGCACGATAACGGGATTACAGGCTCCTGTTATCCTGTCTTCGATCATCCTGTTAGCCTGTCGTTGAACCCGCATGATTGGGTATCTGAAAGGTCAGCTTCTGTCCAAGAAGCCAAACTTGATTTTGCTGGATGTGCAGGGAGTCGGCTACGAGGTTCATATCCCACTGACGAGCTTCTACGATCTTCCGGGCGAGGGGAGCCAGGTCGCCCTCAAAATCCACACGCACGTGCGCGAGGATGCGCTGATACTCTACGGGTTCTGTTCCCAGCGAGAGAAGGACTTCTTTCTCAAGCTCGTATCCATCAGCGGAATCGGACCGAAAGTCGCCATTGGCATATTGTCCGGAGCCCGAGTGGAAGAGTTGGCTCAGGCGATCGCGGAAGGCGATCTAGCCCGGCTGACCACGATCCCGGGGGTGGGTCGCAAGACCGCCGAGCGCGTCGTGTTGGAGCTCAAGAACCAGGTTACCCCGTTTTTACTGGCGGAACGGGCACAGCAGGCCCAGGGGGCGAGCAGGACGGACGGACTCGAGGACGACATTCTGTCTGCGCTGGTGAATCTGGGTTATCCGAGAGCGGCGGCTGAAAAGGCGCTCTCACGCGTGGTCGCCTCGGCCGAATGCGAGCGCACTTTCGAGGATCTTTTGAGACACACTTTGCGCAGGCTTGCGGGCTAATCCAAATCGCAATGGTCAAACCTCCACCTGCCAGCCACAACACGCTCCTGAGTCCCGTGCCTCGTGCCGAGGAGCAGTCTTTCGAGCTCAGTCTGCGCCCGAAGAATCTGCGCCAGTACATCGGCCAGAACAAGGTCAAGGAAAACATCGAGATCAGCATCCGCGCGGCCAGCAATCGTCGCGAGGCCATGGACCACGTGTTGCTTTACGGCCCGCCCGGACTGGGAAAGACCACTCTGGCGACGATCATTGCCAATGAGCTCAGTGTAAGCATTCGGTCCACGAGCGGGCCGATCATCGAAAAACGCGGCGATCTGGTCGCAATCCTCACTAATCTAAAAGCCAACGACGTTCTCTTTATCGACGAGATCCACCGCCTGCCGGCTGCAATTGAGGAGATCCTCTATCCGGCGATGGAGGACTTCAATATCGACATAATCATCGGAGAGGGCCCTGCCGCGCGGAGCATCAAGATGCCCCTGCCGCGTTTTACCCTGATCGGCGCGACGACACGAGCCGGGCTTCTCACGGCCCCGCTCCGGGCCCGTTTCGGCATAATTCACCGGCTGGACTTCTATACTCCCGGTGAGCTGGCGGTCATCGTCCAGCAGTCCGCCGATATTCTGGGCGTCGTCATAGACAAAGAAGGCTCCCAGGAGCTGGCGTCCCGGAGCCGGGGGACGCCGCGGATCGCAAATCGTCTGCTCCGGCGTGTTCGAGACTACGCCGAGGTCAAGGCGGAAGGGCAGATCACCCGCCAGGTCGCCATGGACGCCCTTGCCATGATGGACGTCGACGTCTACGGCTTTGACGAAATCGACCGGAAACTGATGCTTACCATATTGGAAAAGTACAACGGAGGGCCGGTAGGTGTCGGCGCCCTGTCGGCTGCCATCAACGAGGAGGTGGATGCAATCGAGGATATTTATGAGCCGTATCTCATGCAGATCGGCTTCCTCGACAGAACACCGCGCGGGCGGATCGCAACCCGGCTCGCTTTTGAGCATTTCAAGATTACACCTCCCACTAGACAGCGAAATCTCTTCTGATCCGGACGCTCCCGCCACGGATCGCACAAGCGGAAACCACAGATGAACACAGTGCAGCCCAGCCGCAGCCAAACTAAAGTCCTTCGCGTGCTTCGCGCCTTCGCGGTGCAAGTCCAGCCCAGGATTCACCGCGAAGCCGCGAAGATTTCGGGAAGAAAAATCCTTTCCTGCCAGCAAAGGATTTTCGGGTTAGTAGTACAGATGAACCTGGCGCGGCATAGCCGTAACCAAAAACTTGGCGATTCTTCGTGTCTTCGCGCCTTCGTGTAAAGGCCGCCCCCAATTCACCGCGAAGACACGAAGACGCGAAGAATCACGAAGCGCTTTCGGTCAGCATCCTTTCTACTAATCACACCTTCCGAGGGGATACTGCGAGAGTTTCTGTAGGGTAAGCCGCAGGAGGCATGCTAGAATTTTTCATGAACTTTCCCCAGGTTGTCGATAACTAAGCGATGTCTAAAACTGTCGAAGTGGAACTCAAAATTCGCCAATTGCAGCAGGCAATCGAAGCTGTCGTGCTGGGCAAACCGCAAGCGGTTCGACTCGCATTGGTCTGCCTCCTGGCCGACGGTCATCTGCTGATTGAAGATGTGCCGGGCGTCGGGAAGACCACTCTCGCCCACGCGCTGTCCCGGGGTTTTGACTGCACATTTCGCCGGATCCAGTTCACCAGCGATCTGCTGCCGTCCGACATATTGGGAGTGTCCATTTTCAGCCAGGCGAGCCACTCCTTCGAATTCCGCCGCGGACCGATTTTCGCCAACGTCGTGCTGGCGGATGAGATCAACCGTACTACTCCGAAAACGCAGAGCGCGCTCCTGGAAGCGATGAGCGAAGGTAACGTGAGCGTGGATAATCACACGCACCCTCTACCTCGTCCTTTCATGGTGATCGCCACGCAGAACCCCATCGAGCACCACGGCACCTACCCTCTTCCCGAATCGCAGCTCGATCGTTTTTTGCTCCGCATTCGCATGGGATATCCCGAGGGGGAGGCAGAGAAGGAAATCCTGCGCTCTCAGAATCATCGGCCCAGTGTGGAGCGCATGGAAACCGTTCTGCGGATGGAAGACGTCCTTGAAGCGCAAATGGCCGTGACCCAGATCCGGGTCGACGATTCGCTGCTGGACTACATTATGGCAATCGTGGAAGCGACGCGGCACTCTGAGTTTCTGCCGATCGGTGTGAGCCCGAGAGGCTCCATCGCGCTGCGGCGCGCCGCGCAGGCATTGGCTTATTACGAGGGTCGTGACTACTGCATACCTGACGACATCAAGCGACTGGTTCTCCCCGTGCTGGCGCACCGGGTGATCGTAAGCTCGAAATACTCCTCCCCTCACAAGCGCAGTGACGAAGCGGAGGCCATTCTTGCAGAGATTCTTCGCAACATCGAAGTCCCACTCTGATTCCCGGGTTCCCCTGTGGGACAGGCGGGCTGTTCGCGAATTCTGCGCCGCCGTGGGGCTTCTCAGCCTGGCGCTGTTTTTGGCCCTGGCCTCCGAGAGCGCAATGCGCCGCGGAGACACCTCGACGGGCCTAACCCTGGCTGTTCTGTCTCTTGTCCTGGCCGCGATTATCTCCTTGACGATCGTACCCCGTCTTGCCCGCAGGGCAAATCTGAGTCGTTGGCTGATACCCTTTTCCTTCAGCATCACGCGGGAAGGGGGATTGTATATCCTGGCAATCTTTCTCCTTTCGCTGACGGCCATCAACACGGGCAACAATTTGCTCTTCCTGATCCTGGCGGCCCTTCTGTCGGCCGTGATTACCTCGGGGATTGTATCCCGCGCTTCTTTGCGCTCGGTGGGAGTGTCGGTGCAGGTTCCGGAGAATGTGTTTGAAGGGGAGCGCGTTTCACTGAAGGTGTCTCTCCGAAACCAGAAGCGGCTCTTCCCTTCTTTCTCCATTTCTGTCGCACAGAAAGACCGGCTCGGGGCCGGTCTGATCTCCTCGACCTTCCAGAAGTTCGCCGCGCGCGGTTCCAGCCCGCAGGAAGAGGACTCCTTCGCCAGCCGCTCTGTTCTGAGGCAGCCTGCCTACTTTCCCGTGGTCCTTCCCGGGGAAGTAAGATCGGAGCTCGTCGCTCAATCGTTTCCAAGGAGGGGACAGTATCGCCTGGAAGGATTCCATATCTCCACGCGCTTCCCCTTCGGTTTCTTTCGTCGCGGAGAGCGAATCACAGCGGAAGGAGAAGTAGTGGTGTACCCGTCGATCCGCGAGATTTCATCCTACTACCATCTCCTTCCATTTCTTCCCGGGATCCTGGAAGGCCGGCACTTGGGCCAGGGGGAGAGCCTTTACGCGATCCGCAGATATCAGGACGGCGAGAGCGCCCGCATCGTAGACTGGAAAGCAACCGCCAAGACAGGGGAGCTCATGGCACGCGACTTTGCGCGACAGGAGGAAAGCAAGTTCTGCCTGATCCTGGATACTGTTATCCACCCGCCCCGGAAACCGGATTACCTTTCTGAATTTGAAAAGGCCGTCTCCCTGGGGGCAAGTCTGGCCGCCCACTTCTGCGAGGAGGGAGCGGAACTGGAATTGCTGACTCCCAATGAGTATATCCCGAAGGGAATGGGAACGGCCCACTTGTACCGCATTTTGAAATCCCTGGCCGTTGTCCAGTGCGAGCTTCCTTCTGCCACCACATCTTCCGATTTGCGCGGGGAGCTCTCAGGAATGCTGGAACCTTACGACCTGCAACAAATCCTTTCGGACAAGATCTTCAAGATCATCATCAGTTCGAAGCCGCGGGCCAGCTTCCCGTCCTCTATCTGGCGTTCTTCCCACGTGGTTTACTTCGACGAGCTATGAGCTTCGCGCGTTATTTCAAGCTCGCTTCCTATTGCCTGATCACGTCGGGTTTTCTGGCTATCGCGGCCACAGGCGCCCTGGACATCTTCTCGCTGGTTTTTTTCACGGCCGCGCTTGTCTTCAGCTGGTTTGCGGACACCGAGAGGCTGCGCCAGAGGCTGCCCCCATGGCTCCTGAACTCGGTCGCGATACTGTATCTCCCGATCTATGTACTCGATTACCTGAGGCTGTCTCGTTCCTTTGTACTCACGACGGTCCACCTCATTCTCTTCGTAGCTTCCGTCAAACTTTTGACCCGAGCGACAGACCGGGACTATGTGTATCTTTATCTCATCAGTTTTGCCGAGCTTCTTGCCGCTTCGACCCTCACGATAGACATCACTTTCGCTTTCTCGCTGTTTGTGTTCCTTTTTTCGGGTGTGTGCGCGTTGATACTGTTCGAGATGAAACGCAGCCACGCGCAATTTCAAAAGCAGGGAAGAATCAGGCCGTCTGTGGCTTCCGAGACCGCCCTCGGCAGCGGGTTCGAGCTGTTTTACCGCTTTCCCGCCGGCTCGGTGTCCTGGATCAGCATGGGCATGACAGTCGCCATTCTCGCGCTCGCTGTCCCGTTGTTCTTTCTACTCCCCCGCGTTTCCCTTGGATTCTACAACAGACCGAGCGGTCAAACGCGAATGGTGAGCGGGTTTTCGGAGACCGTCGAACTGGGGGAAATCGGAAACATCAAGGAGTCCCCGGCCGTGGTGATGCGCGTGAAACTCGACGACCCCACTGCGATGCCCCCGGGCAATTTGAAGTGGCGCGGCGTCGCCCTGGATCACTACGACGGGCGGTCCTGGAGCCGAAGTCGCGTCGCGAGGGACAGGTTGTACCCGCAGGGAAGATGGTTCAAATTGGAAGGCTTCCGGCGAGGTGTCGAATTCTATCAAACCTACTACCTGGAGGCGCTTTCGACCGACGTAGTCTTCACGTGCCATAAGGCGCTGGCCATCTCCGGCGACATCGGTTATCTTGAGCGGGATTATTCTAACAGCTTCTACACCCCTCGACAGGCGTACAGCAAGCTCCGCTATGCCGTTGTGTCAGACATCGCCCAGCCGGATCCTACGCGCATACCGATCGCCTTACCAACGCCGCCCGAAGCCATCAGGAAGATATATCTTCAAGTAAAGGATCTCGATCCCAGGATCGCGAATCTTGCAAGGGAAGTAACCCAATCCATTCCTCATCCCTACGGAAAGGCTGTGGCCCTGGAAAAGTATCTCAAGACCCACTACGGATACAGCCTCGAACTGAAAGGCACTCCTCACAGTTCGGATCCGATCGCAATGTTCCTTTTTGACGTGCGGAAGGGGCACTGCGAATACTTTGCTTCAGCAATGACGATCATGCTCAGGCAATTGGGAATCCCCGCGCGCCTGGTCAACGGCTTCCGCTCGGGCGAATATAACCCTCTGGGCAAAGCCTGGACTGTCCGCCAATATGACGCCCACAGCTGGGTGGAGGCCTACTTCCCTCCTTACGAATGGGTCGAATTTGATCCCACTCCGCCCGATCCCGACCGAAGCCGATCCGCATGGGTGAAGGTGTTTGCAGATCTCTTGGACGCCGCGGACCTCTGGTGGACGGAACAAGTGGTCAACTACGATTTTTTCAAGCAATATCGCCTCATAAACAGCGCCCGAACGCAGGTGTTGCAATGGCAGAGTCAGATCCGGAGCCTGCTGGGAAGCTGGAGTGCAAAGAGACAAGCACAGTTTGACAGATTGGATCTCCGGCGATGGCTTGCAGCTCACGCCTGGAGTTTGGTCCTGACGCTCGCTTCGGGGCTCGCGGTTGGCCTCCTCCTGTTCAGAAAAAGCGGTTCCCTCCGCACGAGGCTCTGGTGGATGTTCCGCCGCGCCCTATCGAGGCACGACAGCGTCTACGTCGCAACGACCTTCTACCAGGAGGCCCTCGACCTCTTACGGGCACACGGTCTGACCCGCAATTTGGGCCAGACCCCGTTGGAATTCGCCGATAGTCTCGGCTCCTCGGCCGTTGCTGCCCTCCTTAAGCGACTCACCGAGATTTATAATCGGGTTCGTTTCGGCTCCCATCACGCTGAAAGCGATCTGACACAGGCGCAGGCTCTGCTTCAGTCGATGCGCCGTGCCCTGGCAGGCCGACTGTCTTCAGAAATGACCAATGACCAATGAAAAATGATCAATGACAAATTCTTTGCGTCTTCGCGTCTTCGTGGTAAAGGCCGGGCCCAATCCACCGCGAAGACACGAAGACGCGAAGAATCACGAAGCGTTTTCCCGGCTCTCTCAACGAATCTCATCCTGCGGCTCAAGTCGCCTTCGGTAAACCACGAAGTAGTACAACATCAGGCCGTAGGGAATACTGAGAAGCGCAATGGCCCAGAAGAATCGTTCGCCGAACGGTCTTCTCTTGTCAAACCACCACGCCTTGTAAAAAACCCGCCAGCAGTACAGCACGGACCAACCTGCAATCACCGACAACACAGTCAGCGTGACCCACGCCGCGGGTCCAAGCTCGGCGATGCGCGCCAAACTCAGGTCCACACCAGCGACCGCGAGCAGGTTCAAGGCAATCAGCAGAACGGAGGCCAAAGCAAGCCAGAGACGGAGATGGGAAGGTCGAGTCATGGTTGACGCTCCTCAGCGGGTTTTCTCGTGGGGATCCGCGGAATCATCTTCTCGATCAGTTCCTTGGCTGTGTCCCTTATTTCCTGGATTGCGCCTGGAATCTCCCCAATGGCGGAAACCAGCTTCTCGGAATTTATATTGATGTCGGCCTCGGCAGAGATCGGGACAGGTCCTATGGCCCACACAGGTGTGCTAACACCTATGGCCGTGAGATCGCCGGAACCGGTGTTAGCCTTCGTTTTGGTGACGGGGTTCTCCCCGCCCACACCAGACTTGTTGTCCAGCCCGACGCTGACCGTTCCGTCCTTGATAAGCGTGACCTCTTCCTTAGCCTGCGCCTTGACTGCGAGAGGCCCAACCTTGCCTCTGATTCCAGCCTCGCCGGAGATCCCCAAGGAGATCAACGCGGGATTGAGGGGAAACACCTTCAGATTAGCCATTCCCACAACACCGCCTTCGAAGCCTACTCCCAGGATTGTCACCCTTCCCTTCAGGCCGGGGCCCACTCCAACTCGGATGCTGATCACGCGGCTCGCGTCCGCGTAGAGGTTAAGCACCTTGCTCAGCAAGCGCCTCTCTTCCATGCCGCCGGGATCGACCAGGTTCAGCGGGTCGTTCAGGACGCAGGCATACTGGTTCCACTTCTGTGGATTCAGGACATGCCCCTGATGGAATCCTCCTCGATCAGGGCTCGTAAACCGCCCCTGTGCCCCCGACAAGTACCTGGCGCCCAAGTAGTCCAGTCCGGACTCGTGATCCCTTTCTTTGCCGGTGAATCGCTGGCGCGTTGAATCGGCGGCGGGGTAACCGGGAACCGAGGAACGGCCACCGACACTAGCCGGAATTTCCTCGCCGAAGGGCAGGTAGTCATACCGTTTCTTGACCGCGCCGGCGTCATCGGTAATGACTCTCGTGCTCCCCAGATGATCGGTAGTCAGGTAGCCTGTGCCCGAGGTTTCTGACGGCGGAAGATCACTGTGCTCGTGCACCAACTGTCCCGCCGCGTTATAGATGAAAACCGTCGCTCCCAGAGCCTCGACTTTCTTGATCCGGCGCCCTTCGCCGTCATAGTGGTAGGTCGTGGTCCCGTTGTGGCTCTTTTGCCTGTTCTCCAGGTCGTAGGTGTACGTGTTGCCGGTCCCATCTTGCGTCAGATTTCCGGCCGGATCGTACTGACAGCCAAGCAGCCGGTTGTAATTGGCATCGAATGCGGACTGCGATTGCGGCGTCAGCGTCGGATCACGCACGTAGGATCCGGGATTTACCCACCGGTTCCCGTACCGGTCATAGCCATACGTCTGCGACCAGGATCCGATCTCATCAGCCTGCTGCAATCGGTTCAGAGCATCATACGAGTAGCTTTGCTGCTTGCTGAAGCCCGTTGCCGTGATCGTCTGACTGAGCACGTTCCCATTGTTGTTTGTCGCGCCGTAGGAATAATCCAGGCTTAACAGGCTGGTGCTCGTGCTGGTGGCTCCCAGGCCGATCTGTATCGGCTGCAGCCGATTGTTGAAATTCGTGTGCTCCCACAGACCGTTTCCCAACCGGACCGATCTGACTGGCCCGTGCGAGGCGTAGGCGAGCGAAGAGGCGTAGGCCTTGCCGGCTTCTCCCGCCTTTTGGCCCGTGACGCTGCTGATTCTTCCCGCCATATCGTAACCTGTCGTGATGATTCTTCCCGAGGGATAGGTCTGTGACGTCATCCCACCGGCCAGGTTGTAGGCATAGCCGAAGAGATACTGCCTTCCATCGGTCACTTGAGAACTGCGCTTGACGCGGCCGAGCGCATCGTACTCGTCATAGCCGTAACTGGAGACCGTCGAGCTCACCGAAGTCAAACGCCCCTTCGAGTTTGTCACTGCCGGCGCATCGTAGACAAGGGTCACCAGCGGCGTGCCGTCCGTGTAACTCCGGCTAATGACGCGGTTCAGCTCGTCGTAGTTGTAGGTTATCGTTCCCCGAACGACGGTCTTGTGCTTCAGGTTGCCATTTCCGTCATAGTCGTAGCCTACGCTTCCGCTTTCGGGATTGATCGCGCTAGCCAAGCGGCTGAGCGAATCGTAACTGAAGCTGCGGGTCTGTCCCGCTTGTTGCACCATCGTCAGGTTATCAAGCGCGTCATACTGGTAGGCGGTCAGGTGCGCCTGCCCCGCCGGGTCTTCTGTGACACCGGTGAGGCGCCCCAGGGCGTCACTCACGCTCCGCCGGCTCTTGCCTGCCTGGTCCGTCACTATCGTGGCATTGGCGTCGTAAGAAGTTCTCACCGTGCCCGTGCTGATCGCGTTTGCGCCCCAGGGAGGGGGCAACCCCCCGCCTGCGAAGGTCTGTACCTCCACGATCCGTCCCCCGCCATCGAGCGTTGTCCGCGTCCAGCCCATCGTCGACTCGTCGCCAGATCCCATCGAACTCCCCGCCCGATACGGATTGGAAACGAGCTCGAGCCGGTTGGGAGCGGCGAAGGCGTAACGCGTCTGCACCTTGATCCCCGCCGTCTCATCGTAGGCGCTTTCCAGCGTTGGATTTTCCAGCTGCTGCCTTAGCCGAATCCGGCCCAGTGGATCGTAGTGCTCCACGGTCGTCAGCCGGCCATCCCCGGTGGTATTCAAGTCGCGCCGCACGATCACGCGACGCTCCGTGTCGGAGTACTCCGTCGAAGTGCGCCGCTCCAAAGCGGTCAGGTAAGCCTCCTGAATCAGGGTGGGACGCCCAAACACGTCATAGCTGGTTCGTGTGGTGACGTTGTTGTCGGCGTCTGTCTGCAAGCTGACTAAGCCCGTACAAAAGTCATGTTGCAAATTCGTAGTGCGCTGGACGGCGGTCCGGTACGCCGTCTTGGTCTGCGTGACATACAGATCCGAAAACCCATTGATCGCGCCGTAGATGAACTGAGTCTGGATGCCACGAGCATCCGTAGTCAGAACGCGGTTTCCCGAAGCGCTGTACTGATGAGAGACCGCGATCGAATTGGTCGAGCCTAACGGACGCGTCAGCGGCCCTTTCGTGTCATCCCATCTTCTCTCTTGAGTCAGGTTCCCCGTCGCCGACGGGTTGTCGTAGAAGGACTCGGTGCGCGAGAGAGTTTGACCGAGCTCATTGCTGACTTCGCTCGACTCGATGGCGCTGCGCAGAGACGGGGAGCTGGGGTTATAGTACGCGTTGACATGGTCCACCGTCGATGAAGAGTCCGGCGCAGGATTGTAGTACGTGTTGAGTGTAAGCTTCCGGAGCTGCGTTCCCGGGGGAATTCCCATGGGGCGCCCCAGCGTGTCGCGCGGCACACTGCTGTACTGCACCCAGTCGTACTCGGCCAGGCGGGTCAGATTGCCATTCTTGTCGTAATTGAAATCTTTGATCGCGGTCTTGGCCAGATTTCCCAGGGAGTCCCTCACCGACGTAAACTCGGTCTTGACGTAGGGGTTTGCCGGAAGGTTGGGGCCAACCCCAGGAGGCGGGTTGCGGTTCCAAAGCCGTTCGACCAACCTTCCGTCAGGGTGCTCGGTCTTATAGACCATACCGCGGGACCAATAAGTTCCTGACCTGCTAATGTGGTCGCGCAGCACGCCTCCGTCCGGGGTGGAAATGGTAAATTCCTCGTCACCGCTGTCACCCGAATACAGCCAGGTTTCGGTCGTCGGAGCGGAAACACCGTCATACTCACGCAAGTAGGTCAGATCCTTGCGCGTTGGCGCATTATCGATGACTCTTCTCCAATGAATCGAGTCAGCGCCATCAGCGCGATACTGATATGTGGCTCGAGCTCCCGATGGAAGCCTCAAGAGACTCAATTCACCCCATCCCGGATTCGCCGCGGCCGGATTGTATTCGAAGGCGTAAGCTAAGGACCCCGCTTGCGGGGGGAGAGACATCTCGCTGATCACGCTCAGCGGCCGGGTGAGAGTCCGGCTGACCGCATCATACGCGAAATAGAACTTGCTTACGGACGCAGTCGTCCAGTGAACGTTCCATATCAGCTGTTCGTTGCCGGTGCCCCAACCGTAAACCGAGTCTTGCCCGGGCGCGGAGCCATATTCGACAATCACGGAACGTCCCAGTTGATCGATGATTTGGGTCGCGGGGTGTGTGTTGTACGTGATGTTGCGAAATTCGACAAAGTTGGCGTTCCGGTCGTAAATGCGCTGCGGCGCATTTCCTCCGGTGATCCGCCGGCCGTCATTAAGATACAGCGTCCACGGATTGTTGCTCCACACATTATCCGTATCGTGCTCGATGACCAGCTTCTGGTAGCTGCCGTCGGTGCTGTAATAAGTCATCGGGGAGGTCAGGCTGCCGCCACATACGCCAAACCCGTCGGGCGAAATGTTGAAGTAACCGTCCGCGAAGAAATCCGAGAAACCCCGCGGCCGAAACTCGCGCACGCTGCCGTCGGGGAAACTCATCTTCAGCTTCAAGATGTTGTCGCTACCGGGGTCCGAGCAGTTGACAGGGCCGCTCTGGTCATGGAACAAACGGTTGTCCAGGCGCAATTCGTAGCTAAGAGCGTAACGCCAGCCGCCGTCCGGGCTTTGCACGATCTCGTTCACCTCCCTGGGGGTAGGACCGGTCCGATCGATCCAGGCAAAAGTGTCCCAAAGCTTGCTGTTGTAGTAGACACTGATCGCCGGACCGGGAGCTCCGCCTCGTCCCGACGGGAGCGACACCAAAGGAATCCGGAACATCAAATTGCCGTTTCCCGTGTTGATAGTCTCCAGATCGGTCAGCGCATAGGAGCCCGCGGGATGAAACCCTCGCTGCGGGATCGTATCCTGCTGCGCCGGGACGGCGGTTGTGGCAAAGAGCACGAACAAGAGCGTGCGCCAGCCCAATCCAAACCTGGAAGTCACACAGCCGATCCAATCAATCCTATCCCTCTTCATTTGGGTTGCCTCGCTGCATAGATTCTTTGTGTCTTCGTGTCTTCGTGGTGGAGTGCGGAACAGAACTCACCGCAAAGACACGAAGGAAAGAAAGGCCGCATGAATTGACCGACACTTCCGATTGCGCCAGTGCTCAAGGGGCGCGGAAGAGCCCGTCACTTTGCTGCCGGTCCGATAATGGCCGACGTGACCGTGAGCGTGAAAACTGCCTTACCATTCTCCAGCCGAACAATGCGGCCCGGCACCGATTGACCGTCGCCCCGTTGCCAGAGGCCTATTTGAACTTCCACGTCCGGCCCAGACGAGCCCCGATTGGACTGATAACGCACACGCTCCAGCAGAAGCGTGTCGGAGCTCAGATAGTAAAATTTCGGCTGCAGCCGAACCGGGCCGCCGAGTTGAATGGCATCCGTCACCTCGTAAACGTCGTAATAGGTACCCGTGTAATAGGGGGCCCGTCCGTCATCCAACCGGAAGCGACTGCCCAAAAAGCGAGTGGCGAGCCCATGGGCCTGTCCCAGAAAGAAGTGCTCGGGCAAGTCATAGAAGAGAGTTTCCACCAACGCCTCCTCCTGCCGGGTCGGGGCCCCCACCAAACGCCGGCCATCGAAAAGAAGAACTCGCAACCGGCTCTCGATGCGCAGCCGGCCGGGAAACTCCCACACAATCTGCAGCGGAATCCCCTCGACTTGGGAGGCGGTGTGCAGGGTACCAAGGAGGGTGACCCGTTCCTTGCCGGCTCGTTCCAGGCGGTCGCCGAAAACCGTAAGGGCCTCCCGCAGGCGCGATCGCAGCTGGCCGCGGCAAAGATAGGCTGTTCCGTCCTGCCTGGCCGATTGGGCAGTCAAATCGAGCTGAAATGATTGAACTAGATCTGCCAGCAAGGTCAACAGCACGATCCTGCGGACGGAGCGCCTTATTCGCACTCGTAACGAGTAACCTTCACCCGCTCCGCCGAGCGACCTTCGTTTCGCGCTAATCTTTGCGCCCATCGTCCCAACCGGCTTTTGTTTCAACCTCGCAACCAGCGCCCTACGCAGCGTAGTCATACGAGACGCTCCTATGGCACTTCCGTAGCCACCAGTTTGCCGCCGACATAGATGTATTCCTTCCTTAGCGTCACGGGTGAAGCTGCGACGGCAAACGAGAATGTCGTCGAGCCTCCGGCCGCGGAAAGTGTGACGGTCGCGACACCCGCCGGCGCGCTCGACGCTATGTTGAACGTTACCGTCGCGGCATTGCCCGCGCCGTTGTTACTCACGTTGCTGAACGTCAGGCCGGACCATCCTGTCGAAAGCGTCACGCCGCAGAGATTGGTCCCGCTCACGGTGACCTCCACACCCGCGCCTGCCGCGCCACTGTTGGGCGAGACCGAGGTCACTACCGGCCCGGCCGGCGGATTGATCGTCACGGACGCTGGAACCGTAACCCACGCCGTATTGAGCGTGTTCTTGACGGCCGTGAAGACGTAATTCCCCGGCTTCGCGCAAAGGCCGGGCCAGATGTCCGCTTGCCCGTTTGGGCTCTCCGGACTCACCGCAACCAAGCTTGACCAGCCGGACATTGTCTGCACCGACCCTCCGTTGATCGTGTACTGCACGTCGAGCGTCACTCCGGCGCCGTTTCCCACCGTCATGCGATAGCTCCCCTGACCGGCGGTGACAGCCGCCGGGCTGACGGAAAGCGACGCCGGCTGAGGCGGACGGACCCGGAAGGTGACCGCCGGGCTGAGCGCGACCCAGTCGGAGCGCAGCCGGTTCTTCATCGCCGTGAACGTGTACGTGCCCAGCATGTCGGAGTGGTTCAGGCAATAGCGCCACTGCCCGTTCGCATCCAGCGTCGTGCTCCAGACAGGCTGCGCGACCCCATTAAAAGTGTATTGCAGGTCGATCATCATGCCGGCGCCGTTGCCCACAGTGATGAAGTAGCAGTCGTTGCCCGCATATCCCTGGCTCACATTGAAGCTGAGCGATGTGGGCTGGCGCGGGTTGATCACAAGCGCGACAGAGGCCGAGCGTGTCAGCCCGCCTCCCGTGCCCGTGACGGTGAGTGTGAAGGAGCCGGTGGATGCGGTTGAGGTGGTACTGACGGTCAAGGTGGCGCTCCCTCCCGGAGACACCGGATTCGCGCTGAACGACGCCGAGGCCCCGGAAGGCACCCCGCTCACGCTTAAAGAAACAGAAGAGGTGAAGCCATTAATTCCCGAAACCGTGACCGGCCAGCTTGTCGACTGTCCCTGGTTGACGGTGCGCGAAGCGGGGCTCGCGGAAAGGGAAAAATCCGGCCGGGGCGGAGCCGTGACTGTAACGGAGGCCGACACAGACACCCAGGCCGTAGTAAGGGTGTTTCGGACCGCAACGAAAGTATAGGTTCCGGTGGCAGTGGCCGAGCTCGTGCAGATATAGGCCCGGCCGTTGGGATCGAGCGAAGGCCAGTCGATGATCGTCTGTACTGGACCGCCGTTGAACGTATATTCGAGGTCCAGGGTCATGTTGGCGCCGTTGCCCACGGTCATCGTGTAACACTGGCCCTGGTTCAGAGTGCTCGGGCTGATGGAGAGAGATGTCGGCTGCGACGCCTGCGCAAAAGCGCGCAGCGGAACCAGCGTGAACAGCACCCAACCCAGGATAAAACGGCGCGATCGGCGAGATATTCGCATGGTGCAAACTCCAAAGTCGTTAAGGTTCGTTCAAAGGCCTCTTTCGCGCATACCTAACGGCGGCCGGCCGAAATGATCCAAAAATTCTCACTTGGGGGAGATGTATTTTTGCGGTTGACGGAAAACCCTTCGTGATTCTTCGTGTCTTCACGGTGCATCGGGCGCAGTCGTTACCGCGAAGGCGCAAAGAATCGCGAAGGGTTTGGTGGGTGGGGTGTGACGACTCGCGCGGTGTTTCTCAATCAAAGCGAGAGGATGAGAACTCCCGCGACCAGCGTCAGGATCGTGAGCGGCGCACCGACTTTGAGGTGCTCGAGAAATGAGATCTCGACCTCCTCCTTGGCCGATTCCAAAACAATGAGATTCACCACCGATCCGATGATGGTCAGATTCCCGGCCAATGTGGAAGCCATAGCCAGCAGCAACCAGAGGCGGTCCGGCGCGGGCTGCGTTTCCACCAGCGGCACGTAGAGCATCACTGCCGGGACGTTGCTCACCAGGTTCGACAGGAGCGTCACTGCTGCCGCCAGACCCAGCGCAGAACCAAGAGTATGCCCTTCCAGAAGAAACCTCGTTCGTTTGAACAGCAGGTCGGTCAGTCCGGAGATCTGGACGCCTCGCATGACTACAAACAGGCCGGCAAACAGGAAAAGAAGCGTCCAGTCCACCTCCTGAAGCGCGCGACGCGGTTTTCGGCTTCCCGCAAGGATGACGACCGAGGCCAGCGCCATCGCCACAGCGGGAGGATGGTAATTCATGCACAGGAGGAGAAACATCGCGATGCCCGCGCCCAGGGAAACGGCCAGGAGCCAGCGCTGAATCTTCGCGGGATTCCGCGGAGGCGGCACCCTCAGAGGCAGCCTGTTAACCTCCTTGCGATAGACAAGCGCAATGAGAAGGAACGTCAGAAGAAGGCCGAGAGCGCTCACCAGCCACAGCCGGCCCGTAAATTCGAGGAACGGCAAGCGCGATCGGATGCCGATCAAAGCGTTCTGCGGGTTTCCTATGATCGTGGCGACGCTCCCTATGTTTGCGGATGTCGCAAGCGCGATCAGGTAAGGAACCGGGTTTAATCGAAGCCTCTTAGTCACGCGGACGATCACGGGCGCATAGATCAAACAGACCGTGTCGTTCATGAACAGCGCCGAGAGAATCCCCGACGATCCCACAGTGAGGCCCAGGAGCATGAGAGTGCTCCGAGCCCGGCCTATGATCCAGCGCTCCAGAACCTCGAAGAATCCGGAAAGCTCGAGGTAGGCAATGAGAATCATCATCCCCAGAAGGAAAAGGATCGTGTCGAGATCAATGGCCTGATACGCCTGCTCCAGAGACAGAACGCCAAATGCCACCATGCCCACCGCCCCGAGAAGCGCGCCCGAAGGCCGATCGATATGGATCCTGGGGATCCCCTGAATGCCGAGGATGATATAAGTGGCAACGAAAATGGCCCCTGCGGCCAGCATGGAGTTATCAGACATGGTTAATTCGTCGATTGTAGAAAGACCGGCCACGAATTCCACGAAATTCCACGAATTTTTTGCTCACTGCGCCCCTGCAACACAGGAATTTTTTCCGGAGCTGTCGGGCAACTGCGATTCAGACAGTGACCCTGGAGCGGCAAGACGTCCTGTTTCACCACGGAGACACGGAGGGCACGGAGATTTCACAGAGGCATCAGGGTTCTCCGTGCCTCTCCGTGTACTCCGTGGAGGTGAGAAAAAATGTATCGCCGGCTTCCAGCCGGCAAAGGTCGTGTTGACCCAAAAGGAGTTGTCGAGGCTCAGATGCCGGCGAGACGCCGGCGCTACGATTTTTTCTCACGACCCGTGTCTCCGTGGTGAGTAAAGCGCTTGAATTCTTCTCGAGCTTGACTTCTCGCAACTCGTCGGGCTCGTAATGGCTCTGTGGGCAAGCTAAAGCTTGAACTCCGAACGAAACCCCAAAAACGACGAGGATTTGCTTGAATGAAACGGTATCGCAGCCTAGTATTGAAGGGTTTTGGGAGTCGATAGTGAGCAAGATAGGATTTATCAGCCTGGGATGCCCGAAGAACCTGGTCGACAGCGAGGTGATGCTGGGCCTCCTGCAGAAAGCCGGCCACACCGTAACCACGGACAAGTCTGAAGCCGACGTCATCATAGTCAATACCTGCAGTTTCATCGAGAGCTCAAAGCGCGAGTCGATTGAAACAATCCTCGAGATGGCTGAGCTCAAGAAGAGCGGCCGGTGCAAACGGCTCGTCGTCACAGGATGCCTTGCCGAAAGGTATCCCCGGGAAATCCGGTCCGAACTGGTGGAAGTGGACGCCATCCTGGGGACCAATCAGATCGAGGAAATTACCCGCGCAGCCGAGGGAGGAATAGTCCTGCCTCCGGCTTCCTTCGGCCGGAGCGACGCAGACCTGTACCTGTACGATCACACGACCCCACGCGCGCGTGCCACTCCCCGCTACTCGGCTTATATGAAGATCGCGGAAGGTTGCGACCACACCTGCGCTTTCTGCATAATTCCGAAAATCCGCGGGCCGTTTCGAAGCCGCAGCGTCCCCTCCCTGGTGGAGGAAGCACGCAGACTGGCATCTGACGGGGTAAAGGAAATCATCCTCGTATCGCAGGACACGACAAGCTTCGGGCAGGACCTGGGACTGACCGACGGTCTGGCGCGGCTCCTGGAGTCTCTGGCCAAAGTGGAAGGGTTACGCTGGATACGATTTCTGTACATCTACCCCACGATGGTCAGCGACAGGCTGCTGGGAGCGATGGCCTCCCACGAGAACATTTGCAGGTATATGGACATGCCGCTGCAGCACGCGAGCGCGCGCATGCTGAAAACGATGCGGCGCGGCGGCAACCGCGAGACCTTGACCAGGCTGGTTGAGCGCATTCGCAGTGGAGTCCCGGGAGTGACTTTTCGCACGACCATGATTGTTGGGTTTCCCGGGGAAACCGAGCAGGACTTCCAGGAGCTGAAGTGCTTTTGCAGCGAGATGGAGTTCGATCGCCTAGGTGTCTTTACATACTCCGACGAGGAAAACACGGCTTCTTATGAGCTCCAGCCGAAAGTCCCCGCTCGAACCGCCGAGCGCAGGCGGCGAGAGCTGATGGAGCAGCAGGCCCGGATCGCGGCCAGAAAGAATCGGCGCCTTGTGGGAAAGAAACTTCCCGTCTTGATCGAAGGACCCTCCCAGGAAAGCGCTCTCCTTCTCCAGGGCCGGCTGGAATCTCAGGCGCCGGAGATCGACGGCGTGTGTCTGATCAATGACTCCGAGGCCGGAAAGGTCTGTCCAGGCGACTTTCGGACCATTCAGATAACTCAGGCCTTCGAGCACGATCTCCTGGGAGTTATCGTAAGCTGAATTCTGGATTGCGGATTGCGGATTGAGAAAATCCGCTCGGTCTTTCAATCCGAAATCCGCAATCCGAAATCTGCGAGAGCGTATGAAAAAAATCCGCTGTCCTAGGTGCAGGAAGGAGGCAACATGGGAGGGTAACCCCTTCCGCCCGTTCTGCAGCGAACGCTGCAAGCTCATCGACCTGGGCAATTGGGCCGGAGAATCCTACCGCGTACCGACAAGAACACAGGAAGAAGAGGAAGACGGTTTGCCGGAAACCGGCAACAGTACAGTCCATTGAAGCGTCGCCTCGCGCTCTTCCTGGCCAGCGGTTGCTACCTGGGCCTGATACCCGGCGCGCCCGGTACCTACGCGGCAGTCGCCGCGACGTTTGCCTACTATCTCACCTATCGCGCGGGCCACAAGATTTTGCCGGAACTGCATCTGAGTGTCATCGGTCTGATTACCGTGATCGGAGTGCTGGCTTCGTCGGAAGTGGCCCGTGCTTCTGGAAAAGAAGACCCGCAGATCGTCGTCATCGACGAAATCGCCGGGCAGCTTCTGACATTTCTCTTTCTCCCGGTAAATCTCCTGAACCTTCTGCTGGGCACGCTTCTTTTCCGGGTGTTTGACATATGGAAGCCTTACCCTGTGCGCAAACTCGAGCTTCTGGGGAATGGCGTGGGAATCATGGCAGACGACCTGCTCGCAGGAGTTTACGCCAACCTCGTCCTTCAGGTAATCCTCTTGGTGTCTTCGCGTCTTTCGTGGTAAGGAGAACTCCACCACGAAGACACGAAGACGCAAAGAATCACGAAGGGTTTCCGCCGGTATGAAAGCCGAGATTATCGCAGTCGGATCCGAGTTGCTGACGCCATACTTCCAGGACACCAATTCTCTGTTCCTTACGGAGAAATTGAATGAAGCGGGGTTCGAAGTCCGCTTTAAGACCATCGTGGGCGACAGAGAAGAAGATATCGCCGAGGTATTCCGAAACGCCTTAGGTCGTTCCAGGCTGGTAATCTTCAGCGGCGGTCTCGGTCCGACCGAGGACGACCTCACGCGCGCCGCGGTAGCGCGAGTGCTGGGGTGTCATCTTGTCCTTGATACATCAATCCTGGAGGGAATCGAGCGAAAATTTGCCAGCCGTGGCTACTCTATGCCGGACATCAACAAGCGCCAGGCTCAAGTGCTGGTGGGGGCCGAAGTGCTGGAAAACTCGAGGGGCACGGCGCCGGGGCTGTGGCTTGAAGAGAAGGGAGTCTTCATAGCGCTTCTCCCGGGCCCTCCGCGCGAGATCAAACATATGTTTCAAACCGAGGTCCTGCCTCGGCTCCAAGCGCTGGGCGGCGGCAGACGAGTGGTACGGAAGACCTTCAGCATCGCGGGGATGACTGAATCTGAAGTCGACGCGCGCGTGGCGCCGATCTACAAAACCTACGATCGGGTTCAGACCACGATCCTGGCCGGTACAAGCCATATTTCGCTGCATCTGTCCCGATGGCTGGATCCGGGGGAAGAGCCATCGGATCTCATCGAGCTCGCGTCCAGGATACAGGAAGCCCTGGGAAGCGCGATCTTCACCACCGAAAACGAGCCTATCGAGGCCGTCGTGGGCCGAATGTTGCGGCAGGCGGGAAGCTCACTGGCGGTCGCGGAATCCTGCACGTCGGGTATGGTCGGCGCGTACCTCACCCGCATACCCGGCAGCTCGAGCTACTTCTCAGGGGGCGTCCTCTGTTACAGCAACAAGGCAAAGACAGACCTGTGCCGCGTGCCCGAAGAAACGCTCGAACGCCATGGCGCGGTAAGCGGAGAGACAGCGGAGGCCCTGGCCCGAGGAGTTCGACAGGTTCTTGGCAGTGCGATTGGATTGTCCGTAACCGGTATTGCAGGTCCGGACGGAGGCTCCGCAGAGAAGCCCTTGGGATTGGTTTTCGTGGGCCTATCGGACGACAATCGGGACCTTCACATCCGGAGGATCCTGCCAGGCGACAGAAATGCGGTCCGCGAACGGGCCGCCTTCTTCGCGCTCGCGTGCCTGCGCCGGTTCCTGATGCCGGAGAGCGCCGCCGGGAAACCGTGAGAACGTTTGTCGCATTGCCCATTCCCCAGGAGTCCCAGAAGGCGCTCGACGAAGCCCAGGAGCCACTGCGCGCCACAGGAGCCGATGTGCGCTGGACTTGCGCCGCATCCATTCACCTTACACTGAAGTTTCTCGGCGAGATCGATCCCGAAATGCTGCCGGGAATCACGGGAGCGCTGAGAGAATCGGTCCAGGCGCACAGGCCTTTTACGCTTTGCCTCCGCGGGCTGGGCGCGTTTCCCGGCTTGCGCTCCCCGCGCATAGTCTGGTGCGGCATCGAAGGAGAGACTCACAAGCTGGAAACGCTGCAAAAAGATGTCGAAAACGTTTGCGGGCGGTTCGGGTTTCCTCCGGAAGAGCGCGCCTTCCATCCCCACCTGACACTCGGCAGGGTGCGGGGCAAAAGAAATTTACACCGCCTCGTGGAGTGTATTAAAATCACGAGCGTGCGTGAGACCTCGTTCGAAGTCAACGGGATTAACGTCTACAAGAGCACATTGAAACCGGACGGCGCCGTCTATGACGTGTTAGAAAGACTCCCGTTGGGATAAGGCAGTGGCCAGTGGCCAGTAGGCAGCGGGCAGTAAGGCCGAAGGCAGTAGGCAAGTTGGCTGCTGTACTTTGTTGACTGCCCACTGCCCACTGGTCACTGCATTTGAGGAGGTAGTATGGCAATCAGCAAGGAACTGTTGGCAATTCTCGCATGCCCCTTGTGCAAGGAAGAATTAAAGCTTACTCAAGATGGCAATGGCCTCAAATGTGTGAAATGCCACCGCGTTTACCCCATCCAGGATGACGTTCCCGTAATGCTTGTCGACAAGGCCACCATTGAGGAGCCCTGACTTCCCAATTGACGATTGACGAATGAAAGAATCAGATCCGGCGAGTCTTCAATCGTCAATCCTCAATCCTCACTCCTCAATCCTCAATCCGGACCTCCTCCGTCAGGAACTCCAGCGCATTCCCCGGCTCCTGTTAATCCGCCTGAGGTCCCTCGGCGATTCGATCTTATCCCTGCCGTTGCTCGAATCCCTGCATCGCTGGCGGCCTGATCTCGACCTCGACGTGCTCAGCGAAGCCCCGTTCGCCGCCGTTTTCTCCAACCATCCTGCCGTCCACGAGACTCTGATCCTGCGCCCGCGTGCGTGGCCCGGCCGCGAAGGATGGACGCGAACGGCCGTCCTCAAAGAGATCCGCCGGCGCCGGTATCCGGTGGTGTTGAATCTGCATGGCGGCACCACCTCCATGATTTTCACGCTGGCCAGTGGCGCGAGGCTGCGCATCGGTCAGAAGAATTACCGAAACGTCTGGGCTTATAACGCCCAGCTTCCTCCTTCCAACGAAGTCTGGAATCGAAAGGACCTTCACACGGTGGAGCATCAAATGACCCTGCTCCGCTGGGCGGGGATTCCTGTCCCCCTGGAATTGGAGGGTAGGCTCCACATCGAGCCGAAGGCCCGAGCACAGGCGCAGGAGCGGCTGCAACGGTCCGGAATCGAACCGCAGAAATACGTGTTGGTTCACCCCACTGCGACGCTCTTTACCAAGCAATGGCAGGAGGGGAACTTCGCCCAACTCGCAGATGAACTGAGCGGGCGCTTCAACCTGCCTGTGATCTTCACTTCGGCCAGGAACGAAGAACGCACGTTGACCCGGATCGCCTCGACCGCCCGGCGGAAGCATCTCTACTGGTCAGATCTGGCCCTGGCCGAGCTTTTTGCCGTGATCGAAGGCTGCAGCCTGTTTGTCGGAAACGACAGCGGGCCGGCTCACGCGGCGGCTGCGCTAAAAAAGCCCATGGTTGTGGTCTGGGGCTCTTCCAACTCTGTCGCATGGCATCCGTGGAGGACCAATTACGAGCTGGTGCGGTCCGATTTCCCCTGCATGCCCTGTCCCGGCTATACCTGCCACGCTTTCGGGAGGCCCAGGTGTATTCTCGATATTCCCGTCGACCGCGTCCTGAGCGCCTGCGAAAGAATCCTGCCCGGTCATAGCACCGAGTAGGAATGAAACCACCGATGAACACAGAGCAGCCCAGCCGCAACCAAAAACTTGGCGATCCTTCGTGTCTTCGCGCCTTCGTGGTAAAGGCCGGACCCAATCCACCACGAAGACGCGAAGACACGAAGAACGATTTGAAACTTCTCTATGCGAGGGCGCGGATGCCGGCGGTGAGCTCCTCGGGCGTTACCGAAGCTGTGCCCAGCTTGCCTACCACGATGCCGGCAGCAATATTGGAAAGAACCGCGGCTTCCAGGACGGTGAGTCCTGCCACGAGACCCAGGGCGAGAGTGGAAATGACCGTATCCCCGGCTCCTGTGACGTCGAAGACTTCCCGGGCCACGGTGGGAATGTGCGTAACGCGGGAGTCTCCTTCAAACAGGGCCATTCCCTCTTCGCCTCGCGTCACGAGCAGATGGGGAATGCCTGTCTCCCGGAGAATTCTCCTACCCGCACGCACCAGGTCGCGAGTATTTGAGATGCTGATCCCTGACGCGCGTTCCGCCTCGAACGTATTCGGAGTGATGACCGTTGCGGACCGGTAAGCCGTCAGATTCTTGAGCTTCGGATCGACGCAGACGATCTTGCGCGCGGCTCTGGCCAGCCGCAGCGTCTCCCTCAGGAGGGCGGTCGAGATCAGGCCCTTGGCGTAGTCCGAAATGATCACGGCATCGACCTTGTCCAGGCTGGACTGGAAACGAGCCACGAGCTTCTTCCGGGAATCGGAAGAGAGCGCGTTGCTGTCTTCGCGATCCGTACGGCAGACCTGCTGGTGATGCGCGATTATTCTTGTCTTTACGCTGGTCACCCGATTTTCGTCGACAATCAACCCGTGGACGGGCGCCTCCCAGACATGTCGTCTCTTTGCGTATCTCGACTACCGGTACGGGTGCTTCCGGGCTGATGCGCCTGACGGATCCCCATATGAAGCGGTCCAGCATTACGTCGCCCAGGACGAGAATCCGTTTGCCGCGGAATTGCTTGACCGCCTCAATCAGATGGCTCTTGTCACAGTTGTATCTCCCGACAGACATCCGCCGTCTCATTGTGGGAAAGGAACCCAGAACCAAGGAGCGAGAAGCATCTGCGGGCAATCCGTCAGAAACTGTGCACAAATGAAACCACAGATGAACACAGGTCCGTACCACTAAAGCCGAAAATCCTTTGCTGGCAGGAAAGGATTTCTCTTCGCGAAATCTTCGCGCTCTTCGCGGCTTCGCGGTGAATCCTGGGCTGGGCTTTCACCGCGAAGGCGCGAAGCACGCGAAGAAAACGCGAAGGACTTGAGTTTGGTTGCGGCTCTGCCGCTCTGTGCTTATCTGTGTTCCATCTTTGGTTTAGTTCGTGCTCTTGGTGCGGCTGCTTCATCCGGGAATGATTAACGACGGGCCGGGCGCGTCAAGCTCTCCGCCGCGCGGCATGGTTCTGGCAAGAAAGTCCACATAGCTGGTAGCGGAATGCCGCTCTTGTATGTGGCTGGCGACCAGTCCGCGGATGAACTCCAGACAGTCCACGGCGTCTTCCAGTTTCAGGCGTCCCTGCTGCGGGCTGGGGGGATCTCGATACGTCTTCATAATCTCGCCCAGTCGCCTGCGCAGCATGTCTATTTTCAGGTTGCTGGAAGTGTGTTCGTAGAAGATCCCCTTCTCCTCGGTACGGTAGGTTCGGAGAAGCAAATCCACCGCTTCGGCAACTTCACTGTCGGTCAAGTTCCGGGAAGCGCGCCGCTCCTCGGCGAGAACATACTCCAGATGCGCGACTACCGGCTCGAAGCGGCTCAAGACCCGGGCCCGCATCTGTTGTTTCATCGGGTCTGAAGTTCGCAGGTGGCGCGCGCTTTCGAGCTGGACTTCGTGGCTGCGCCCTGCTTTCAGATAGGGGCAGCTCTCCGGACAGTCGATTTCGAGAATGCGCTTCTCCCCGCAGCACTGGGCGCAAATCATCGCGTTCTTGGCGGGGCAGTGCCGCTTCCCTTTCCTCCGGTTGCAAAGGATGCATTTCATTTTAGGTGTCCAGAAAGGCTTATCTTACAGCGCGACTGAGCCGCAAACAAACACATTCACCGGGTTTTGGGAGAGAATTGGGGCCGGAAAGACTTGCCGAATTACACGAATTTTTTTGCTAACCGGGATCTATGCCAAGGAAATCGCTCCAAGTGAAGCGCGTTCATCCGCCGGCCTGTCTTTTCGTGTAATTCGTGTAATTCGTTGCGAGTTTTTCCGGGTTTGGTTCACATCCAGGCTGCGCTCAGGGCAAGCCAAGGCCTGAACTCCGAACCTTCCCTCGGGAGCGACAGAACTCATTCAGGAATCTCTTTATGCTGGCGCGATCAGGATAGGCTTCTTCAGCCCTGCGGAATTCAGGAGGGTGGTGCCGCCCGCGCCCGTGGCCGTCTGTGCCCGAGAAAAGAATGTGCAACATTTCGTGATAGAGGATGTACGAGACCACGCCGCGCGGAACCCTCGGAGAATCCAGAACCGGGCTGATGGTAATGCTGTTATGGACCTCGTCAAAATGCCCCAGCCGGCTCCAACTGCGGCGGGGCCCCCAGCCCAACTGCTTGATGTGCAGCTGGTGATTGAAGTGCTTGCCGTTCAGCTCCTCAAAAATCTCCCGGAGCGCATGATGCCGGCCCTTGGAAGAATTTATGAGCTTGCGCCCTCGCTGCAGGCGCCGCCGTCGAAGCCCAGCCTCCAGTTCCGGGTCCCGTCGAAACTGCTCGTAGATTTCCTCCATGTCCCTGGGCGCGCGTCTTCGAAGCACCTTGCAGGCGAGCAGGACCGCGATCGCCTCCAGCACAGCACCCGGTGCATGACGGCAGTGGTCGCTGATGCGTATCGCCCACCCCTCCCCTTTCTTCCGGATCGTGTGAGTGAGACCCACGTAGGGGTAAAAGGAGGCAACCACTTCCGCCTCCCGAAACGACGGGAAGAAGTTGCGCAGAACCTGACGGCAAATCCGTCCAAGCTCGTCGGAGCTCCTCCCCGATTGCGGATTGCCGATTGCCGATTGGGTATTGAATTCCATTTCGATTTCGGATTGCGGCTTGCGGATTGCGGATTGTCAATCCGCAATCCGCAATCCTCAATCCTCAATCCTCAATCCTCAATTAACTCCCGGTGCTCTTGTATTGCCGGACGCCGCGATCCCAGACAAACAAAGCCAAAGCGACGACCGCAGCCGCAACCAGCGGTATCAGGTAGAACTCCCTCATGAACTCTTTCCGCCCCAGAAAACGGACCGTCGGGTAAAAGGAGGCAAAGGCAAAAGGAATGATCCAGTTCAACAGGAACTGGATGAAAGCGTTGTATATCGTGATCGGATACCGCCCAAAGGCGATCATGTTATAGACCGGCGGCGCTATCCCGATCCTGTCCTCGAACCAGAAATTCACGCTGCTGAGTATCACAAATACAAATATATAGATGACCGCTCCGCAAAAAACCAGAAGAGGAAACTCGATCAGATTGGTCAGGTCCCAGGGAATCCCGAGCTTGACGGAACAGTAACCAACAGCGGCCATCCCAATGATGATTTCCTGCAAGGATTCCAAGCGGAAATTTTCAAACAGCACCTGAAACAGCGAGTGCAGTGGGCGCAAGAGCACCCTGTCAAACTTTCCTTCCACGATATAGGCGTCGCCGAACTCATAGAGGTTCAGGCTGATAATATTGAAAAGGCCCATCGGCATCAGAGAGAACCCATAAATGAAAAGAATCTCTTCGAATTTCCAACCCTGGAGATGCGGGATCCTGGTAAAAAGCACCAGCACGAACCCGTATCCCGCGATTGTGGCAAGGATGCTGGTAAAGGATGCGATCAGAAAATCGGCCTTGTATGCCAGACGGGTCTTGGCATATTGCCCCAGGTAATGCCACAGGATAACCAGAAGATCCTTCATGTTAAGGATTTCGGATTGCGGATTGCGGATTGCGGATTTTGAATTTGTCAATCCGCAATCCGCAATCCCAAATCCGCAATCACTACCCCCCCTGGATCGAAAGCCGGGCAATGGAGAACTTCCAATGCAGTCTGCCAAGCAAGTAGAGAATCGCCACCCAGACTGTCTGAATCCCGAGCGCCCGGACTGCCGCCGCTCCCGCGACTCTCCCGAGATAGATCTGGAGGGGAGTGTAGCTGACGTGCTGAAACGGAAGATAGAACATGACTTCCTGCAGGCTCCTCGGGAAAAAAGCGATCGGAAGCAGCAGCCCGGACATGAATTCCATGATGAAGTATTTGGCCCGGATAATTCCCAGAATAGACTGCAGCTGCAAGGCGCATGTCCCGACCAGAAAGTTCAGCAAGGCAAATATAAACAGGGCGAGCAGGCAACTCATCGCAAACAGCAAACCTGACAGAAACGTGGCCGGCGGGCGCACAGGGTAGACAAAGCATAGGAGCGCCGCTATCGGGAGGGTAAACATCACAAATCGGAAACAGGATTCCCCTATCGTTTGAGACAGATACATCAGTTGTGTGTCGACAGGCTTGATGAGGTTTATGGCGATCTTTCCTTCCATGACTTCAGCGGCCATGTCGCGATCGATGTTGTTGAAGTAAAACGACCGAATGATCCAGCCGACAGCCACATAGGTCACGATCTGCCCCAAGTCGTATCCGGAGACGTCGCTGCTGGCGCTGTAGACCGAGCGCCAGATGAAATAGTAGACGGAGACGTTTACGAAGTAGGTAAGAATCCCCGTGAAGTATCGCAGGCGGTAAGACAGTATTTTAAGAAAGGCAACCCTCGAGAATTCAAAATAGACGAGCATTCGATTGCGGATTTCCGATTGCAGATTGCCGATTTCGCATTTCGGATTTCGGATTGCGGATTTTGAGATCCTCACTCGATTTACCAGATTTCTCGATTGCGGATTGTGGATTTGAAATCGATGCGCAGGACCTTCAATCCGCAATCCGCAATCCTAAAGGCCGCGGCTGTATATGGTCTTGATGATTTCCTCGATCGGCTGCTCTTCTATGAAGATGTCCCGCACGGGCACCTGGTTGACGATCTTCCGGATGATCTCCGCGGAGGAGACTTGCTCGCGGTTGTAGTGAATTCTGCAGGTTAGCTCGTCGAGATGCTCCCACTGAATTCCGTTTCCGCTGCCGAGAGCCTGGCCGAGTTGCAGCCCGCTATGACGGTCGTGCAGGTGAACAAGGATCTGATTGAAGCGGCCCAGACGCCGGCGCAACCCATCCAGCGTCCCGTCATATAAGAGCCTGCCGCGGTCGATGATCGCGATGCGGCGGCAGAGTTCCTCGATGTCCGAGAGATCATGCGTGGTGAGCAGGATTGTCGTCTTCATCGTCCTGTTGATCTCCTTGAGAAACTCACGAATCCGGTCCTTGGCCACAACGTCGAGGCCTATGGTCGGCTCGTCGAGAAACACGATGCGGGGGTAGTGCAAGAGAGCGGCGGCGATGTCGCAACGCATGCGCTGGCCCAGGCTCAATTTCCTCACAGGCGTGTGCAGAAGCTCGTCGAGTCCCAGCAACTCGCCGAAGAGGCCCAATCGCTGCCGGAAGTCTTCGGTGGAGACGTCGTAGATGCGCCGCAGCAGTTTGAAGCTCTCGATCACCGCGATGTCCCACCACAACTGCGTCCTCTGACCGAAGACCACTCCGATCGTTTTGGTGTAACGCGTCCGGTCGCGGTAGGGATCGAGCCCGGCGGCGACGATCTCTCCGGACGTAGGCACGAGTATCCCGGTCATCATCTTGATCGTCGTTGATTTCCCGGCTCCGTTCGGACCGATGTAACCGAGAAACTCCCCTTCTTCCACATTCAGGTTTATACCGTCCACAGCGGCCAGAGTGACGTAGTCGCGGTGAAACAGGTCCCGAACGGCGCCCCAGACGCCCTCTCTCCGTTTGAAGACTCGAAACTCCTTACGCAGGTTCCGCGCTTCGATTATGGGCACCGTCACACCTTCATGACCGGGAAGCCGTGAAAAAATTGGCATGCATCATTGGCCACAGAGACACAGAGAAAAGCTTGCCACGAATTACACGAAATAGGCTGGCGGTTCCACGGAGCTCTTGCATCACGCTTCACTAACGGTATACAGCGTCCGTGAAAGAACTCGTGTCATTCGTGAAATTCGTGGCAAGTCTTTCTGGCGTCAATTCTTTCCCCGGGCTCCTCGCGAGCCTGAGTGATTTCCTGCGTTTCGCGACAGAAACCAGGTCCACTTGGTGGACACAAAGTTCACAAATCGGTCAAGTTTTGTATCATGGCCGGGACGGCCATGCCACGAAGCCATCGTGGCACGGGCGTCTCGCCCGTGAAAGACTGGGCGGTATGAGGATCGCTCGCTATGAATAGCGAGCGACCTCATACCGCCGAGGGTAGGGAACCGCCGATGCACGCCGATTCACGCCGATGAGCCGCACCGAACATCGGCGTGCATCCGCGTGCATCGGCGGTTCCAAACAACTGCGCTTGTTCCATTTCTCTTTTATCAATCAACCAGGCCTCTCGGACGAAATTTGACCAGTTTGTGAACTTGGCGACCACCAAGTAGAACTAGGCTAGTTTCTGGCGCGAAACTAGCCCCGCAGGGGCGACTCAGGAAAGCTCAGGGCGCAAGCCCTGGGAACAAGCACAGTAACAAGGGAAGCCCCAAAGGGGCGATGCAGTTGGTCCCGGTACCAAAGAGGCGCGCCTTATGACGAGCATTTATCTGGAGT
This sequence comes from Acidobacteriota bacterium, assembly GCA_003225335.1. Lineage (GTDB taxonomy): Bacteria > Acidobacteriota > UBA6911 > UBA6911 > UBA6911 > Gp18-AA60. The sequence goes on from QHZE01000456.1 coordinate 37,726, forward strand.
TGAGATCGAACTCCCTGCGCCGCCCTTTCAGGGCTTTCCGCAATTTGGCCCTTGAACCCAGGGCTTGCGCCCTGGGCTGTCCTGCTGGACCCCTTCGGGGTCCTTGGTTTCGCGCCAGAAACTAGGCTAGTGGTCAGGCTCATTTCGGATCACGCAGCTTCTCGAGCTCCGCTTCCAGACGTTGCACGGTTTCTTTAAGACCGTCGATCTGCTCCTTCATTTGCGGCAGCCGGCCAAAGAGCGCGTTGAGCCTTTTGAATTCCTGCAGCGGCCGCACCGGAATACCCCAGTACACCTCCCCGCCCCGGACGATCTTGCCCGGAAGGACGCCCGCTTTGGAACCGATGACGGCGCCCTTTTCAACCCGCGCGTGGTCGCCAAAGCCTACCTGCCCCCCTATGACCGCATAGTCCCCGATTATGGTGCTCCCCGAGATTCCCGTTTGCGCCGCGATGACCACGCCCCGGCCTATTTCAACGTTATGCGCAATCTGCACGAGATTGTCGATTTTGGTCCCTGCGCCGATTCGCGTCGTTCCCAGCGAGCCGCGGTCAATAGTCGTATTGGCCCCTATCTCCACGTCGTCTTCGATCGCCACGTTTCCGACCTGGGGAAACTTGACCTGAACCTCGCCGTCAAAAACATAACCGAAGCCATCGCTTCCGGCAATTACCCCTGCGTGAAGCACGACTCGATCTCCTAACTGCACTCCCGGATAAAGAACGACGTGGGGGTGAAGAAGGCATTTCTCCCCTACAACGCAGCCATCTCCGACTACAACGCCGGCGTGGAGCACGCTTCCCCTGCCGATTTTGGCGGCTCCCACTGTCACATAGGGGCCAATATCGACCTCATGTTCTATCACGGCGCCGGGCGAGATCGATGCCGTTGAATGAGTCGCGCCGCTCCCGGCCGGAGGCGGAGCCAGGATGCGAGCTGCCCTGGCGAAATCGAGCTTGGGCCTCTCCGAAAAGATAGCGGTGCAACCTGATGGGACCAGAGATTGAGGGGCGATGATGCAGGCCGCACGCAAAGCACAGGGCGGCAAAGGTTCTCGGGAGTCGGCGTCTTTGAAAACGACGGAAAGACAATCTGCATCCTGCCAGCTCGAAACCCGGGTCACGTCGCGCTCCCCGTCCCCCTGGTACGGGAGTCCCAAGACCCGAGCCAACTGCGAGATCGAATATCCCATGGTTTATCAATTGCGGATTGCGGATTTCGGATTGCGGATTGGCGATTGCGGATTTCGGATTGCCGACTTCGGATTGGCGATTGTTCTCAATCGGTAATTGGAATGCGAGGTTTCAATCCGAAATCCGCAATCCGAAATCCAAACTATCTGGCCAGAACTTCTCTGTCCTTGGGCAGAAGACCCGGGTTTTCGCTGCAGCATCCCGCTCCGCCGGGGGCATTGTCCAGAACAGGCAAGATCAAATGATGTTCCGTGGTCTTCAGCTCGACTTTCTTTCCCTTGGCGAAAATCTCGTGTCTTCCGTTGGTTTTGTGCCATTCGGCCAGGCTGGCTGTTTGATGCATGTTTTCGATGATCTGCCGCCACCCCACGCCCGTATTGTAAGCGCAGAAGGAAATCTCCCCTTCCTGGGTTCCGTACGGTATGACGCACATCTCGGTGCGCCGGAAGTCATAGGTCCACAGGTCCTGAAACCACATACCTTCGACGCAGAGCACGCGCCAGTCATCCTGATCCGATCGCGTCTTCATGCGGTCATTCCGGTCACTGTCCGATCGGGCAGCGCTGGGCTTGAACAGACTGACGATCTGGGATATGGGGAATCCTTTGGGAGCTGCGCTCGCCTTGAAGTTGCGCAGGATTGAAAGCGCAAGCTGGGCCGCGGTCAGGGTCTTGCCTCTTGCAGTGTCCGTGATGACGGCAACGTCCCGGATGAATTGCTCGTAGTCAAAGAACTTGAAAAGGGGAGTCCATTCGCGGGTGCGGCGGTTGACGACCAGGAGCGTGAAAATTCCGCAATTGGGATGGCAGTTGCAGGCGCTCCACCCCCATGGTGCATCCGCGCCCTGGAGCAGGTCCATCACGCTGGTGAAAGCGCTGTAAGACGAAAGAGGAAACCAATCGCGCATAGGTTCCCAGTCGGCATTCAGCTGACTTTTCAAATCTTCTACCATCTGGGAGAGTGTGTAACGCTGGGCGTACCGAGTCTCGTTGTCTATTTCTTCGTCCCGCCCCGTGAAGGACACCGGCTGGAATGCGATGGTTTGAATCTTGTCGATGTTGCGTACGGCAAAATCGACGATGGGACCGATGCCATCGTTGTTGGTCCCATTCACAATGGTTGTCACTAGCGTTGTCTTCATCCCGGCTTTGGCCATGTTCTCTATCGCCTGCAACTTGACGTCGAACAGATTCCCCACGCCGCGGTGTTGATTCTTTTCGTTGGTCACGCCGTCAAACTGCAGGTAAGCCCCATGCAGGCCCGCTTCGTGTGCCTGGCGCGTGAAGTCTTCGCTTTGGGCAAATCGTATCCCGTTGGTCGCAGCCAGAACGCGGTAGAAGCCGATTTTCTTGGCGTAAGCAACCGCCTCGAGGAAGTGCGGGGAGAGCGTCGGCTCCCCGCCGGAAAAGAGCACGATGACCTGCCGGCGCGGCTTGAAGGAAACGGCGCGGTCGAGAATCGCCTTGATGTCCTCCCATTCCGGTTCGTGAACGTAGCCGACCTGGTTGGCATCCATGAAGCAGGGATTGCACATCATGTTGCACCGGTTGGTCACATCCACGGTCAGGACCGCGCCCCGGCCAAACTTGATCGTGGAACTGCCGTGACGGTGGACGTGTTCGTCTTCCGCGCACCGGAAGTCTCTGCCAAAGAAGAGACCTTCAATACGGCGGGTGAAGTCCGGGTTGGTGGAGAGAACATCCTCAAACGGCCCGTGTTTCTCGCACGCCTTGCGCATGAGGACTCGACCGTTTTCCTCTACGATCTGCGCCTTGATTTCGCCCGGGTGTTTGTCAGCCAGCAGGGACAGGTCGGCATCCCCATTGATGATGGCGGTGCGTACTTCGGGCACACAGCGCGGGCAAAGGGAGTCTGTGACTCGTGGAAAACCGAGGGGCGGGGCCGAGCGTTCATAGCTCTTGAGCATCTTGCCAGGCGCCCACTTCGGTCTCGGGAGCTCTCCTTCAGGAAGCCGCCTGTTAATGGCCTGGAAAGCCTTCCAGGTCAGGTCAGAAAGCCCGGAAACCAACGATGATCCCGTCCAACTGCCCAGCAGTTTCTTAACCTCTTCATCCCGGAACATGTGGTCCGTGTACATTTATCGGCTCCCTATCACGGCATAAAATGACCCTAGGTAGACAAATACGGTCGGTAAAGTAACAGCTTTCTCCACCTCGGTCCAACAAAATCTTTGTGTTTGGAGTTCAGCGTTCCGGCTGCGCCGCCTCAGTGCAGGCTAAAGCCTGAACTCCGAACTTTCAGCTCCGAACAAAAAGTCAGTAGAAGCTGCGGAGGATGAGGAACGCCTCGGTCAGGAGGAGACCGCCAAGCGTGCGGTGCTCGCGGTTCTGCAAAACCCGGGACCAAAGAAAGCGGGAGGTGGCTGCAGGTGTCGTGAATCTCGGGAAAAACAGAGGCACCTTTCCCGCGTATTCCTTGAACTCCTCGCCGTATCCGCCGAGCAACTCCTGCTCTTCTGCTCTCATGACCGGATAATAGACCGTCAAATAAAACAGCACAAACGGGAGGAGCAGCCAGTAAACCTGACCTGCCACGATGACGCCAATCGCCATGACCAAAGAGCCGAGATAGAGCGGATTTCGTGTCAAGGCATAGGGTCCGCTGCGAGCGAGCACCCTGCCTTTGTCAATATGTCCTGCGGCCCAGGTCCGAATGCCGGCCCCGCAAACGGCGATACTGCCCCCGAGCCAAAGCGAACTTCTGGAAGGCCGCATCAAAAGCAGGAAGATCACCCCGAGGAGTGTGCCGGCGGGAACCCGAATCCTCTGAGCCACCACATTCCAATTGCGGATTGCGGATTGACGATTGCGGATTTCGGATTGCGGATTGCGGATTGGAAAACCTCTCTTCCAATTGCGGATTGAAAAACCTCTTTTCCAATTGCGGATTACGCATCCCCCGATTACGGATTGCAGGTTTTTAAATCCGCAATCCGCAATCCGCAATTATTAAGGCTTGGAATCCTTTTCCATGACGGTTCGCTCTCGAGTGAACGGAGCCGCCAACCACTTTTTGGCTTCGGCCTGGGCTCCATTCGTATCGTCTTTCGTATTGACGGCCTTATTGTACTCGGCCACTGCTCTCTGGCGCTGGCTCAGAATGTCGTAGATCTTGCCCAGGTAAATGTAGCTCCAGACTTCAATCCAGGCCGGGTCTTTGTCGCCGTTCAGAGCGTCGCGAAAGGAATTCGCGGCAGCCTGCAGATTGAACTGCTCCCAAAAGACCTCCGCCAACCGGAAATGGACCAGGGATTTTCGCGGGTTGAGCTTGAGCGCACCCTCGTAGGCCCGGATCGAATCGACAAATTCTCCTTTCTGCTTGAGGTCGTTGCCCATGGAGATTTGCACGGCGATTTTCAGGTCCCTGGAATCCCTGAGCAGTTTGTGATCCGGGTCCAGAACCACTTTGGTCGGCATGGAAAATGAATTGATGTCGAACGCAGTGGATTTCCCGCTCAACTCAACGGTTGCCCTCTCGCTCTTGTCCTTGGTGTTGACCTCGACTTCGATGGGCATGCGGAACAGATCGCGATCCTGTTTGAGGGTACCGGAAACACGAAACCCGTCTGTGGTCTTGAAAATCACGTATTCCGTCTGGAGATCAGGAACCCCGATGGTGTCTATCCATTCGGAGAAAAACCATCCCAGCTCTTTCCCGTAGTGCTGTTCCGCAAGTTTCCGGAATCCCGAGGCGGACGCGGTTTTTCCCCCAAACTCTCGCAAGTATTGACGAAGCAGCTCGCTGAACTTCTTGTCGCCCAGAAGCTGATGGAGCATGTGGACGACCCACCCTCCTTTTCCTGCGACGACAGATTCATAAGCCTCGGTCCGGTAGCCTAATCCGAGGCCGGACCTGACGGCACTCTTGCTTTCGAACTTCAGGGCCAGAACGGCGAGGCTGTTAAGCTCTTCTTGAAACGCACTGGGCCCGCCGCTCTGGCCGAGGTAGAGTGCCGCCGAGTAGTACGCCATGCCGTCCGCCAGCCAGAGATCGTCGGTACTTTCGAGGCCCACCGTCTCCATCCACCATTGATAGGCGGCCCGGCGCGCAAGCTGCCGGGTCGCGGGAGCCTCTTGAGATAGTTCCCTGTGAGTGACGAAAACCGTTCCCATGGTTCCGTGATGGGCGCTCAGCTTGTCATCCACTTCGACCAGGCTGCACTTCTCTCCGGATGAGGGCGGTCCGAAGGTCTTGGTGTAGTAGTCCAGGATCTGCGCGAGAACGCCGGCACTCTTCTGGATCGCCTCGAGGTGGTCTTCGCGGGCGAAGCAATCCACGCTGAGACCGCCCTTCTGGACGGTCTTTTCAAAGTAGCGTCCCGCGACAATGGAATTGGGAAGAATCGGCTGTTTCGCAGACCAGCCGAAACTCTCGGTGATGCCCTTTGTCGTGACGGGAAGCTGGACTCCGGGTCCCACCACGGTAAAGCCGAGGGGAGCTGTGATGTCCACGTCCGCCGTGGCCCTGTCGACGAGAAATTTGTTGATCGGAAACCACTTTGCCGAATAAAGCAGATAAATCCCCTCCGGGCCGATGTAGGCGCTGGTTTCGTCCCGCGTGAAGTTGCGGCTGTATCGATCCTTGTCAAACCCTCCGCTGTACTCGATCTTGACGACCACGGTAGTCTCTGCGGTCAGGGTTTTTGAAAAGCGAATTGACAGCAAACCGGGGCCGCTCTCATCCTGACCAAACTCAATTTCGATACCTTCCTGATTGGTGATCTTTCGGACCGAGAGGTTCTCGCTGAGCTCGAAAACCACGATATCAGTGTTTTCCAGCACCTTGAATGTGATCGTGGCAATCGCATGGAGCTCGTGGGTATCCGGTGTCAAGTTCGCCTGGAGGGAGTAGTGCTGAACGTCGATCTTGGGAATGGACGACGGAGCGCGCTTCCCCTGAGCGGCCGATTGCGGATTGCGGATTTCGGATTGCGGATTGAGAGCGAATCCGCACTCCCCCGACACGAGCAAGAAAAGCAGGGCACCTCGAAACCATGTTGACTTCATCAGTCTTCCCATTTCGGATTGCCGATTGCGGATTTCGGATTGCCGATTGCGGATTTCGGATTAAGAAGGACCACAATCCGCGATTGGAATCCACTCACGTAAATTATTAAATTTCGCATTGAGAATGCCCTAATCGGCAATCCGAAATCTTTTCAATCCGCAATCCGCAATCTACAGGTACCTTTCCACTACGGCGGCGACTGCGTCCGAAGCACACCTCAAGCTCAACTTCTCTCGAATCTCCGACAGACCGGATCTCATCGTTGCGAGTTTCTGCGGCCTCTCGAAATACTCCAGAACCGCGCCCGAGAGCGCCTCGGGAGTGGCGTCGCCCTGGAAGAATTCAGGGACGATCTGCTTCTCAGCGATCAAGTTTACCAGCCCTTTGAACGGACTCCGAACGAGAAAATTACCCACATGCCAGCTTATGTTCGAGATCTTGTAAACGATGACGAAGGGAACGCCGACGAGCGCAGCCTCGAGGGTACTTGTCCCGCTCTTCACGATACCGAAATCCGCGTTGGCCAGGATGTCGCGAGACTCTTTCGAAACAATTTTGAAATAGAGCGCATTCGGATCCCCAGCCAGCTCCTGAGCGGCCAGCCGGCGGATCTCCTCTGCGCTGACGGAGGGCGCCGCAGAAATGATGAACTGGGCGGGCATTTTCTCGAGAATCCGGCGAGCGGCCCGGATAAGAGTTGGAAGCATGAACTTTACTTCCCTGCGGCGGCTTCCGGGGAGCAGGGCGATGGTTTTCCGTCCCGGAACCAGGTTTATGCACCGCAAAAAGCTCTCCCTGTCGGATTCGGGCGCGAAGTCTTCCAGAAGCGGATGTCCGACGAATTGCGCATTCACTCCCCGCTCCCGATAGTATTTCTCCTCAAAGGGGAGAATGACGAGCATCTGATCCACATAATCGCGGATTATGTGGATCCGTCCGCTGCGCCACGCCCACAGCTGCGGACTTATGTAATAGATCACGCGGACACCCGCCCGTTTCATTTTTTTGGCCAGACGAAGGTTAAACTCAGGAAAGTCCAGGAGCACCGCTACAGCCGGGGGGTCATCCAGGCAGGAGCGAAGAATCTTTTGAAACGTCTCGTAATACACGCGGAAATGAGCCAGGGCTTCTCTTGGGCCGATACTTGCAAGGAGACGAATGTGACAAAGAAGCTGGATTCCTTCCCGCTCCATCGCGTCGCCTCCGGTTCCGAAGAACTGGAGGGAATCCCCGGGATGAAGAGTTCTCAGCTTGCGTGCAAGGCGGGCTCCATATCTGTCGGCTGAGGCCTCTCCCGCTACTATCAGGATGCGTTTCATTGCGGCGCGGGAAGCTGTGAAAAAATTCTCGTTCGTAAAGCCGGCCCTACGTCAGAGTCTTGAAAATGACAAATGACCAATGATCAATGACAAATAAGCTGTGGCCGGCTTGCCAACCGCTATCTGTCACTGCCCATTGTCATTTGTCATTTGTCATTTGTCATTTTTTTTCACGGCTGGTGACGCGTGATCCACCCTCCTCCGATTACCCGGTCTCCATCGTAAAAGACCGCGGCCTGCCCGGGGGTAACCGCCAGCTGGGGCGTATCGAACTCGACGAGCAGGGACTTGTCCTCCATAGGCGTGACCGTTGCGGGGGACTCCGCGTGCCGGGAGCGAATCTTTGCGGACACACGAACAGGCGCGTCCGGGGCGGCTATGGAGATCCAGTTAGGCCGTACTACCCTGCATAGACTCTTTCCCAGTTGAGGGCGCTCCCCTACCACGACCCGATGCGACTCGGGCTGGAGATCGATGACATACAGGGGAGAGGGATGGGCGAGCCCGAGACCGCGCCTCTGCCCGATCGTGTAGTGGTGGATGCCCGGATGCTTCCCCAGCGCTTTTCCTTCGAGGTCAACAATCTCTCCGGCCGCGAAAGGGTCCGAATCTTCGTCTCTCCCGCAAACGTCGTTGTAGTGCCTCTCGATAAAGCCGGCGTAGTCGTTGTCCGGCACGAAGCAGATCTCCTGGCTCTCGGGTTTTTCAGCAACAGGAAGGCTGTGCCGTCGAGCCAGTCCGCGCACCTGCTGCTTGCGCAGATCGCCCAGGGGGAACAGGGCGCGCGCGAGTTGTTCCTGGCGCAGACCGAACAGAAAATAGGACTGGTCCTTATCAGGATCACGTCCCTTGAGAAGCATGTACCGGCCAGTTTCGGAGTCCCGGGCGATCCTCGCGTAATGCCCCGTTGCCACGTACGCGGCTCCCACTTCATCGGCTGTCTGCAGGAGATGATCGAACTTCATGTGGGAGTTACACAGCACGCAGGGCGAGGGCGTCACGCCCCCGAGGTAGCCTTCTATGAATGGGCGCACCACTTCTCTTTCGAATTCGCGCTGAAAGTTGACCACATAGTAGGGAAAGCCAAGGCGAGCGGCCACGCTGCGAGCATCGTACAGGTCGTCGATGGAGCAACAGCGGCCTCCGCGCTGCTCTTCTCCCGCGGGGCCGTTTCGCCTCTGGTCCCACAACTGCATCGAGAACCCTACCAGGTTGTGCCCCTCTTCCTTGAGGATGGCCGCGGCCGTCGAGCTGTCCACTCCTCCGCTCATGGCCACCGCAATCCGGCACGGCTCGCTCATGGCTCCAACTCTTGCGGCATCCATAGAATGCATCTGCGGACCAGATGAATGTCCTTCAGGTTGGGACGGATGGTGTACTCGTCGGTCGTGCGGAGTTTCTCCCGGTGTTGGTTAAGAAGATGCATGATTTTTTGACGCGCTTCGATTTCAACGTATTGCAATCTTTCGTCCACCAGCTGCAATCCCGGCAAGGGATAGCTCGAATGAGGCTCCGGAGATTCGACGTCTGGCCCGGCCTTCGATAACTCGGTCTTCAAAAAGAGGTCCGCGATGTGTTCCGAAACCTTGTGGATCTTGCTCTTCCAGTGGGAGTCTCTCTTGATCTCGTCAAACTCGCCGCCTGTTGACACGAGACCCACACTCTCCCTCAGGCATTTCTCTCTCACCTGCTCGAGTTTTCGCTGGGACACTTCGTGTAACCCGTCGAGATCCTTTCGAAAAGACTCGCCCAATATCTCGGTGCAGCGCCTCCCGAAATCCTCCAGGCTCTCTCCCGGGTTCGAATAAACGTTCAGCGCGAAGTTCCTGTAGATCCTCACAACCGAATAACGCATCAGGTAGTTAACGAACATCCCTTCCATGCGCTTCATCATCTCGGCGTCCAAAAAGGCAGGCAAAGGGCGGAGCCTTCCTGTGGCGGGCGTACCGGAGGCGACAAGCTCGGGATCGATGTCGCGCGCCATGTCCCGAGTCCACAAATCGTCGTCGTCCACAGGGTAGATTTCCATCGCCTTGCTGACGCTGGAGGTGTCGCGGAAGCCAGAACGCACATCGTTGAAATCGATCTTGGCTTCAAAGTAGATCTGCGGCGCAAATTCCACTTCCACACCCTCCGGTGAAACCTGGGGAAAGTGGAGCTCCTTTATCGGTCCCCCTCCTTGGAGTGTCTGCAAATTCAATGGACATTCTCCCGCGCAATCGAAACAAATATTCTACCATGCGCGGAAAACGCCGGAAACGCAAAACGGGAATCGCCAGAACGCAAGAGCCTGGTTTCGCCACAAAGACGCGAAGACACAAAGAATCTGCGTGTTGTAGTACGGATTGCACGAAACAGGGAGATGATGGAACGAATTTCGTGTAATTCGCGGCGAGCCTTTCTTTGCGTCTTAGCGGTGAACGCGGCTTAGGAAGATTCACGAAGATTCGGGTTATTCGTGAAATTCGTGGCAAGTCTTTTTGTCGTGTTCAGTGGACGGGGCGGCGGTTGGTAAGGCTCCAGAAGATTTCCTTGAATTCCTGACGGCCGTAAAACAAGCGCGACTTCACCGTCCCGGCAGGGCACCCTATGATGCGAGCGATCTCCCGGATGGTGTGGCCTTCCAGATCGTGCAATCGAACCACCACGCCTTGTTTGCCGGACATCCGGCGAAAAGTTTCTTCTATGAAGTCCCTGAGCTCCTCCGAAAACGCGTGGGCCAGGGGATCCGACCGAGGTGTAATCTCCGCAGGAAGGTGCCGGGCGCATTCGCTCTCGAGGTCCACAAACTGCCTGTTCTTTCCTCTCCTCAGCATCCCGAGGCAGACGTTTACCGTTATCCGGCTGATCCAGGTCGAAAGCTTGGAGTCGCCGCGAAACCTGGGCAGCCCGCGGTACACGTTCAAGAGAGTTTCCTGGAGTGCGTCTTCGGCCGAGGCTTCCTCCCCAAGAATACGGTACGCGGTGTTGAAGATCTTGCGGTTATATTGACTCAATAGTTCACTGCATGCCGCAGGATCGTTTGTCCGGCAGCGCTGCAAGAGTCCTGCGCTCGCTTCGTCTGGAACTGTTTGCCTCTCTGCGGGGAGCATAACCCTCCTTTTTTCGGGGATAGTCACCGAAATCCCCAAATCCACCCCGGTGGAAGAACTTGGGTCACGAGCAAACAAATTGGCGATTCCGGTCACTATCCCCAAGTCTGTTTGCACGAGCGATGCCAGTTTTGCCGGAGGGGGAGACGATTTTCGATAAGTGCTTATATAGCAACGAGAAAATCGATCATGCGGAGAGACTAGGGAGTCGCGGGCAGGTACGCCAACTGTCTACGAAATGGATAGCAACCCGGTACTGGGCACTTTAACCAGTTGGAGCACAGGCACATAGAGAGATGTAACAAAGATTGACAGCCAGGTCCACTTGGTGGACACAAAGTTCAGGTTTGGAGTTCAGCCTTTAGGCTGCACGGATCAGGGGCAGGCTAAAGCCTGAACTCCAAACGGGCTGTCCGTGGCGCAGGTTCGGAGTTCAGCCTTCAGGCTGCACTGATCAGGGCAGGCTAAAGCCTGAACTCCAAACGCTAGCCGGGAGACAGATCCATCGCCTTAAGTTTTTCTATCAGCGACTGCCGGCTGATTCCCAAGGAGCGGGCCGCACGCGACTTGTTACGCTGGAACCGCTCCATGGCTTCCCGAATCATTTGTTGCTCGAGTTGTCGGACGGCGAGTTTCATGTTTCCATCGGTGCGGGCCAAAGACCGATCCCTTTGGCGGATGTAGTCCGAGAGCAGCTCCGGCCCGATTTCCTTTTCGGGCTCGGCAAGAAGCACCAGCCGTTCGATTTCGTTTTGCAGCTCCCGGACGTTTCCGGGCCAGGAGTAGGATTCGAGAAGCCGAAGCGTCTCCGCGCGAAACGGACCCACCTTGCGGTTTAGCTTGGTGCGACAATAACTCAAGAAAAAATCGGCAAGAGGCCGAATATCCTTGCCTCGTTCCCGTAAGGGGGGGATGGTCAACGAGAAGACGTTGATACGATAGTAGAGGTCCTGGCGGAAATGCCCCGCTTCTACCTCCGCTTTGAGGTCCCGATTGGTAGAGGCGATGATGCGCACATCGACGCGTTTCGGCTGGTGAAAACCGATGGGCATGATCTCGCTTTCCTGGATCACTCGCAGGAGCTTGACCTGAAGCTCGGTCGGGGCTTCCCCAATCTCATCGAGAAAGATGCTCCCCCCGTGCGCCATTTCGAAAAACCCTTTCTTGTCCTGGCTGGCCCCGGTAAACGACCCTTTTGCGTGCCCGAAGAATTCGCTCTCGACCAGCTCTCTCGGAATGGCGCCGCAATTCACGGGGATGAAGATCTGGTCTTTGCGGTTGCTATGGCGGTGGATATACCGGGCGACCAATTCCTTCCCTGTGCCCGTTTCACCCTGGATGAGCACCGTGGTTTCCGTACCTGTAACCCTCTGCAGCAAGCGCAGAATGTTTTCCATTTCGGGACTGCCGAAGATGATTCTGTCCGGATGGACCGCACTCTCCACTTCGTGACGGAGAACGATGTTCTCGGTGCGGAGCCTTTCATTAGCCAGCTTCAGCTCCGCGGCCAGGCGTTCGTTCTCCCGCATCAGCTCCATCTTCTCCAAAGCCTCACGCACCGCTATGCGGAGCTCGCCGGGCTCCCACGGCTTGGTTATGTACTTATGAACCTTTCCCGTATTGATGGCCGCAATCAGGTCGTCAACCTCCGTGAAACCCGTGAGGACGATGCGCACCAGGTTGGGGTAGTCCTTCTGCGAGGCTTCCAGAAGCTCGATGCCGGTCATGCCCGGCATCTTCTGGTCGGTTATGATGGCATCAAGGCTCTCAGAACGAAGGACGCGCAGCGCCTCTTCGCCTGACTGCGCAAGGTGGACGCTGTAGGCATCCACAAAAGTTCTCTGGAGCTTTTGCAGGTTTGCGATCTCGTCATCCACCAGCAGCAATCCGTACTTCCCTTTCATCCTTCCGATTTCTCCTGAAAGATCGGCACCCTTACCGTGAAGGTGCTCCCCTGCTGGGGAACGCTTGACACGAAGATCGTGCCGTGGTGCTGCTGGATGATACCGTAACTGATGCTCAATCCCAGCCCTGTTCCCAGCCCCACGCCTTTGGTCGTAAAGAAGGGCTCGAAAATCCTCTTGAGGTTCTCCTTGGGAATGCCAATACCGTTGTCTTCGATTTCGATCTCCACGTTGCCGTCGCTCGAGCGGGTGCGGATCCAGACATCCCCTTTTCCATGGATAGCGTGGAAGGCGTTGCAGAGCAGGTTCATGAAGACCTGGCTCAATTTGCCGGAGTAGCCCTGAATCTGCGGGATATCCCCATAATCCCGATGAATCTCGATTCGGTTCTTGTACTGGTTCCTGAGAAGGTTGAGCGACAGGTCCAGGGCGGCGTGCAGGTCGATCTTGGAGACGTCGTCAGTGTCCATGCGGGAAAACGTGCGCAGATCCGAAACGATCGTGTTGATCCGGCGGGCTCCTTCGGTGAAGTTGTCTATCAGGGTGCGGAGGTCTTCTTTGATGAACGCGTAATTGGCCGCGGCCTTCAGCTTTTCAACCCGGGCCCGGTCTTCCGGACTGATGCTGGAAAGGTTGTCATAGGCTTCGATGACCGCCTGCAACTTCCCCGCATAGTCGGCCAGGAAGCCGGTGTTGCCGTAAATGAAGTTCAGCGGATTCTTTATTTCATGAGCGATCCCTGCAACCAGTTGTCCGAGGGAGGCCATTTTCTCTGTCTGGACCAACTGGTCCTGGGTGCTCTGAAGATCGATATAGGCCTGCTTCAGGGCTTCATGCGAGTCTTCCAGTTCCCTGGTGCGCTGCCGCACCATGTCTTCGAGGTTCTTGTTCAGCTCCTGAAGTTCTTCTTCGCGGGCCGACAGCGACCGCGCCATGTCGTTGAAGGTCGATCCAAGGATCCCCACTTCATCAGCCGACCGAATGGGAACTCGTTCGTCAAGACTACCCTGGGCGATTCTTTGGGCGGTTCGAATCAGGTTCTTGATGGGGACCGTAATTCCCTGGGATATCCAGTAGGTAAAGATCACCACCAGAAGCGCCAGTAGGGTGGTCATGCCTATGAGCCACCACTTCAACGCCTGGATGGGACGGAAGATGTCCTTTCCGTCAATCCCCACGCCGACGATCCAACCAAAGGAAGTGTCCTCAATAGAGGCGAGGCCCGAGATCTTGCTGTTTCCCCTGGGGAATTCGTATTCGAAAGTCCGGTTCTTTCTGACGACCGCGTCATGGAGGTTCTTGAGCTTGATATCTTCCACGAGCCTCTTGTTGTAGAGATTCTGATACGTTTCTGGAACCTTGCCAATTGGTTTTTCATACCGGCGATTCGCGCGATACTTGTGCGCGATGATGGTATTGGCGTCCTTCGCAAACATGAAGGCATAGCCGCTCTTGAGGTTCAGCTCCTCCAGGTCGTTCTCCACATTGTCGAGGATGTTCTGGATGGTGGACCAGTTAATGACGTTGATCCAAACGCCCAGGATCTCATGGGTCCTTGGGTGGAAGAGGGGTCCCGAGAGGCCAATATTGAACCGGTGACTGTAATCTTCGCCTTGATAATCGTAAAGGCTCTCCACCAACTTCGAAGAGTACCAGTCATGCTGGGAGGAGCGGCCGAGAATCGAATTCCGAAACATGGTGTTTTCTTCGGGGTATTCCCTCAACTCTCCGCCGAGCAGGGCTGCGACCTTTTCCGCGGGCAGCTTCACTTTGTTTCGATCGACTGTGTTGACGGCAACAACTCTGCCATCCTTGTCCACGACTATCAGAACGTCATAGACATCGTGGTTAAAGCAGTATTCGTTCAGCAGGCGGAGCATCCCCGGACGGTAGCGCGGGTCAAAGGAGGGAAAGATCAGGGGGAAAGTCGTCGTCATCGAATAAATCTCTTCCTTCTTTTCACGGAGCGTCACGTCAATCTTGTCCGCCGTATCCTGAGCCATCTTTTCCAGAGACAGCCTGATTCGATCCTCGGCGATCTGGCGGCTGCCGATGAAATAGGAAAAGGCGGAAATTCCGATCAGCGGTATCAAAGAAAGAGTGATAGTCAAGGTCAAAAGCTTGTTTCTCAGGCTTTTGAAAAGAAGGAAGCGCGGTAGGGACATCTCTTTGTTCAGACACTCCGGGTCCGACTCCTTGGCATTTCTTTGACCCCGGCGCGTCCAGGAATAAAACAATCTGAATCAAACAACAGACATCCGGACACCCCAGCAGGGTTCATTTTCCGAAACCTCAATAAGTCCGAAGATTGCAAATTCTGGACAAATACTGCAAGGGGATTGTCAATTTTATTTACAAGTCTGTCAATCTCAGGGCGGAGGAGCCGATTGCGGATTGCGGTCCTTTCTTAATCTTAATCCGCAATCGGCAATCGGCAATCCGAAATCTGGCGGACCCAATACCAGCCCCGTAAAAATACTTAAGAGGATTTTCCCGGCAGGTCGATATGGTAGACGAGTTTTATTTGGCCTTTGTGCGGAAATTAAAGAGCGATCTCGACACAACCCACCCAAGGATTGCCAGACCCGGTGAGTTTCTGCGATACCCAATCTAGCTTAGTTGAAAGGTTACACCGATGAGAACAATTGTGCGCTGGTCTGTTTCTGCGGCAACTATTCTTCTGTTTGCGCTTCCCGCTATCGCCCAGGTTCAATACAGGCTCGAGTTCTATGGCGGCGTCACCATTCCGCAGGACAAAGACTTTGACATTGATTGGGGAAGTTACACCCACGATTTCTCTCCGGGTGCGCACGGAGGCATTCGCATTGGAGTGGACAGCAAGGGCCACTTCGGCCAGGACATCGACTACAGCTACGGCACATACGCCAGCAAAATCGTCAACCGTGCCAGTGGTGAGTCGCTTTTTTCCTTTACCCCGCGGGTTCACCAGATATCCTGGAATGCGCTCTGGTACCCCGGAGGAGCGCAGAGCGAAGGTAAAGTTTTTCCCTACCTGACCTTGGGCGTCGGCGGGACTGTAAATTCACTGTCCCAGAGGACGGCGAACCAGACGTTTCCGCTCTCACTAGAGGAGTCGAGCCAGCGCCACCTTCGGACTGATAACACCTTCACGTTCAACGCCGGCTTCGGCGCACGATTTCGCCTCAACAAACGCTACGGCGTTCGCGTCGATGTCCGTGATTATATGAGCCGATCCCTGCGCTACGGGTTTCCGAAGGTCCCCGGCGAGCCACTTCCTGCCATCCTCCAAGTCGACCCTACAACGGGGGAGCTGTTGAGGGTGTTGCAGGAGGGCACGCCATTTGAATCGCCACTTCCGATAGGCGGATTGTTCCATCGGATCACGGCTACCGTCGGCTTTGTCTACTATTTCTGACATCGGCCGGGACGAAGCATCAGAGCCCCTTTGCGTTCTTCGCGCCCTTCGCGCCTTCGCGGTGAAACGGAGCCCGAATTAACCGCGAAGACGCGAAGGGCGCGAAAGACCGCCACGAATTACACGAATTGCACGAAAACAGGCAGCGTGATGACGCGCTTGATTGTGAGAGATTCCATTGGAATAGACCGGGACCAGAAAAATTCGT
>QHZE01000320.1:0-13865 GCA_003225335.1 Acidobacteriota bacterium
CATCGGGGGCGCAATGGTGCGTTTCCAGAAAGTGTAAAGACTCCGCCGGTACAGGTCGGGGCCGCGGCTCTGCTCATATTCCATGTCCTGCATCGAGGTTTCTTTCCACAGGTCCGGGGGCTGGTAGGGTTTCACGGAGGGCCCGCCGATCTTTTCCGCCAGGAGACCCGACACAAACAGGGCCTGGTCGCGAATCATCTCGGCGGGCAGACGGAAACGCGGGCCGCGGGCAAGGAGCCGGTTTTCCGGATCGCGCTGGAGGAGATCGCGAGTCGCTTCCGACGACTGCCGGTAAGCCGCGCTGGTGACGATGAGTTTCTGCAGGGCTTTCACGTCCCAACCGCTGCGGACAAACTCCGTTGCCAGCCAGTCGAGCAACTCCGGGTGCGACGGCCATTCCCCCTGTACGCCAAAGTCCTCGACCGTTTTCACAAGGCCGGTGCCGAAATGCATCTGCCAGAAGCGGTTCACCACGACTCGCGCGGTCAGCGGGTTTGCGGGATCCACGATCCACCTGGCGAACCCCAGGCGGTTGTTGGGCGCGCCGGCCGGAAGCGGCGGCAGGACGGCCGGTGTTCCCGGCTGCACCTTCTCGCCGGGCTTGTCGTACGCGCCCCGGTTGAGAAGGAATGTATCCTTCGGCGTCTCGCTCTCTGCCATCACCATCACGGTAGGAAAGCTCCGCTCCAGGCGGTCTTTTTCCTGCTCGAGCGCGACCAGCCGGCTCCAGGCGACGCGCAGGCCGGCCGGGGCCGCGCGTTCCAGGAAGTACCAACGCAGCTGAAGCTCTTCGGACTGGGTGCGGTTCGATTTGGCTCTTCGCGCGATCGTGTTCAGCGACTCGCCGACGGCGAGAGCAGAGATTTCCTGCTCGCTCAAGACGCGCGAATAGACCCGGACATCGTCGATGCGCCCGCGGAATCGTCTCCCGGGTCCGGCGCCGCCGCCAATTCGAAACGGCTCGGCGAACTTCTGCCCGGCGTTTCGGAAGGGCCTGTAGAGTGTGTCCAGCTGGACGTTCAGGCGCGCGCGTTTGCCGTCGATGTACACGCGCACCCCTTCCGCCATGCGGGACCCCGTGTAGGTGACGGCGAGGGAGTACCAGCGGTTGGGTGCCAATGCTTCCCCGGTCTCTACCCGGATGGCGTCGGTCGTCCAGTCGCTCGTGAGGTGTACGTGCACCTTCCCCTGGTTGAGATGCACGCCATAGCCTCTCCCCTTGGGGTTCTCCGCCATCCTGCTGGCGATGCTGCCGTCGGGCGTGGTCTCGGAATAGACCCACGCGGAAATCGTAAAGGGGTCCTCGATGTCAAATTTCGCGATGTCTCCCGCCTCGAGGTGGACGGCGCCGTCGAATGCGGCGGCCTGTCCCAGCCGGCCCGGGCACAGAGAAACCTTGCCGCCCACTTCCTTGAGATTCCCTAGCTCCTCGAACGGGAAGGCAGCCTCGAGCGCCCGCGATGGCCCCGAGTAAATCGGCTCCGCATCCAGGAGACTCCGCTCCCATTGCGCCTGAGCCTTTTCGATTGCGCGATTGCGCTTACCCAGCGAGTCGCGGAGCGCCGCGATGCGCCTGTCGAGATCTCGCAGCCTGACCTGTTGGTCCTGGGTGGGGGCAGGAACCAGCGGCGGGGAGTTGCCGTACTTCATTGCGCGGCCCCGCTCCGGGACGTTGTTGACGTACGCGAAGAGCTGGTAGAACTCTTTCTGCGTGAACGGGTCGTACTTGTGATTGTGGCAGCGCGCGCAGCCCATGGTGAGGCCCAGGAAGACGGTGCACGTGGTTTCGACGCGGTCCACGACGTACTCGACCGCATATTCTTCCGGCACGATGCCGTCCTCGGTGTTGCCGCGATGGTTGCGGTTGAAACCCGTGGCGATCTTCTGGTCCATCGTCGCGTCCGGCAGCATGTCCCCGGCAATCTGTTCCATCGCGAACCGGTCGAAAGGCAGATTCCGGTTAAACGCGTCGATCACCCAGTCGCGCCATCGCCACATCACGCGCTCGCCGTCAAACTGGTAGCCGTTGGTGTCGGCGTAGCGCGCCGCATCCAGCCAGCGCGCCGCCATCCGTTCGCCATGGCGAGGCGAGGCCAGGAGACGATCGACGGCCTTTTCGTATGCGCCGGGGGAGTGGTCGTTCAGAAGGGCATCGATTTCGGCGGGGGCCGGCGGCAGCCCGGTGAGATCAAACGTGACCCGCCGGAGCAAAGTTTCGCTGCTCGCCCCCGGCGAAGGGCGCAGTCCCTCGTGTTCCAGACGGTCGAGGACGAAATAGTCAATGGGATTCCGTGGCCAGGAGGCGTTTTTGACTGCAGGGAGCGGCGGCCGCTCGGGCGGAATAAACGCCCAGTGCTTCTGCCACTTGGCTCCCTGGGCGATCCAGAGACGCAACGTCTCAATCTCCGGCTCGGCCAGCTTCAGGCCGGACCAGGCAGGAGGCATCCGCCGGGCTTCGTCCGCCGTGACCCGCTTTAGCAGCTCACTCGAAGCGGGATCGCCTGGAACGATCGCGCGCCGTCCTGCAAGGTCGCCTTTCGCGGATGCCTCGATGTCGAGCCGGAAGGGCGCGCCTTTTCTTACGGAATCCGGGCCGTGGCAGGTGAAACACTTGTCGGAAAGAATCGGGCGTACGTCGCGGTTGAACTCAACAGCCCTGTCGAACGCGTGAAGGACCCAGGGGAGCCCCAGCAAGACCCCGGCCGCCGCGACCCCGCGCGTGAATTGATTCAAGACTTTGCGAGTGCGACCGGTTCCCATCGGATCAACCTGTCATTCGTCCCAATCATGACTTTGCAAACTATAGCACTGCCACACCGCGGACCGTTGAAAAAATCCAGGCGCGGATTTCACCGCGAAGACGCGAACTGAACGGAAGGAAACCACAGATGAACACAGATGAACACGGTGCAGCCCAGCCGCAAAATCTCACCACAAAGACACGATGCGCGCGCTCCCAGGGACGGAACCTCCGCGTTCTCGGCGTCTCTGCGGTGAAGTTCGGAGTTCAGGCTTTAGCCTGCTCGGACGCAGTGCAGCCTGAAGGCTGAACCCCAAACCTCGTACAAATGGGGTTCCGAGGCTCTTGTTTTGTCGTTGCGGCCGGGCTGCTCCGTACTACTAAGCCAAAAATCCTTCGCGGGTCAGAAAGAATGCTTCTTCGCGGATTCTTAGCGCTCTTCGCGTCTTCGCGGTGAAAGTGCTGTACTGCATTAACCGCAAAGACGCGAAGGACGCAAAGGAAACGCTAAGAAGATCTTTTTGGTCGCAGCTATGCCGCGCCAGGTTCATCCGTGTTCATTCGTGGTCTCATTTTGTCCAGGTTACTGCAGACGAAAACTCA
Organism: Acidobacteriota bacterium; assembly: GCA_003225335.1. Lineage (GTDB taxonomy): Bacteria > Acidobacteriota > UBA6911 > UBA6911 > UBA6911 > Gp18-AA60. Next base: position 3,344 of record QHZE01000320.1, read on the forward strand.
GGGATTGCATTTGAACTTTCGCTCCCCTTGCCCCTGCGATTAGAATAAGCCCGTGACCAAACCCAAACCGAAACCGATCGATCCTGACAGACTCGGGGAGATCGCTTCTGCCGTGATGCAATCGGCCCGCTTCCCGTTTCTGGCCAGCATCGACGGCGACACACCGCGCGTCCGCCCTGTTTCCCCGGTTCGTACCGACGGCTTTACGGTCTATGTGGCGAATTTGCGCCGCTACCACAAAACCGTCGAAATTGCCGCCAACGAGAACGTCGAGATCTGTTATATGGACGAGGAGCATAACCACGTCCGAATCACCGGAACAGCGGAAATCGTCGGGGACCGCCAGCTTCTGCGGGAAATCTGGGACACCAACCCCTTGCTCCGGCAGTATCTCGGCTCTCTGGATAATCCTGAGCTGATGGTCTACCGGATTAACCCGAACCGTGTGCGGTACATGCAGGAATGGTCGCTCGAATACTATGAAGTCCCCTTCAGCTCAGGTTCGGGAGGGCGGTGATTTCGGGGCGGAGCAATAGTTGGAAAGACGAGTGACGAAAGGGAATGACGAAGACGAAAGACGAGGTGAGGAATCGGGAATGGGATAGAAGACAAAAGGCTTTATGCGAAAGGCTGGCAAATCATGAAGGATCAAGGTTGCGATTTCACCGTGAAGTGTCCCTGTTGCGGCGCGCGCCTGACTATCGACGCGAAGCTTCGCCGGGTGGCCGCCCACGAAAAACCGAGCGGGCACGCCCAAGTCCCGGATATCGATCACGCCGCCTCATTTCTGAAACAGGAAGCGCAACGCCGTGAACTTCTGTTCAGACAGAGTGCGCAAAGGGAGCAGGTCAAGTCGGAGGTGCTGGAACGAAAATTTCAGGAGGCGCTCAAGAAGACGAAAGATAAGCCGATAGAGAAGCCTACCCGTGATATCGATCTGGACTAGAGCTTCACCACGGCGGAGCCGTCCGGCCGCAACCAACCTTCGCGATGCCCTTCGCGCCTTCGCGGTGAAAGCTGAGCCCGAATTAACCGCGAAGACGTGAAGGGCGAAGCGCGAAAGTCCGTACACTCGACGCTGAGGTGTGACTCAACTCTTTTTCGAGGTTACAACAAAAGTCTGAAGTACTTGTTCGATCTGACTGCTGCTGCACTTCGGACAGCGAGTCTTCCTCTTTTCATACTCCATCACCGTCATCAACAGGGTGAACCGCTTTCGGCACTTCTTGCAAACGTATTCGTATGTCGGCATAACAAATCCTCCGCTCCGCAGCTTGGGACGGAAACGATTATAACCGAGAAGCTGTGAAAAGATCCTATCGGCCCGTCGGATTGCTCACGCGCGCAGCGCTTTCTTCTCTTTGGCTCCGTGGCCCCGTGGCAAGAAAGGCGTCATTCGCCACAGAGACCCGGAGAAAAACTGGCCACGAATTACACGAATTGCACGAAAACGGGCGGGCGGTTCCCGCAGCTTTTGCATCACATCACGCTCACCAACGACATACACCGTTTGTGGTCGAAGAAAATTCGTGGAATTCGTGGCAAAGTCTTTCTCGGCGTCAGTTCTTTCCCCAGGTTCCTCCTGAGGCTGAGGGATCATTCCGTCCCCATATTTTCACCATTGAGGAAGGCGAGCTGTGCGGATCAAAGCGGTGCTCTTTGATTTTGACGGGACTCTGACGGAGCCGGGGACTCTGGACTACAGCGCGATTCGGGATGCCATCGGCTGCAGTCAAGGATCTCCGATCCTGGAGTGCATTGCGCGCATGCGGTCGCGCGCCCGGCGCGCGAAGGCGCTGCGCATTCTGGACGAGATCGAATGGAAGGCCTCGCGTCTCTCCCGCCCCAATGCCGGCGCGGAAGAACTGCTCCGATTGCTTCTTTCGCGTAATCTGAAAATAGGGATCATCAGCCGGAACAGCCTGCGCTCCATTCGCCGAGCGTTGAGGAATTTCCGCCACATTCGAGCCTCCGATTTTTCTGTCATCATGACGCGCGACGACCCGCAGCTGCCGAAGCCGAGCCCCGAAGGCATCCTTGCCGCTGCCGTGAAGATGGGGGTCCCGGCGGAGCAGGTGCTGGTTGTAGGAGATTTTGTTTTTGACATCGAGGCGGGGCAAAATGCCGGCGCACATACGGCATTTCTGACCAATGGCTCGGCCTCACCGGCATTCCGGCATCCGCCTGATTTCACGACCCGGAACCTCGAGGAGCTCCAGGATATCGTCCGATTGCACTCTCCCCTGCGGAACGGAAAACTGCCCAACGAGCTGCTCGCTCGCTTCCTGGGCGGATGCGTTGATCCGTCCCTTCTGATCCCGCCTGGGGTCGGCGAAGACGTGGCCGCTATCCAACTCGACGGCGAGGATGTGCTTGTTCTGAAATCCGATCCGGTGACTTTCGCCACCGACGCTATCGGCTACTATGCGGTGGTTGTCAATGTGAACGACCTGGCGACTTCGGGGGCGGCCCCGCGATGGCTTCTCACTACGCTTCTTTTCCCCGCGGAGACCAGCGCCGCGCAGGCGGGACAGGTCATGAAAGAGCTGCGCGAAGTCGCGCTCCAGCACGGCCTCCTCCTCTGCGGCGGCCACACGGAAATCACCGATGCGGTCACCCGTCCCGTCGTGGTGGCGCAGGCCGCCGGCACCGTCCCCAGAACGAACCTGGTAGACAAGCGCGGCATGCGGGGAGGAAACAAGATCCTTCTTACCAAAGGCATGGCCGTGGAGGGGACGTGCATTATCGCGCGCGAGTTTCCTCAAAAACTGCGAAGGATGGGGATGTCTGCTCGGGAAATAGAGAAATGCCGGCGATTTCTGTACGATCCCGGCATCAGCATTTTGAAGGAGGCGCGGATCGCGGCCCGATCCGGAAGAGTTACAGCCATGCACGACGTGACCGAAGGCGGGGCAGCCACCGCGCTGGAAGAATTGAGCGCCGCGGGGGGGCGCCGCATCCGGGTCTTCGTGGACCGCATTCCCGTTTTGAAAGAAACTCGAAGGATATGCAATTTCTTAAAGATGAATCCACTCGGTCTGATAGGCTCGGGCAGCCTGCTGATATGCTGCGAGCGAGACCATTGCGAAGAGCTCATGCGCTCGATCCGCGAAGCCGGTATAGCCGTAACCTGTATTGGGGAGGTTCTGGACAAGGGCGCGGGGATCGAAGCGGTCGATCTGAAGAGAGGCAGGCCCGCAGAATTGCCCCGCTTCGAAGTAGATGAAATTGCCCGCCTGTTCGAGACGCAACCAAAGGCATGAATGAAACCACAGATGAACACAGATGAACACAGATCTGTACTACCGCTGGACGGATCTGTACTACTAAGGTGCAAATCCTTTGCCGCTTGGAAAGATCCGCGAAGAAGAATTCTTTCCAAGCGGCAAAGGATTTGCACCTTAGTAGTACAGATCCGTCCAGCGGTAGTACAGATCTGTGTTCATCCGTGTTCAGCTGTGGTTTCATTTGTGCAGTTTACGTGAAATTCGTGGCAAGTCATTCTGTCGGTCGTGGTGCGTGCACAGGATCAGAGGTAGGCGCGTTCGGCCTTGCGCAGGGCGCGGTAGCGTTGAAAGATCTGGCGGTCGTTCTCGAGCCGGAGCAGCGACTTCCAGGATATCCCGCGGAAGGTGTGAGCCAGCATCTTGCGGGCGTTGCGGAGCACAAATCCTGGGCTATGAAGCAAGGCGGTGGGCATGTGGCGCACTTTCATCCAGCGCTCTGCGCGCCAGCGCATGAATTCGATCTCCTCGGCCGTGAGATGCTCGCTGCGCACGACGGCCGTCGTGCCGTCGTATTCTTCCAGGCGCTCGTTGGTGATGAGACCGCGCTCGCGAAACTCCCGTGTCATGGGAGTTCGGGGATAAGGCGTCGGATGCTGGATGTACGGCCAGTCCACGTAGCGGCGCGCGAAATCCAGATTCGTCCGAACGGATTCGCGCGTGTCTTCCGGGTTCCCCACGATCAGTCCTCCGACCACGTACATTCCGTTGCGGTGGACGTAATCGATCGCCTTGATCGTGGCATTCCCCACCACGTGGCCGTGCTCCCGCGCTTCATTCTTGGCCTTTGCGCGGAGGAACTCCAGATCGCCTTCCAGGATATTCTCGATTCCCAGAAACACGTAGCGGAAACCTGCCTGACGCATCAACGGCGCCAGCGTCTCTCCGTGGTTGGCAATCGAAGAGGTCATCGCCTGCACGGAGTAGTCGATCTTGTTGAGCCGGGCCCGCACGATCGCGCGGCAGAGCCCTTCAAACCGCGCCACGTCGAGCATGATATTGTCGTCGATGAGAAAAATCGCGCGCGCGCCGCGATCGTGCGCGTCCCGAATATCCGCGAGGACGCGCTCGAGATCGAAGGTGTGGAAGTTACGCCCGCGCATTTCGATGATCGAGCAGAAGCTGCAGTCGAACGTGCAGCCGCGCGACGTCTCGACCACGTCCACCTGCCGGCCCAGCAGCGTGTATCCCTTGAGCACGCGCGCGTCGCGTTTGGGCGGCCGTATCTCGTCTCCCGCGAGGCGGTGCACGGGCCGCGGCGGGTTGTGACGGAACACCTGTCCGTCCCGGTACGAGAGGCCTGCGATCCGCTGGTAGCCTCCGCCTGATTCGATGGCCCGCAGAAGATCACGGAAGGTGATGTCCCCCTCGCCTCGGACGACGAAGTCGATGACGCCGGAGGAACATTCCGTATAGGCTTCGACTGCCAGTGTGGGATCGTATCCGCCGGCGACGATGCGAACATCCGGCCGGAGCGAACGGACGAGATCGACGATTCTCTTCGCCGTCGCGCGCTGGAACGTCATCACCGACAGCCCCACCAGGTCCGGCTTCAGATTGCGGACAAGCTGCTCGACGGTCTCGCGGATGCGCCGTTGAGCGAGGATCAGATCCGCGACGGCGACACTGTGATGGGGATCCACGTTGCCGGCAAGCGAGGTCAGAGCGCCGTTCGGCATGCGGATGCCGAGCGGCGGCATATGCTCGAAAGAGTCCGGCATGGAAAGCAGAAGGACATTCATGACGGGCACGATGATAAGCCACGGAGATACAGAGCGCACGGAGAAAAATGGAGAGATGTAAACTGCACAAAATGAAACCACAGATGAACGCAGAGACAGCCGAGCCGCAACCAAACTGATCTGCTTAGCGTTTTCTTTGCGTCCTTCGCGTCTTAGCGGTGAAAGCGCTGTCCGGAATTAACCGCGAAGAAGAATTCTTTCCAAGCGGCAAAGGATTTGCGCGTTAGTAGTACAGATGAACACGGATGAACGCTATGAACACGGGATCTGTGTTTATCTGTGTTCATCTGTGGTTTCGTTTATAGTTTTGGTTGCGGCTCCGCTGCGCCATGAAATTCGTGGCCAGGTTTTCTCTGTGGCCACGAAGTTCTCCGGGGCGGGCGCAAGACCTCTTATACTTTCACGTATATGACGCATTCCCAGGTGTCTGCCGGCGCAAGCGGGCGGCTGCAGTCCGCTCTGGTCGTTGTTTTGCTGGCCGGTCCGTTTTGCGTGCCGGTCGCCTGCCCGCAAACGGAATCTTTTGAACACCACTATCGTCGCGGCTCCGAGCTGGCCCGCAGCCGCCAATTCGAAGAGGCGCTCGACGAACTGAGACGCGCAGCCGACCTCAAGCCCGAGGAGCCGCGCACCCACAACATGATCGGCGTGGTCCTGACCCAGCTGGGTCGATTGGAGGACGCCGAAAGAGCCTACACTCAGGCCCTGTCGATTGCGCCAAGCTTCGTGCCGGCCCGCAAGAACCGGGCGGTTAACGCCTTTACCCGGCGCCGTTATGAATTCGCTGCTTCGGAATTCCACGCGCTCGTTCGGTTGACCCCTGACGATTTTGTGCCTCATTTATTTCTGGGCCTCATCAGCATCGAGAACCTCGAATTCCAGGCGGCCGACTCTCATCTGGCCGAGGCCAGGCGACACTCACCTGGAAACAGCAAGATTCTCATCCCACTCGCACGTGTCCGGTTCATCCTGGGCGAGCGCAGCGCTGCGCTCGATTTGACGCGAGAACTGATGGGTTCGGTTCGCACCACTGAAGGCGAGCGATTCGAGTTGGCTGCCATACTGGCCCAGTTTGAAGCCAACGCCGAGGCGGAGCAGCTTTTTCGCTCTCTGAAGCAGAAGCAACCCGGCTCCTACGAATTGGTGTTCAACCTGGCTCTGGTGCAGTATCGATTGGGGCGGCTGCCCGAGGCGCTGCAAACGCTCCAGGACTTTGCGGCCGGACGGAGTCTAACGGGCGAGATGCTGAACCTTCGAGCGTGGATCTACAACAAGATGCGGCGATTCTAGGAAACAGCGGCGACACGGAGGGCGCCATCCAGGTCGTTTCTGAGGCGATTGCGCGGAAGACCGGCGGCCAACGGCTGAGGGTGCAGCTTGGTCTGCTCTATCAAAAGAAGAGAGATCATCCGAGAGCAGAAGGCTGCTTCAAAGAGGTCTTGAGTCTGGATCGCGCCAATCGTCCTGCTTACCTGGCCCTGGCAAATCTTCTCGCCTCCACGGACCGGCAACAAGAAGCCCTGGCCGTCTTGGAGAGGGGAATCGGCGAGCTGCCTGCCGATGCCCTGCTGCATTACATGTACGGAGGGCAACTGCTGGATTCCGGCCGGGAGGCGCAAGCTGAGGCGATGCTCAAGAAGGCGCTGGAGCTCAACCCGCTTTACGCTAACACGCACTACCTTCTCGGAAAGCTTTTCCTCAAGCGCGGCGACGACAACGCCGCCCAGACCAGCTTCAACAAGGCTTGCGCATTTGATCCCCATCATGCCGGTGCTTATTACCAACTGAGCCTCATCGCCAGGCGAAAGGGTGACAAAGCCCAAGCGCAGGAGTACGGGCGCATCGTGCAAAGGTTGAACGAACAATCGGACAGAGAGTACCAGGACAGCTTTCACCAGGCGGTCGATGAAAGTCTCCGCGAGAATCGCCGGAGTCGCCCGTCCAGGTAGGCGGATAAGATGCGATCCGGCGGGCGAAACATAGGGATCTTGCGGATCGAAGCAAATCTTGATTGGCCACAGAACCGCGGAGACACAGAGACAAGGTTTTCTCCGCGTCTCCGTGCCTCTGTGGCTAAAGAATCAGAACAGGAACTTCACCGAGAGTTGTATGGTGCGCATCTGGAAGGCGCCGGTCGCGCGGCCGAAGTTCGGGGCATCCATCGAGTTGGACACGTTGCTGATGTTGATTCGGTTCAAGAGATTGAAGGCTTCGGCCCGCACCTGGAGCCGCCCTTTTTCGGCCCTGCCAACAGGAATGGGAAAGCTCTTGGACAGAGCTGCATCCACCCGGGCGTATCCCGGCCCACGGAAGTAATCGCGCGGCAGATTTCCCGCCCGCACGGTATCAGGAAGCGGGAACACGCCCGCGGTAAGGGTTCCGCGAAGCCATGCTTCTCTGCTGAAGGAACGCGCCACATTGCCGGCGGGACGGTCGGGACGCTCCCCGCGCTGGCCGTCGGCGTTGAAATCCCCTCCTTCCCCGAAACCACTGTTGGAAACGGGCACAAACAATCCCCCCGACTGGAAATTCCAGATGCTGTTGAGCTGCCATCCTCCCACAAGGCCAGCCAGCCAGCCGGATCGTCCCCGCAGGACCGGCAAGTCCCAAACGCTGTGCAGCGTGAAGACATGCGCGATGTCATCGCGCGCCCAGTCCACCTCCGGGTCGTAAGCGTTCGTAGCGCTGGAGTCGTAGTTGTCCGCCTGTCCGTTGGCAAAGTTGTTTCTCGCGTTGTTGTAGGTGTACGAAGCGTTCAACTGCCAACCCTGGGCCATCCGTTTTGAGACGCCTGTCACGAACCCGTAATACGCCCGCCTGCCCAGATTCGTGAGCACCGTGATGTTGTCAAAGTTCGGGTTCAGCTGGTTCAACACACCATCCACCAGATCTCCCGTGAAGCGGTTGGCATTGAAGGAATACAGATCGTCGCGAGTGTGCCGGTGACGATAGGTGGCGTGCACAACGAGATCCCTGACCAGCTCATACTGAATTCCGAAGGTGGTGTCGAAGATCATCGGGTTCTTCAGATCGGTAACGATCGCACCCAGGCCGGGCCGCGTTCCATTGAAGGCGCCGACGCTGTTGACGGTGGGAACCTTGAGGTTCGGGTTGGCGGGAAAATTTCTGGTGCCCACAGGCGCGAGCCCGTAAACGACGGGGATGCCCCGCTCCTTCCCCGCGAAGACCAGAGCCACATCCGGCGGGTTATCGGCCGCGGCATACCAGGGTTGCGTGTTGACCTCATCATAGAGCACCGCGAACCCGCCGCGAACCGAAACCTTGCCGCGACCGCTCGGGTCCCAGGCCAGGCTGACGCGGGGCCCGAAATTGTTCTTGTCGGTCTCGTAGTAGCGCTCGATCTTTTGGTTGATCACGCTCGAAATGCCGGCCGGCGTGACCTGGCCGGAAGTGAGGACCGGCTGCCAGTTGTTGCGGCCCTTGCCCAGGGTGTTGTTAAAGTACGAATCCCATCGCAGGCCGTAATTCAAGGTCAGATTGGGACGGATCTGCCAGGTGTTCTGAAGGAATAAAGAAAGCTCGTTCTGGATGAAGAACAGCCGGCTGCTACGCTGAGTGCCGGTGCCCACGTTGAGTCCGCGGATCTCCAGGTAGGGATTGTCGTCCGCGAAGTCGAGAATGCTGGAGAAGTAATATTCCGGGCTATCGCCCGCGAGAAACGACTGCAGATCCCAGGTCGATCTGCGGTAAGTGCCGCCGAATTTGATTGCGTGCTTTCCCCGGTTGAGTGAGAACACATCGCCAAACTCAGGAACATTGCTCGGCGTATCTTCCTTGGACCAGGGGCCGTTACCGAGCGAAAGCCCATCGTCGGTGGCGAGGTAAGGGATATGATACACGTCGCCAATGCGGACGTTTTCATAATGGGTCTTTGTCAGTCCAAACCGGGCTTCGTTGAGCGAGTTGGGAGAGAAGGCGCGCGTGTGAACCACGCTGACGTAGTTGATGTTGTTGAACAGGCTGGCATCGAAGGCATCCCGGACATTGGTGTTGACCCATTCCGGACGGGTGAACCAGTAGCTGCCATAAATCCGGTCGCGCGCGCTGGCAGACTGATAATCGATGCGACCATTAAACTGTTTGCCGGAACGGCGGGCCGGCTTGTCGACGGTCACCTCCCCGAACTCGGGAATACCGTCGCCGTCCAGATCGAGAAACCCCGACCGCGGGTAGCGGAACGGCGGGTATTCCGTGAACAACTTGGCCGCGATCGAATTAGGACGCGTCCGGACAACGAAATCCTTGAACGCCTCGGTTTCCGTGAGCGTGATGTAGCTCTTGGTTGCGCTCTCGCGGAGGCCCTCGTAGGCGCCAAAGAAAAACAGCCTCTCTTTGACGATCGGCCCGCCAACCGTGCCGCCAAACAGCCGTGTGTAGCTACCCGCGATGTCCTGGCGCAGGCTTCCGAAGGGAACGGCGTTGAAATTGTCCTGCTGGGTCGTGAAATGGCCTGTGCCATGGAGCGCGTTGGTCCCGCCCTTCGTCGCAATCTGAACTTGAGGACCACTGATGGTTCCGAACTCGGCGGAAGTCGGATTGGTGGAGATGCGAACCTCGGTGACCGCGTCCGGGTTCGGCGAGAAAGCGGCAGCCCAGGTGCTGCCTTCCGTGTAACGCAGGTTGATGCCATCCAGCAGGTAGTTGGCCTTGTTCTCGTTGCCCCCGGAAGACACGCGCGGGGCCGAGTAGTTGGAGAAAACATCACAGCAGAAAGTTCCTCCACCCTCGGACTTGCCGGTAATGCCGGGTGTAATGGTGGTCAGCGTGAAAATTCCGCGCCCCGCCGTGGGCAGTGACTTGAGCTGGTTCTCTCCCAGGACCTCGGAAATTCGGGCCGTGGTTGTTTCCACCTGCGCTTCCTCGCCAACTACACTGACGGTTTCCGTGATCTCCCCGACTTCAAGAGCGAAATTCAGATTCGTGGCGGACTGGGCGGTGACTTCGATGCGCCTTTTCTCGATGGCTTTGAATCCCGGGTGCTCAATCCGGACCTGGTACACGCCGCCCAGCAGGTCCGGCACCCGGTAGTATCCATCCTCAGCGGTGAAGGCCGTGCGCGAGACCCCGGTCCTTTCGTTGGTGGCTTTGACCGTGACATTCGGCACGCTGGCACCCGAAGCATCGGATATGTGGCCTTGAATGACGCTGGTGACCTGAGCCGCAGCCTCAGAAGCAAATGCCAGAAGCGCGGCCAGGAGGAGTGTTTTGAGTCCCGGCGATTCGAACATTCGCGGTTCATTTGAAATCTCAAATTTCAAATCTGAAAGTTCAAATGGACTCCCGCCGGGTTTGGTGGCTGGTCTCTTCATATTGATCTGCTCCTTCTTCCAATCCTGCTTTCTACTCGACAAAGTTTCAGTGATTCTGCGGCCCGCCACGGCGAATGAAAATGACCGCAGGGACGCCTGCCCATTTGTAGGGGCGGCCCTGTGTCCCGCTCGAGCCTCCCAAGCAGGGGCGCCCCTAGGTCCTCTT
>QHZE01000320.1:13897-27405 GCA_003225335.1 Acidobacteriota bacterium
CAAGGAGAGCTGCAATCTTCACAAACCGGCATAGCCGCAACCAAAAAAACAAGCGCCTGCGAACTCATTGGTGGCAGGTTTGGAGTTCAGCCTTCAGGCTGCACTTGCGCCTGAGCAGGCTAAAGCCTGAACTCCGAACCTCACCGCGGCAACGCAGAGATGGCAAATGAACAATGACAGAGTGCACGCGACGAACGAATCAGCGAAATGACAAATGACAAATGACCAATGACCAATGAAAAATGACAAATGGCAGTTCGTTGTCGGGACTTCTGACTTCTATTTGTCATTGGTCATCATTGGTCATTTGTCACTTGACCGCAAATTCTTGCCACTTTGCGAAGGATCCTCGGCTTAGGGCTCGCGCAGAAATAACTTCACATTTTGCTGCTGGCCTGCGGGCCGCAGCCCGAAGGGGCACGGCGGCAAGGGCGCGTATCGGCTTTGTTGCCGCTCCTCGACGATGTCCGACATCACGTGCGTCGCGGCGCCTCGCATCTGCCCGCCCGGCGCTCGCGCCAAAATGTGAATTTATTTCTGCGCGAGCCCTTAGTACCTCATAGGAGCGCCCGGGCCCGTTCAGCTCAGCGGGCAGCCTGAAACTTGACGACGATTTCCTGCTCTCCGCGCAAGTTGCCAGGGAGCCTGACCCATTCTTTCTCCTTGTCGAAATCTGTGTGGTCGCGGCCGTTGAGAGTCACCTGGGCGATGGGCCACTGCTCCGGATGGCGGAACCGCAGATAAATCCGTCTGGGTGACTTTCGTTCCGGCGGCGACAGGACGGCCCGCATCCGTCCCTGGTCCACCTCGGAGTCGATTCGGAGCGACAGCGGTCCGAAGTGACTGGGGGCGCGTTCAATGGCCACGCGCTGTCCATGCTTCAGCCAATAACGCGGGATGGCCTGGCCGAGATAGAGATCTTCCCCTTCCTCGGAAACAAACATCAGCCGGAGCCAATAGGTGGACTGGGCTTCATCGGAGGTCTTGAAGTGATCGCCTCTCGGATAGCCGAGCTCGGGCAGAGAGTGCTCGTTGCACATACGGATGTCCGGATAAAAGGCCGAGGCAAACGCGTTGAAAAACGCTCTCAGGTAGTGTTTGATCTCGTCCCGGTAGAGGTAAGGAGGCGGACTGTCCAGCAGGTTGGCCTGCATGGAGAATCCCCCGCGTGAAAACCAGAACCGGTCGAATGCAGGGATTGAATACCCATACCGTTCGGAGATGTAGAGGTTGTCTTCATAGTCGTTGAGGATCCAACGGGCCTCTGGCGAGTCCGGCGGGATCAGCCGGTAAAACAGCAGGAACAGCGCGCCCTCCAAAGTCTCGCGCAACCAGCCATGACTGCGGCCTCTCTGGTGGACATGGGAGGGATATTTGGGGACATAGGTCCCGTTGCGCAGGCGCACCACGGGCGAGAGTACGCGAGCTTCGTTCAACCCGCGCATCACGTCTTCCCGGTAGGCCCGGGCTTCCTTTTGAAGCCGCGGTCCCTCCGGGTGGCCGTACTCGGCAAGGGCGTTCGCCAGGGACTCGAAGCCCCAAACAGTGGCCGAGTTCGTGGCCAGCCAATGCCAGAAGTCGGTGACATCTTCAAGCGAGCCTGCGGGTAGCGAACCGTATTCGATCGGCCGGCTTCCATCGGAAAGAGTCACTTGAGTAGCTCGTCGCTCCCGGATGACCCACTCGCAGGCCCGGATCAGCTTGGGCGCCGCTTCCCGCATCCACTCCCGGTCCTGTGTCATGCGCCAGTGTTCAGCCATTGCCCACATCACGTAGCCGTGGCTCTTGTTGTAGTTGCCGGTTTCGTGACCTCCTGCCCCGTAGAAGAGCCCGTCCTTGCTCTGGTAGTTGCCGAGAAACGACGTCGTGCCCTGGTAGCGCAGAAAAGCATTGAGATTGCGGCGCGCCTCATCGTGGTAGCCGCGGCGGTCGAGGTCGCTGATCATCATTACCGATTCGTTTGGATACACTCCGTAAGTGAACGTGCCAACGTGAGCGTGAAGCAAGTCGGAATCGAATTCCTTGAAACAGTTGATCAGCAGGTGCCGGACGTGGGCCTTGTAGAAGTCGTTCAGCCAGGGCTCCGGGGTCGTAATCTGGGTTCCGCGGGCAGTCAGGTCCCGCCAGTAACGGAGGATACGCCGGCTGTCCGGGTCCAAGTCATGAGATTGCAATCGCTGGATCTCGTCTTCGGCGGTCAGCGTGATGGATGGAATCCAAAAGTAAAGCGTGTGCGACTCGGCAGGTTGGAGCGGCAACGACCAGCTGACGCCTCTCGGTTCGTTATTCAGGATGCCTCGACCACCGGTGTCCAACAGGTAACGCAGCCGGGGTTGTCCTTGAAAATCGGCCAGAATCCGCTTGCCTTCGGCATACAGCTTCTCCGGCGGAGCGACTCGCGCCTCGAGAAACAGGTTGGCCGTTTGCGCCTCCGAATTGGAGGTGTTCACAACCCGGACCTTCATCAGGAGGATTGTAGGATCGTCCAGACGAACCATGTTCAGGTCGCTGTCCAGTTTGTCCAGGATGGTCTTCTGCTCGTAATAGACTGCGCCCTTCAGCCAACGCGTGGTCAGCAGAGGCAGATATCCCTCTTCGAGCTCTCGCATGCCCTCCCGATCGGGTCCGGGAAAACCAAAGGACAGTTGATGATCCTTGGGCTCCCACAACTTCCGGCTTGCGTCTCTCGGGCTGGGGAAGTCCCGAAACCACCGGCCGCCGGCGGCGATGCGGATCGACCCGTCGGGATCCTGGCGCATGCTGTTGCGGTTCCCGGGCAATCCATGGACGAAGTAGAGCGGATGCTTGAGCGGCATGTCGCTCCAGGCTCCGCTCAGAGTCTGTTCGGTCTCGGTGAACACGCGCTCATACACCGTCTTCTGAAGCGATTCGGCTCGGCTCGCGCGATAGTTATCCAGGGTTGTGGCGTCGTCACCCCGGACGACGAGAACTCCCAGATCATCAACCAGGATGCGTTCGCCGCGAGCCGCTTCGTCGGCAGCGAAGGAAAAAGACCGATAGGCCGAGCGCACGGTTACAATGGTGCGGTCATAAGGGGCTCCGGTCGGATCGGCCGCGATCAGAAGCTGGGCCCGGATCTCGCCTTCGGCCTTTGCGGGCAGGCTCCACCGCAGCTTCTCTCCCTGTGCGCTCCGCATTGCGCCCGCGGACTCTGCGTTCACCAAAAGCCCGTTGAACACTTCGAGACGAAGGCGATCGGCCACCGGTTGAATCTTCGACTCGGCAGGCAGACCGAAAAGAATGCGTACGGACAGAGGCCGATACACGGCATCGGTCATCACTCGAAAGGCTGCGATGGGAGGAAGTTCTGCCCGGGAAACTAACCGGACCTTGAGGGTCTTGCGATACCGGACGCTTGCATTACCGAGATCCTTGAATTCCCGGTTGCCTGTCGGATTGAACGTGAATGTCCAGGTTCTTCCGTTGGCTTGCAGAACGGTGTCGGCCTCTTTCCATTCTCCGTTGGTCCAGTCGTCGATGCTGTGCCAACCAACAACGCCGGCCCCGGCTTCTTCGAGCACAGGGTCAGGGCGGCCATCCCAGGTGCGGTGCCAGTACTGCAGCCGGATCTTGTCTGGGGCCGGGACGGCGCTCCCGCTTCCGAACTCAACCAGGACACGCCGGATCTTCCGAGGTTCAGCCCAGCGCAAGACATATTCGTTGGCGCCGGGCCTGCTGACGAGTGTGCCGAACGGAGCCGCATCAAAGGCGCCCTCGCCGCTGCTGCTTCTCTGAGAATCGGACTGTCGGGTGGCCGCGGCGCTGTTCAAAGAGATCAGCCATAGCAGTGCAAGGGCCATGGCCTCAACGAACCCGCACCTGGTCATAGTCTCTGCTCGAGAAGAGGTTTCACCACCGATTCAGCGTTCGTGGCACGGGCGTCCCGTTTGGAGTTCAGGCTTTAGCCTGCTCAGAGTCAGTGCAGCCTGAAGGCTGAACTCCGAACTTACGTTACTCGGCCCGCTCTCCGGGTCTGAAAAAAACGATCTCCCAAACCGATTGACCGTGGACGAACAGCCGCGCGATGCGACCGGCCAACTTGTCGGTCTCGCGGCGCGCGGCGTCGATGCCCACCACCTGCGGATACCATCCAGGCCCCATGTCGGGGACCCGCACAATCTCTTCGCGATCGAGGATCTTTCGGGGTGCGCTCCAACCGCCGGGATCGCCCGGGTCGCTGTTGAAGCTGATGTAAATACCTTCCTGCTTCCAATCTTTGTCGATCGCCCGGTTGAGCAGCATGACATATTGGTTTAAATGAGAGTTCCAATGAACGGACGCACCCCAGAAGGCATCGGCATCCTTGTGGTTCCAGTCCGTCTTGACAGGGAAGATCGGCGTCACATGTCCGCCGGCTCCGGGTTCGCTCCACTGCCCTCGATACCACTTCCGCGGCTTACCTGCGGGGTTTTGCCGCTCCGTGTAGGGCACGCGAGCCACCGCCACACCCTGTTCTGAAGAGTCTCTGTGATAGGTGCCGATGAAGAAGTAGAAATACTCCTTCCGCGAGTCCAGGTTGACGCAAAAGTCGCCATTGCCACCGGCAAAGTAGTGATTCTCGGTTTCGCAGAACAGCGAGTCCGCAGGCGCCTCAAGAACAAAACCGAGATCTTGCCACGTGGCCCCGTTATCGTGGGAAAGCGCTGCGCCGATTCGGGGCGCGGTCAAAGCTTCGCGAGCCGGACATACGGGGTGAGGCTCGTTGTGGTACCAGCCGTACAGCGTTCCGTCATCGTCCTTGTAAGTGGCCTCGATCCACCTTCCCCCGTTTGCCTTGTTTTGGTACCGGGTCAGGACTGCCTGACCGAGATCAAACACGCTCTTCCCTGAGCTCCGCCAGGGTTCGGGCGCTGAGTTGAAGAGGTACAGCCGGTCTCCGTCCCAGTGGGCCGGACTGTTGCAGTCCACCTTGGCAGGGAACT
The DNA here is from genome assembly GCA_003225335.1 of Acidobacteriota bacterium. Lineage (GTDB taxonomy): Bacteria > Acidobacteriota > UBA6911 > UBA6911 > UBA6911 > Gp18-AA60. The sequence continues at coordinate 18,841 of QHZE01000320.1, forward strand.
TGACGAGCGTAGCCGCGCGCAGCCTCACCGACGGCGATTCCTGAATTGACGGGGCCGGCGCCGGCTCGGACTGTTGCCTCTCGACCCGCGTGCCGCAGGCCAGAAAGACCAGGAAAAATGCAGTTCCAATCAGCCGAGGAAAACCGCTCATGCGCTCCTCCTATGGATCGCATCCGGGTTAGCGCTCTCAACGGATCCCAAACTCCAATCGATTATTTTGAACGATCCTAGCTCCTTGATTTCAGACTGTCAATCGGCGACACTCCGGAATGAATGCAACCACAGATGAACACGGATGAACACAGATGAAAACACCGATCCGTGTTCATCTGTGGTTTCATTTTGTGCAGTTTATGCAGACGAAAATCCTTGCCGGGTTGCGAAGGATTTTCGGCGGAGTGCACGGAGACGCATGGAGAACCCTGATGCCTCTGTGAAATCTCCGTGCCCTCCGTGTCTCCGTGGTGAAACAGGACGCCTCGACGCTGCAGGGTCACTGTCTGAATCGCAGACTTCCGGCTCTCCAGCAGCATGAAACTTTCATGTGCCGATGGACCTCGGAACCGAAAACCCATCAGCAGGCGGCAGGATGAACTCAAAGGACAAGGCCTCCTGGATTCCGGTCTGGCTGCTGTATGCTCTGGCAGGAATGTTCTTTTACGGCGTCTGGGGGATTCAGTCGAAGATCGTGACGGAGCGGGTCTCGCCGCTTGCCAATCAGGTGCTGTCGACACCGGGTCTGCTGCTGGTGACGTTAGGACTTTGGCTGCGCCGGGAGGCCGGTGGCTCTTTATCCGCTGCTCACGGTGCTGCTGGCGTTCCTCTTTCTGGGAGAGCGACTGAGCGGCAGACAGTGGCTGGGCGTGTCGCTGGCGATTGCTGCGGGGCTGCTGCTTTCCCGCGAGTCTTCCGATGCAGGTCGAGGTAAGACGAGCTGATGTCTGTTCGTTGCCCATTGCGCCTCAGGATGCACTGATGAAAATCATCGCTATCGAAGCGATGCATCGCCAGGCCGAGCATCCGAACACCGGCGACTTCACAATCCGGTCAAATCTGTTTCATTCTGGAGAACAAGCAATGACCCAAGAACAACTCCGCGTCGTGGCCGACTACGGAGACCTGTGCGGCGAAGGTCCCTTGTGGGACTCTCGAAGTGAGACGCTGTATTGGACTGACGCGGTCGGCCGCAAGTTCTACCGCTACGACTGGTCGACCCAGACTCATCGGCTGGTGAAGGAGGGGTTCGAGATTTACGGCTTTGCGCTCAATGATCCTGGGGGATTCGTGGTGACCAATAACGCAGGGATCTGGCTCTGGGATGGACTTGAGCATCTCGAACTGCTTGTCGCCGAGGTCGATGGCTTCAAATGCTCGACCAACGATTGCATTGCCGATCCGGCGGGCCGGTTCTTCGCGGGCTCTCACTACTACGATCCCGCAAAGGAGTATCCGCTGGGGCATCTCGTTCGCGTGGATCCCGATGGCCGCGCTCAAATCGTGGACGAAGGAATCCATCTGGCCAACGGATTGGGGTTTTCTCCGGACTGCCGGAAACTCTACTTTACCGACAGCGCGGAAAGACGCATCTACTTCTACGATTACAACGTGGACAGCGGTGAAATCCGAAACCGGCGCGTTCTGGTTCAGGTGCCCGCGGAAGAAGGTCTCCCGGACGGCCTTACGGTCGACACGGAGGGATTCATCTGGTCGGCCCATTGGTACGGCGGTTGCGTGGTCCGTTATGATCCCGATGGAACAGTGGAGCGACGGGTTGCGGTCCCCGCCAAACAAACCTCCTCGCTGATCTTTGGGGGTCCTGATCTGACGGACATCTTCATCACCTCTGCCGCTCGGTCGGAAGTACTTCCGATCATGCCCCCGGGCTACGACCCGCATTCCGGCTACGTCGGCGGGAAGCTGTATCACGTCAATCTCGGAATCACAGGCAAGCCCGAGTTCCGCGCGAGGATGGCTCGACGCTTCTCGAGACAAAGCTGAATCTCCCAATCATGCGGAGCTTCGCAACGTCCAGGTGACCTGGTGGACCCCTTTTCCCGCCGGCCACGGCTGTGTTGGGCAAGATGCCGATGGTGATTCATTGTCTCTGCGCCATCCAATTCAGACTGTGACCTTTGGCAGGCGCGCGGAAAGGGATCACTTGAGGCCGGCAGTACGTAGCCCCGGCAGTGAGGCCGGGAAAGCATTTGGCCAAACCGGACTCGAAAAAACTTTCGAGAAGGGACCGCCACTTTCTGAATCGGAGGTCTCTGTGCCCCTGTGGCTGAAGTAGATGGTAAGATTCAACCATGAAATTCGCCCGTTTGATCTGGAAAAATGCTCTCCGGAACAAGCGGCGGTCTCTCCTAACGGCTTTCAGCCTTTCCGCGTCTCTCTTCTTGCTGACGACTCTGCGGACCGTGCTGTTTGAATTGCAGGCGGTCTCGGCCGCGCCCCAGAGCGATCTGCGCCTTGTGACCCGCCACGCGGTCGCGTTCACCAACCCGCTCCCCATTTATTACCTGGACAGGATCAAGAGAATCCCGGGAGTGCGCGAGGTGATCCCCGGGACCTGGTTCGGGGGCATCTACATCGACCAGAACAATTTTTTCGGACAGTTCACGGTCGATCCGGAGAAGGCGTTCGTCGTTTTCCCGGAGTTTCAGTTGCCGGAGGACCAGAAGGAGGCCTTTCGGAAACAGCGCAACGGCGCGATCGCCGGCGTGCGCCTGATGCAGCGCTTCGGTTGGAAGATCGGCGACCGCATCACGCTCATGGGCACGAACTATCCTGTGGATCTGGAACTCGTGATTGTGGGGGGCTTCACTTCGATTAATCCCCCGGACGAAGCGGCGCTGATGTTTCGCTGGGATTATCTGGACGAGCTTGCCGGCCGCACCGGCGAGGCCGGGTGGTTCACCATTCTGGCCCGCAGCCGGGAGGACATGCCACGAATCATTCAGGCCGTGGACGACATGTCCCGCAACTCGAGCGCGCCCACGAAGACCGAGAGCGAGAAGGAGTTTCAGCTCAGCTTCAGCGGCATGCTGGGAAATATCAGGTTTCTGGTCGGGAGCATCTCCGCGGTAGTCGTTTTCACCATTTTGCTCGTCACCGCGGCGACGATGGGCATGAGCATTCGAGAGCGAACGGCCGAGCTCGGCCTTCTGAAATCCCTGGGCTACTCCCGCGGTCTGATCGTCGGGCTGCTGACCGGGGAATCGATCCTGATCTCCCTGGCCGGCTGGCTTGCCGGTTGCGTGGGCGCTTGGGTGTTGTATTCCCATATCGACCTGCAGGCTGCCACCGGGGGCTGGTTTACGGTCTTGCGCGTGCAACCGGATTCCCTTGCGCTGGGACTCCTGCTTTCTCTCCTCGTAGCCCTTGTGGCTACGGGCATGCCCGCCTACCGGGCATCGCGTCTGAGCGTTGCCGACGCGTTGCGTTACCTTGGATAATAAATTGCGGATTTCGGACTGCGGATTTCGGATTGGGGAAATCCGCAATCCGAAATCCACAATCGGAGGACGCTTAACAGGATTTACGGGATTCATTGCGGTTCGCATTCGCAATCCGAAATCCGAAATCGGCAATCCGAAATCACTATGGCCATTCCTCTCAAATACAACCTCCGCAGCGCGCTCGTGCGGCGTACGGGCACCTTGATGGCGGTGCTCAGCGTGTCTGCGACGGTAGCGGTGTTTGTCTCCGTCATGGCCCTGGCGCGGGGCCTGGAAGCAGCCTTTACGGCGACAGGGCACCCTCTGAATCTGGTTGTGATTCGCCAGGGAGCGCAGGTGGAAACCAACAGCAGCGTGGAGCGCGAAAAGCTGCAGACGCTGAAGTATCTGCAGGGCACAGCGAAAGATGAGCTGGGAGCGCCGCTCGTCTCGGCTGAAACTCAGGTCCTCGTTTTCCTGCCGCGCTCCGGCGGCGAGCGGGCCCACGTCCTCATGCGCGGAGTATCGAGCGCCGGCCTGCGTCTGCGGCCGCAGGTGCATATGGTCGAAGGACGCCTGTTCAAGCCCGGTCTGAGAGAAGTCATCAGCAGCCGCGCACTGGCGCGCCGCTTCGCCTTCGAACTGGGCCAGCCCCTCCGTTTGGATGGCGGCAGGCCCTGGTATGTGGTTGGTATTTTCGATGGCTCGCGCAGCGCCTATGATTCCGAAATCTGGGCCGACGTCAATGCGGTGGCGGACGAATTCAAGCGTCCTCACTTTTCATCGGTCCTCTTGCGGGCGGCGGACTCGATTGCGGCGCAGTCGCTGATACAACGAATCACCGACGATCGCCGGCTTCATCTGCAGGCGCGCAGCGAGACGGAGTACTTCCGGGATCAGACGCGCGCGTCCATGCCCGTCAAGATCCTTGGCTCTTTCATCGCTGTGATCATGTCCATAGGCGCCTGCTTTGCGGCCATGAACGCGATGTACGCTTCGGTGGCCTATCGCGTGCGGGAGATCGGGACTCTCAGGGTATTGGGATTCCGCCGGTTTGAAGTGCTGCTGTCTTTCCTTGTGGAGTCGGTCTTGCTGGCGATCGTGGGAGGGATCGTGGGCTGCGCGCTGGCACTTCCGATTCACGGGATTTCCACAGGGACTCTGAACTTCAATACATTTACCGAGCTGGCTTTCTTTTTCAGGATCACACCCGGCATGCTGGCCGCCGGGATTGGCTTCGCCGCCTTGATGGGCGCCCTCGGCGGCCTCCTGCCGGCTTTGCTCGCCGCCCGCCGCACCATCATTCACTCCCTCCGCGCCTAGGGCCACTTGGTGGACAAAGCTCGCAAATCGGTCAAGTTTTGTATCATGGCCGGGACGATCATGCCGCGAAGCCATCGTGGCGCGGGCGTCCCGCCCGCGACTGACTGGGCGGTATGAGGCTCGCTGTCTGTAGATAGTGAGCGAGGCTCATACCGCCGAGGCATTCACCGGCGAGGCGAGGCATGGCCGTCCCGGACCCCAGGTCAGATCCTCGTTTCTCACGGGCGGGACGCCCGTGGCACGGGATTAGACTCAGCCTTTAGACGCGAAGAATCGCTAACGGGATGCGGAGGGAGGCGGGCCCACGGGGAGGCCGCGGCGGCTCAATTCCGTCCGGGCCAGCCCCGAAACGCGCGAGAAATCCGGCGGCTGAGTGGCTGCTGTTGCGCCGGCCTGCGCGTTCGAGCGTTTCTGCGCCTCGCCGGGTCCTTGTGGAGCCGGGCCCTGAAGAGCCGCTATCTTGATCAGATCCGCGTCCGGAACGGCCTGAACGATGCGTTCCAACAAACGATCCAGCGCTTTGACAGCCGCGGTGACCACGGAACCCTCCCCGGCGAGCGCGACCAGAGGCATGACGGCTCTGGCGTCACCAATGGATGCAAGAGCTGATGCCGCAGTTTCCTGAACGTGAGCGTCTGACTCCTTGAGCATGTCAATCAGCGGCGGGATGGCGCGTTCGTCGCCGATTTTTACCAAAGCATTGACTGCTGCGACACGCACCTGGCTCTTCGGATCCGAAAGGGCCCCCAGTAAGGGATCGACCGCGGGCAAGCCGATACTCGCCGCCTCGTCCCACTTCATGCGGACGACCGCAATCGCCGCTCGATGCCTGTCGCTCAGGCGATCTCCTCCCACGGTCTCGAGGCTTCTTGCGGCTGCCGACCGCATGGTGCTGTCGGAATCCTTGAGCAGGGGGAGCAGGCACTCGATCACCTTTTCGTCCACCTTTTCGTCGCGGACCGTGCCGAGCGCCTGGACCACCGCATGGCGGACGCTGTGATCGTGGTCTTTCAGGGCTCCGACCAGGGGAGCCGCCGCTTTGGGATCTCCTATCTGCCCTAGCGCTCCGGCAACTGCGGCGCGAACGTTGGGGTCTTTGTCCTTGAGCGCCTTGACCAGCGCGACTACGGCGCGCGGGTCTCGGGAGGCACCCAATTTTTCCGCGGCACGAGACCGGACTCTCCAACTGATGGACCTGAGCTGCTCCAATTTCCACCATAACAGCATTCTAAGGCGCTCCTGCCAGGCATTCTAATTCGTATGAGGGGGCTCCCGCCACACTTATCGATTGCGGATTGCGGATTTCGGATTGCGGATTGCTGTTTCACCACCGGGACACGGAGGGCACGGAGGTTTCACAGAGGCATCAGAGTTCTCCGTGCACCTTCGTGTACTCTGTGGTCGTGAGAAAAAATGTATCGCCGGCTTCCAGCCGGCAAAGGTCGTGTTGACCCAAAAGGAGTTGTCGAGGCTCAGATGCCGGCGAGACGCCGGCGCTACGATTTTTTCTCACGACCTGTGTCTCCGTGGTGAACAAGGTGCGTGGATTCTTCTCGAGCTTGGCTTCCCGCAACTCGCCGGGCTCGTGATGGCTTTGAGAAGAGTGGGCCTATCGTATGGTCTGCGCAGTTCAGCGCAGTCATCGCAGGCTAGAGCCTGAACTCCGAACAAAGGCGGGGAGTGTGATAAAATCCCAACCCAGCGCTTCAGATCGGAGGTGTCATTAAAGATGCCCCTGAGGTTTGGTGTGGCATGTTTGCTTCTTATGATGGGCCTTGTCCCCGCGTTCCTGCATACGTCGCAGCACGAAGACGGAACGCCCACGGTTCCCGTGCAGCGCTTCCCGCAAATCGTCTCTGTTTTTCCGATGGGAGCAGAGCCCGGCACACTCACCGATGTCGAAGTGCGGGGAGAGTTCCTCGACGGAGCGCTGCGTGTGGTTTTCAGTGATACGGCTTTTTCGGCGCGGGTTCAGAGGTCGAGTTTTACGCGTGTCGAGTTGCAGATCCAGGTTCCCGCCCGTGCCGATCCGGGCCCGCGATACTTTCGTCTCATCACTCCGCGCGGGGCGTCCAACCTCTTGCTCTTTCGCGTAAGCCGATGGGCTTCAATCCAGGAGAAAGAGCCTAACAACGATCTGGAATCCCCCCAGCCTGTACAGTGGCCTGCCATGGTCAGCGGCCGCCTCGCCACGCCGCGCGACGTGGACCTTTTCCGGATAAATCTGAAGGCAGGGCAGCGCCTTAATCTCAACCTTCTGGCTGCGCGCAACTGGTCGAGCGCCGATCTTTCGCTGGCGCTCCTGACGCCTGACGGCCGCGCGATCAGGCAGGACGAGGGGAGATTCATCTGGGACCCCTGCATCGAGTTCACCTGCTCGAAAGACGGGGACTATCTCGCCGCCGTCATGCTCACCCGCATGCCGGCCGGCGGCCAGTCGAGCACGCACCTGGTGTATCAACTGGCGATAGGGGATCTCCCCATTCTGCTTTCGGCCTGGCCGCCCTATGCGCGCTCGGGCGATCCCGTCAACATCGAGGTGCGCGGCGAGTTCCTGGGTTCCGGCGGAACGTGGGCTCTTGCAGGAAGTTCCCTCGAGACCGCGCGCGATTCGCAGCAGAACGGCGGCGCCGCCATCTTGCGGCTATTTGGGAAGGTAGACCGGGACACGGCGCCCGGGATGTACCCACTCGGGCTGCTGCATCCTTCCGGCGCGGCGGCGCCTTTGATGCTGAGGGTGGGCGAGTATCCGACGCGGGCGGAAAAAGAGCCGAATGATGACGTCTCCACCGCAGAACCCCTTGAAATCCCTATGACGGTCAACGGCAGAATTCAGAGCAACGCCGACGAGGATGTCTACAGTTTCGATGCTCAGGCAAATGAGAGCCTCGTATTCGACGTGGACGCCGAGAAGCTGGGTTCGCGCCTCGATGCGCGTCTGGTGTTGACGGATGCCGGCGGGAAGATGCTGAGCGCCAATGACGACGCCAAATCGGGCGAAGGCGCGCTGGATTGGGACCCAAAGCTCGAATACACTTTCAAGGATCCAGGAAAATACTTTATCAGGATCTACAGCCTGCAGCGCCGCGGCGGCGCGGACTACGTCTACGCGCTCACCGCGCGGCGCCGGAGCCCTGATTTCTCCCTCAGCGTCGCCGTCGAGAAACTTGTCGTGCCCCGTGGAGACAAGGCCGCCTGGACGGTAAACGTACAGCGCCGGGAAGGCTACAAAGGAGACATTGTTGTTGGAATTGCGCGCCTGCCGGAAGGAGTCCAGGCAAAGCCGTTGACCATTAAAGCAGAGGAGACCTCAGGCAGGCTGGAGCCGGAGGCCGCGCCCCAAGCGCCTCTGACCGCTACGGTGGTGAATGTGGAGGGGAGAGGAGTTGTGGACGGAAAGGAGCGTTGCCGGGTTGCCTCCGTTCCGGCGGCGCGTATTGTGGCGGGAGGCCCAGGATTTTCTCCGTATCGGTCGACGGACGCCTGGATCTCTGTCGTGGAACCGGCTCTGTTTTCGCTTGAGCCGGCGGCATCGGAAATTTTCCTGGTGCGGGGCGGGAGGGCAGAGTTCGGAGTGAAGATCGCGCGCAGCAAGGGGTTTGACGCAGATCCGGAATTTTCGCTGGAAAATCTGCCGGAGGGGATTACTCTAGAGAAAGTGGAGATGGTGGATCAGGGGCGAGTGGCGCGGTTGACCTTGCGGGCTTCAGAGCATGCGCCTGTCGGGCGCGTCCCGGACGTCACGATCATCGCAACGGCGGCCAAACGCAGCGAATCGGCCCCGCGCATCAGCCTGCAGGTAGAT
>QHZE01000321.1 GCA_003225335.1 Acidobacteriota bacterium
TGTGTCCCCTGGTCACCCTTCCGGACGGAAGCGAGACGAGAGCTTATCTGCGGCAGGACCGCGGTGAATTCGGGGTGCCGTCTTTCGATACGGAGTCGGATTATCACGCGGCCTACGCTCAGGATACCTGGCGTCTGAACCGGTTTGTCACCGCTCTCCTGGGTTATCGCTGGGAACAGGAGCGCCTGATAGGCAGTCCCGGCCCCAGCGGCAGCCGGATCAGCTATGTGTTCACGGGCAACTGGTCGCCGCGCTTTGGCGTCACCATCGACCCGCTCGGGCGGGGCAGGACCAAGGTTTACTACAACTTTGGCCGCTTCCACGAGTATATTCCACTGGATCTGGGCGAGCGCTCGCTCTCGTCGGAAAAGGATTTCACCGGCGCCCGTTTCGCGCCTCAGTTCACGGGGGACGCGCCCAACCGGCGCGCGGTCATAAATCAGTTCGGCACCGTGACCCCGGTTCTCGACGCGGCGCATCTGTTGAGCGGCGCCACCGGAGGCACCGGCGGAGCGCCCACCGTGTCGGCCCAGGACCCGGTCAATTTCATCCTTCCAGGCACCAAGCTCGGCTACGCGCAGGAGCACCTGGTCGGATTCGAGCAGCAGTTGCCGGGCAATTTAGTGGTCTCGGTGCGCTATATCGACCGCAGGCTGGAACGCATTGTTGAAGATGCCGCGGTGGTTTCCCCGGAAGGGGCAGCGTTCTTCGGGCAAACTTACTTTATCGGTAACATCAGCTCGACGTTGGACGCGGCGGTCAATCCGATCGCCTTTAAGTACGCGGTGGGCGCTCCGCTCCCTTCCCAGTGTAACCCGGGTCTGGCTACCGAGGTCTTTGACCACACGGGCAAGTCTCTCGGTATGGTCTGCTATGCGACGCTGGGCAAGAACGGGAAACCGGCCGGCGACCCCGGAGCCGACGGCGTTCCGGACGGCTTCCCCGATGCGGTGCACAACTACCGGGCCGTGGAGATCGAGCTGAACAAGCGCTTTGCCAAAAACTGGCAGCTCATTTCCAACTGGCGCATCGCGAAACTACAGGGGAACTTCGAGGGCCACTTCCGCAACGACAATGGCCAGACCGACCCGGCCATCAGCTCGCTCTTCGATTTCACTGGCGGCGATTTCGGGCTGCTTGGGGACCAGTTCGCCGTCGGCCCGCTCAACACAGACCGCAGGCACATTGTCAACATTTACGGGAGCTATGCCTTCGGCGAGAGTGCGCTGGGGAGGAGGGTCCGGGGGCTCAACCTTGGCGGCGGACTTCACATGCAGTCGGGCGTGCCGATCAGCGAATTCCTGGCTCATCCGGTCTACCTCAATGCGGGAGAGATTCCGGTCGGCGGCCGCGGCAAGCTGGGACGCACGGCGTTCTATACCGGTCTGGACCTTCATGTGAATTACCCCTGGAGCCTCGCCGAGCGGTTGAAGCTGAACTTGATCGCCGACTTCTTCAACGTCACCAACAATCAGAGGGTCCGGCTTCCGAATCAAAACCGCGAGAGCACGGCGGGGCAGCTGAATCCGGACTTCGGTCAACCGGCTTCATTCTACACGCCATTTAGCATGCGGCTCGGGGTCAAGCTGGAGTTCTGACACCGCGGTCTGCCCGTCGTCAGATGGCACAGGAGGAGGCCGTAAGCTGCACAAAATGAAGCCACAGATAAACACAGATGAACACGGAGCAGCAAAGCCGCAACCAAAGGAATCTCACCGCAGAGACGCGAGGAAGAAAATGACCAATGACCAATGAAAAATGACAAATCGCAGTTCGTTGTCCGGACTACTGACTTCTATTTGTCATTGGTCATTTGTCATTGGTCATTTGAAACGGGGCGATGGTGCGCCCAGGGGCGGGCTTCTTCAAGCTGCGCGCACAAGTTCAATACCAAAGCATCGGCATGGCGCGGGCCAACTACCTGCAATCCCACAGGAAGCCCGACGGCTGTTGTGCCACACGGCACGCTCGCCGCGGGATTTCCCGTGAGATTGAAGGCATAGGTGAACGGAATCCAGTCGACGGGTTCCATCTTCACACCCCCCATTTCGCGCGGCGCCTGCCCAATGGGAAACGGAGCTACGGCCACCGTGGGAGTCAGGAGAAGGTCGTGATCGGCGAAAAAGGCCGCCAGCTTTGCCGCCAGATCGTCTCGTACCCGCGTTGCCGCCGTGTAGTCCACAGCGCGACATTCCAGGCCCGCTTCGATGAATTTCACCAGGCCTTCGTCCATCAACGCGCGATGCTCTTCGAGATACTTGCCGTTCGCTCCGGCGTTCTCGACGAGGACGATGGTTTCAAAACTCTTCTTCGCGGCGCCGAGAGCGATCTCCGTTTTCTCCACGCTGTGCCCGATCTCTTCAAATACGGGCAGCACGGCCTCCACAACGGCGGCGACCTCATGCTCCACGGTGGCAAAACCCAGATCCGCGCTGTACCCCAGCCGCAGGTTCTTTCTCGGGTGTTCCAGCTCGGACAGACAACTCGTGGGGCTCTCCGGCAGCGAAACGCGATCGATTTCGTGGGGTCCGGCCATCACGTCGAACATCAGAGCGGCATCGCGCACCGTTCGAGCGATCGGACCGGTGTGAGAGAGAGTTCTCCAACCGCCGAATCCCGGAAGCACAGGGACACGGCCAAAGGTGGGCTTCAGCCCGAAGACGCCGCAGAAACTCGCGGGAATACGAATGGAGCCCCCTCCGTCCGTGCCGACAGAAAGCGGCGACAGGCCTGCGGCCGTGGCGGCCGCGGCGCCTCCGCTTGACCCTCCGGCGGTACGCGTCATGTCCCAGGGATTGCACGTCGGACCGAAGAGAGGGTTTTCGGTGGTCGCCTTGTAACCGAATTCCGGGGTGTTGGTTTTCCCCAGCAAAATGGCGCCGGCGGCCCGGAGCCGCGCGACCGCGATGGCATCCTTTTCCGGAACGTAGCGCTCGTAGATGCGGGACCCTGCCGTTGTGCGCAGCCCGGCGGTAAACACGACGTCCTTTACCGAAAACGGCACTCCATGCAGCGGCTCGGGGCGCGCGGCGTGAAAAAGTCTCTCGTCTGCGGCGCGAGCTTCCCGAAGGGCTCTTTCCTCGTCCAAGGTGACGTAGGCATTGAGGGACGGATTCACTCGACGGATCCGCTCTAGAAACGCCTGCACTACCTCCGATGCGCTCAGCCTTCGGCTGCGCAACCGCTCCGCCAGTTCGGTGGCAGGCATGAAGCAAATCTCGTTTTGTACCATTCATCTCTCCGCTTGTCCGGGGCCAGGAACCGGGTCAGGGGTGTAATTAGAAGTGCCACTCGCTTCAGGCGCCCCTTTGATGAGATGCAGATGAGCAATCACGGCTCTTTTGGAGTGCGGCGAGTTGTCGCCGCTATGGCCCCGGCGCCAAAAGGAAAAGCGGCGACAAGTCGCCGCACTCCATGTCGGACTCGTTATTTGTCCGTCTCTTGCGCGTATCCGCGGCAGAAATTGAGTCGAACTTTTAATCGCACCCGGGGGTCAGCTGAAATTTCTTCGGCCCCCAGGCCTCATGATACAATTTCTCCTTCGTTCGGAGTTCAAGGTTTCCTTGCAGCCTGAAGGCTGAACTCCAAACCCGTGGTTCGGCGTTCAAGCTTTCCTTGCTGAACTCCCAACGGGATTACGGACGCATGATCGACAACTCGTTTCTGATCAGTTGCGACTGGGGGACCTCCGCTTTTCGCCTCCGCTTGCTACAGGGCAAAGACTCTCCCACCATCGTCGCAGAGCGCTGCAGCCCCCGCGGGATTCTCACCTTCCCAGCCGGGGATGCCGACGAGTTTCAGGATTATCTGATCCTGGAGCTGGACCGCCTCTTCCGCGCCGCGAAACTCTCGCGCGAACCGTTTCCCGTCTATCTCTCGGGGATGATCACATCCACACTGGGCTGGAAAGAGCTTCCTTATGCAGATCTTCCGTACCCTCTCGAAGGAACGCGGGCGGTCCTGGCGTATACTCTGTTGCAGCGCGTCTACGGAACTCACGAGCTGGTCTTTATCTCCGGAGTGAGATCCAAGGAAGACGTGCTGCGGGGCGAGGAGACCGAGCTCATCGGGATCCTCCGGGAACCCACTCTGAGAAAGTGGGTCAGTTCCTGCGTGGCGGTCTTGCCGGGAACGCACAGCAAGGTCATCGAAATCCTGGACAAGACCATTCTGAACTTCCGAACCTATCTGACAGGCGAGCTCTTCGACGTCCTCCTGCAGAACAGCATTCTCAAACACTCGGTTCAACCGGAACCGAATGCCGGCGAGGCCGAGCTGGAGTTTTTTGACACGGGAGCGCGGCGCGCCGCAAGCGAAGGCCTGCTGGACTCGCTGTTTACCGTTCGCACTAACGTCGTCTTGAAGGGCCTGCCCAGGGATGTCAACACGCTTTACCTCAGTGGACTCGTGATCGGGACGGAGGTTCACTCCATTCTGAAGCGCTTTCCCGCGCCGACACCCATCCTCCTGGGTGGCAAGGCTTCGCTTCAGTCGTTGTACGCGCGGGCATTCCGGGCTCTCGGTGAAACATCACGCGTCCATGCAGTCCCGGAAGAAGTCACTTCGATAGCGGCGGCGCTGGGTCACTGGGGACTTCGCCCTTTGGTGGAACAGGATCCCTTTCGCAGCGCCTCGTAACGGAAATGCCTTTGATTCCGGCAGACGTTTTGCGCCTTCGCGTCTTGCGGTGAGAAAGGGTACGTCGCATCCACCGCAAAGACGCAAAGACGCGAAGAACCGCTAAGCGGAAGGAGAACCGGATGAAGGATCAACTGTGGCTGGTGTTTGTTGCCGGCGCCGTGCTTTCCTGGGGCGCCTACGTGCCGGTCTTGCACGAAGGGCAAACCCTGCTGAGCAAAGGTTCTTTGCGAGCCTTTCTCTGCGTCGGCATTGCGTATTTCCTGACGGCGGTCCTGGTTCCAATCGCGCTGCTGGCCGCCGGCCTGGAGCCTATGCAATTCAACGCGCGCGGGATTGCTTTCGGGTTCGCGGCGGGAGTGCTTGGCGCGGCCGGAGCCCTGTGTATCATACTCGCGCTCAAGTACGGCGGAACGCCGGCTTTTGTACCTCCGCTGGTATTTGCCGGCGCCCCGATCATCAGCGCGTTCGTGAGCATGGCCTGGCACCGCCCCAAATCGGCGCCCGAAATCTGGTTCTATGTGGGTCTCGCCCTCGCCGCGTTCGGCGCGGCCCTGGTCCTGCGTTTTAAACCCTCTTGACGGCGGCTCCCTGGCGTTAAGGACATTGTAGAGCAGTCACGAGGCCTCAGAGAAAGACTTGGCAAATGACAAATGACCAATGGCAAATGAAAAATGACAAATTGCACGTGCGGAACGAATCCACAAATTGGTCATCCTTCATTTGTCATTTGTCATTTGTCATTGTCAATTTCCGGACCACCTCGTGCACCTTCTTGACGACGAGCTCTTCCACGTCCTCCGCCCAGGGCCCGGGTCGCCCGTAGAAGATCATGGAGCCACCCCCTTCGTAGCCCCCTTCCTTTAACACGCGCAGTGAAGGAATATACGCCATCACGTCATTGGCATACGCCATCAACAGCAGCGGGTTCCCGGAAAGCTCTTTCTTTAGCCGAAGCGAGTAATCCACCACAACTTCGCCGCCGAGCGCCACAAGCGTAAGAGACTTGCCGAACTGGGCCGCGTGCACCGGATACGGATACTGCGCGGGAAGACGGCCATCGCGCTGGAGCATGTCCAGCATGCGCCGCGCGTGGCGCTGGCGTCCCCGATCCTTCTCTTGGAGGCGGGCTTCCAGCTCTTCCTTCGCCGGAGGAGGGGCAAATGAGAGCATGGTGTATTCCAGGGCTGTACGGAGATCGCCCGAAACCGGACTCATGGGACCCTGCAAGACTTTTTCCACTGCTTCCGCCAACTCGACGCCGTGGGCTTCCGCATGCTTCAGCTCGCTGCGCGGATAAGGATTGGTGTCGCCGGCGCAGCCGAGGACGAAGAGGGCGCGGCTTCCGGGATGCTTCTTTTCAAACGCCACCTGCGCAAAGCCCGCATAGTCGCCGCTGACCTGGTAGAACTCGCCCGTCAGTGTGGTGTTGTGGCAGGCATAGCTGAAAATCACGCCCCGGAGCCGGCCTCCTTTTCCTTCAATGCGCAGCACCGGCACTTCATGATCCACGGGACCTGCATCATTCACGTCAATGACATATCCTTTGGAACCCGCCACGCGGCGGTTGACGCCGAAACCGGCCTCGCCGCGCCCGAAGGAAAGTCGCGCCGGCGCCATGTCTTTCAGCGCCCCGCGGACGACTTCGACGACTCTGTCTTCGAGCATGCGGCTGTAGCGCTCGACTGCGGCCTCCTGTTCGGGTGTCAGCCCATAAGCGAAGACCATGTATTCTCGCACCACAGGCGCGGTATGCGTGTGAGATGAAGTGAACAGAACCTGATCGCGGCGCAGCTTGAAGCGCTGCTCGAGCTTGCGGGCAATCGGCTCGGACAGGGCGCGCGTAAACCCGAGCAGGTCGCTGGTGACGATCACCAGCCTGTTTTTGCGGGAATCCTCGAGCGCCAGCGCCTTGGCGTAGATGGGATGCACCGCCCCTTCCGACGGGTGCGTCCGGGCAGCATAGCCGGCAAGCCAGATGGGCTCTGTCGGAGTTATATCGACTGAGGCCAGGCCGGCCTTCCAGAGTTCCTCTCTCGCCGTCGTTCGCGCAGCATGGTTGAGAGCCAGCACAAAGGCTATGGAAAGAATTGTTATTCGCATGGCGCCTACAATAACCATTTCGCAACAGAAATTCCACTGACCTCTTCTCACCACGGAGACACGCAGGGCACGGAGATTTCACGCAGGATTACTCCATAGACACCGTTGTGAAGTTTTGTTTTTTTGACAAGATTCTTAGTCTTTTTTGGAGTGCGCAAGCTTGCTTGCGCCTTGAATGGCCGAACATTTTCCATTCGCACCAAGGCGGCAGCAAGCTGCCGCACTCCAAAGCAGACTGTAGTTTTTCACTTTTGGTTGCGGCTATGCCGATCCGTCAATCTCCGCGACGTCTGTGGTGAACATCGGCGGTTGTGACTATAATGGCGGCATGATTGCGGCGCACGCGGATGTCGTGGGCAGTCTGCTCCGCCCGCCATGGCTTCTCCGGGCTCGAACGGAGCTCGCAGAAGGGCGCCTCGCTTTTCCGGAATTCAAGAAGGTCGAAGACCGTGCGGTGAATGCGGCGGTAACCCTCCAGGAACAAGCAGGTCTCGAGATCGTTACAGACGGCGAGATGCGCCGCCTGTCTTTTCAGAGTCAGATGACGGAAGCTGTAGAAGGCTTCGGCAGCTACGATCTCGCTGCTTTCCTTTGGGGAGAATGGCACGGCGACCTAACCGTTGGCGCGTGGAAGAAGAAGCGTCCCGCGGCCCTCGGAGTCACGAGCAAGCTGAAGCGCAGACGTCATCTCTCGACTGAAGAATTTGTGTATCTCCGCGCGAGGACCGCGCGAACGCCAAAGATAACCCTGCCCAGCCCGAGCCTCTGGGCAAATTTCTGGTCGCCGAAGATCTCAGCGGGTGCCTATCCCAAACTCTCCGGTTTCCTCGCGGACGTCGTCGATATCCTGCACGATGAAGTGCGTGAATTGGTCCGCCTGGGAGCCACGTATATCCAGCTTGATGCCCCGCACTATGCGCTTTTGCTCGACCCCAAGACCCGCGCCTTCTACGAATCACGGGGATGGAGTCTGGAGGACTGGCTGCACCAGGGAATCGAAATGGACAATGCCGTCATCGGACACCCGGCAGGTGTCACTACCGGATTTCATCTCTGACGCGGTAATCAGGACAGCCGTTGGCTGGCCGCGGGAGGATACGATCTGATCGCCAGACCTCTGTTTCAGGGGATCCGCGCGCAGCGGCTGCTCCTCGAATACGACGACAGCCGCTCGGGATCTTTTGAACCGCTGCGGGAAGTCCCGGAGGACAAGACGGTAGTGCTGGGCCTGGTGACCACCAAATCGCCGCGGCTGGAAACCGCGGAGGAGCTCGCCGCGCGCATCCGTGAAGCCGCACGTTTTGTTGCGCTCGAGCGATTGGCCGTGAGCCCCCAGTGTGGTTTCTCCAGCTCCATCCTGGGCAACCGAATCTCCATTGAAGACCAGAAGCAGAAGCTTCGCCTCGTCGTTCAGACTGCCCGTGAGGTGTGGGCTTAAGATCAGACCTCAGACCTCAGGGGTCAGACCTCGACCTCAGACCATTGTGCCAAACGTAACCGAGGTCTGAGGTCTCAGATCTGATTTCGCTTTCCGCATCTGACTTTGTACTACCCGGACCAATGGGTCTTTTGATAACCTCAGACGAGTCATGCATCTTTCGGACGCTACCAAGAAAGACACTCCCTATACCTGGATCGCCACTCGCGCAACTCTTCAGAAACTCGTTGATGAGCTAAGCTCGGTGCGGCGCATCGCCGTGGATATAGAAGCCGACAGCCTGTATCACTATTTCGAAAAGGTCTGCCTGATTCAGATCTCCACCGATTCCATTACGTATGTCCTGGACCCCCTGGCTCTCCAGGACCTCTCGCCGCTGGCTCCCGTCATGGCGGATCCCGAAATGGAAAAAGTTTTCCATGCAGCCAGTTACGATATCCTTTGTCTGCGCCGGGACTATGGTTTTTCGTTTGCCAGCATCTTTGACACTCATGTGGCCGCCCAGTTGCTCGGATATCCGCAGTTGGGGCTCAGCGCCCTGCTGGAAAGCCTTTTGGGCGTGGCGCACTCGAAGCGGTTTCAGCGCGAGGACTGGTCACGGCGTCCGCTAAGTTCCGAGCATCTGCAATATGCCGCGATGGACACCCACTATCTTCTGGCGCTCCGCGACCTCCTGGAGCAGCAACTGCGGGAGAAAGGCCGGCTGGAGTGGGCCCGCGAAGAATTTGAGATTGCAGCGGCGACAGAAATTGCGGCCAAGGAATTCGATACCGAGGGGTTCCGTAGGATCAAAGGAAGCCGGGAGCTTTCGGTGTCCAGGCTGGCGGTATTGCGCGCCCTTTACTTGCTGAGAGAGCGTTACGCGCGCGAGATGGATCTCCCTCCCTTCAAGATCCTGCAAAGCTCGGTTCTCCTCGACCTTGCGCGCAGGCCGCCCGAATCCCCGCACGCCCTGCACGGCCGCCGAGGAATCTCTCCTCGCGTGGCCAACAGGTTCGGGAAGGAGATCTGCCAGACGATACAGGAAGCGTTATCGGAAGACCCTTCTTTTCTCATGCTTCGGCCGCGCGCGTCGTGGAAACCCCCTTCTCATGAAGCGAGAGAACGCCTTGAGCGTCTCAAGTCGTGGCGGCAGGTCAAAGCGCAGGAACTTGGACTTCATGTGGGTGTGGTCTTTGCGGGGACCTTGTTGGAGATCATCGCCCAGTCCCCTCCGCGCGACCTCGAATCCCTGGAAAAGATAGAAGGGATGCGCCGCTGGCGCGTCCGCCAGTTCGGGGCCGATCTCCTCGAGCTCTTGTCTTAGCGCCAGATGAACTGTGACCTGAACTCCGAACCAGGCATGGAGTTCAGGCTTTAGCCTGCTCAGACTCAGTACAGCCTGAAGGCTGTACTCCAAACCTGTCAGCGCAGCCTGAAGGCTGTACTCCAAACCTGTGCGCGGGCGGCCACGCACCTACGAGATGTGGACTGAACTCCGAACCAGGCATGGAGTTCAGGCTTTAGCCTGCTCAGACTCAGCGCAGACTGAAGGCTGTACTCCAAACCTGAGGGAAATCAGTTCCTCACTAAAGGGAATCAAATCGGATAGATCACACCTGGCCCTGCATCCACGGGAAACAGGGCGCGACCCTGGTTAACTTCCTCTGCATCAATCTCTTACGAAAAGACAAGGCCCTACTTCGCCAGAAAGGCATGGATATTGCTTTATCATTCGGTGGAAAGGAGGGAGGTCATGAAGATCGTCGGCCAAATCCAAAAGGTAACGGAAAACCAATACCGGTTTAACGGCAAGACGTTTGACTCATTCTTGAGCGCAAGGCGAGAAATGTCCAACCTGGTCAAGCAACGCAGGCATATGCGGGGTCTCTCGGTTCGCGGCGTCTCCGGTGCAAGAGATTTCTCTATGACCCCTCGCGCTCCTATGGACCCGCATTCAAAGGTCGCTTGAATGGTCCATGATTCGTTTGGGTCTCAGCCTTCAGGCTGCAAGCTTGACTCCGAGCGAACCCTGCATGATTCTTTCACCCCTTCTCCAGTTAAGGAGCGCGCCTTGCGGGAGAATCCACACCACGGAGTTTCCATGATCCATCCGGCCCACCACCGTCAATGAAAACCGGGAGGGCACAACTTCAGTCGCGTCTCGAGAAAGATGCACGCTTCGAGAGGCCTCATCCTCTAAGGGCCAGCTCTCGGCTCTAAACAATGTTCCGCGGAAAGCCTCAGTGGCCAAAGCCCTGGCTTTTGATGTACCGTAACGGCACGGCTTCAGCCGTCCCCCCTGTCTTCTCCCACTAATGAATGCAAATTTCGAAATTCGAAACTCGAAACCGAAACCATATCGAAATCTAAAGACCAAGTTCGCGAAACGAGCCCTTCTCACTCAGGCAGTTTTGGGTTTTTGCCACAAAGCTATCGCCCAGTCATTCACGCGCGGGACGCCCGTGCCACGACCTGATGCAAATTTGTGAACTTTGTGTCCACCAAGTGGACTTAGTGACTCACACTTCAGATTGATTCTCCTATGAAAATTCCGGCTCCCCTTGCAATCCGTAAGGGCGCCCCTGCGTGGGAAGTTCGGGCGCCGCACGGGGCCGCCCTTACAATTGGGCGCCCCCACGGCCATTTTCATTCGCAGTGGTAAGCCGAAGGATCATGGATTCTTTGTGGCTTCGAGTCCAGGCCCTGCTTTGCGGTAGAATATCTCCACATGGCCAAGACTCTGAAGAGCAAGACCGGCTGGCTTTATCACCCCGTTACCGTCTTCCTGTCAATCCAGGTCCTATGGATTCTCCTGATGATCGTGTGGATCCGTTGGTACCTGGAAAAGCATGCACAGCTCCGCGAAATGGCCGCGAAGCTTCGAGCCCAGGTGGAAGTGGAGGGTCCAGGCTGGCTTCCTCTGGTGGAGGGGGGAATCCTGCTTGCGCTGATTCTGGCGGGCGCCACGATCATTTTCATCTACTGGAACAAACAGCACCATCTGAACGCAATGCAGCGGGCTTTCGTTGCGAATGTGACTCACGAGTTAAAATCTCCTGTGGCTTCCATCCAGCTCGCTCTCGAGACGATCATGTTGCGCGACTTGCCTGCAGAAAAACACCGGGAGTTCATGGGAATGATGCTGGACGACACGGAGCGGCTCACATTGCTCATCGACCGTATCCTCGGAGCTGCTCGCATCGAGCGGCGGCACGGACGTTATACGCTCGAGCCCGCGAGCATGCGCCACTTCGTAGAGGCGGTCTTGGAACAAGATCGCCATCTTTTCGAAAAGGACGGCCACAAGGTGGTGTTTGAAAGGGGAGGGGACGCGCGCGTCGAGATGGACCGCGAGGCGATGCGCATGGTTCTCGCCAACCTGATTGAGAACGCGGCGCGCTACTCGCCCCGGGGCTCGACGATCCGCCTCCGGCTTCAGCGCGACCTCCGCAGTTGCCGGCTGGACGTGATCGACATGGGCCAGGGAATCCCGCGCAAGGATTTAAGGAACGTTTTCAAAATGTTCTGGCGCGGTCACACGCAGAGTTCCCGCCCCCGGGGCTCCGGACTGGGTCTTTACATCGTCCGAAACATCGTTCGGGCTCACGGCGGAAGCGTGTGGGCCTCCAGTACCGGATTGGGGCGGGGATCCACCTTCAGCATCAAGCTGCCGCGCCTGCGCAAGTACTGGGGAATGGCTGCGCGCAAAAGCCCGCGCCCGCAGACGGAGAGCCGTATCTGAGCAGTCGTCTCTTTGCGTCTTAGCGGTGAAGAGGGAGTGCGATGCTTTCACCACAAAGACCGAAGACGCAAAGAATCGCAAAGAGATTCAGGTCGCGTTTGTGAAAAGGACTGCTGAGTGAGGGCTACGAAGTGCATCAAACGCCAAGCGGCAAGGAGGCGTTGGCCTGGCTCGCGCGGCAGCAGTTCGACCTGATTATCCTGGATCTCATGATCGAGGAAATGGACGGATTCGAGGTCGCCCGGCTGGTGCGCCAACAGGACCAGAAGCTCCCCATCCTGATGCTAACGGCGCGTTCGACCGAGCAGGACCGTGTCCAGGGACTGGAAGTCGGCGCCGACGATTACATGGTGAAGCCCTTTCACCTCAAGGAGCTGTTGCTGCGGGTCCAGCGGATGCTGCAGCGCGCGGACTGGTATGAGGGCAAGGCGCGGCCGTCGCGCGAGATCAGAGTGGCAGACTACACGGTCAACCTGGAAACGCTTACGGCCGCGGGCGGCCAGCGGGAATTCCAGCTCACAGCGCTGGAGGCCAAATTGCTCGAACTTTTCGTATCGGAATCCAACCGCGTCTTATCGCGCTCGGAACTGCTGGAAAAGGTCTGGGGATATCGCTCGGACCTGGAAACCCGCACAGTGGACAACTTCATTGTGCGGCTGCGCAGGTATTTCGAAGAAGAACCGGAACAACCGAAGCACTTCGTCAGCGTCCGCGGCCGTGGTTACATGTACGTCCCCTAAATTCCAATTCGGGGTCTGACCCTGAATATTTAATTTTCGGCTTAACCTGCGGACCAGATTCCCCGGGGAATGTCGGCCAAAAATTAAATATTCAGGGTCAGACCTATGCCGCGATTTTACGGGGGTGACGAAGGTGTTCTGTGACGCGAAGATCTCTGGCCAGACCGAACGCCGCGAGAGCACGCAGCACCACATAGGACGTATCTAATTCCCACCACCGCAAGCCGTGCCGCGCCGAGCGGGGGAAAGTGTGGTGGTTGTTGTGCCAGCCTTCGCCAAAGGTGATCAGAGCGACCCACCAGCAGTTGCGGGATTCGTCCCGGGAGTCGTACGTCTGATACCCGTACATATGTGACGCGGAGTTCACCAGCCACGTGGAATGCCAGCCAACCACCAGCCGGACGAAGATTCCCCAAATGAGGAAGCTCCAACCACCGGCCAGAAGGAGCAGGAGACCCAACGCAATTTGCAGGTGAATGTAGTGGCGATCGAGGAAAATCATGAAAGGATCCGCGACCAGGTCCTTGGCGTAGTTTTTGCAGTTATCGAAGCTTGCCCTTTTCTGATCGCGATAGAAAATCCACCCTATGTGCGCCCACCAGAAACCCTTTCCGGAATCATGCGGGTCGAGCTCCCGATCGGAATGTGCGTGATGCATGCGGTGTGTCGCAACCCAGATGACCGGGCCGCCCTGAACGGCAAGGGATCCGCACACGGCCAGGGCGCGCGCCACCCAGCGGGGCGCCGAGAAGCTTTGATGCGTCAGCAAGCGGTGGAACCCCAACGTGATACCCCAACCTCCTGTAACCCACCAGATCCCCATGGCGAGGAGGAAGGCTCCCCAGCTAAAAGTGAAAAAACCGAGAACTGCGACGGCGTGGACGGCAACAATCCATAAGGTATTGGACCAGTCCAGGCGCGGCCTTGCAGCAGATTCCAGCATCCTCCCCTCCCATGTCGGCGCAACATGCGCCATCAAGGTTAATTATCGGATAACTGGCAGCGGGCTTTTGTAAAGGAAAGGTAAAACCTCGGTCGGCAGGTTTGGAGTTCAGGCTTTAGCCTGCTCGGGCGCTTTTGTTTGGAGTTCAGCCTTCAGGCTGCACTGACCCTGGGCAGGCTAAAGCCTGAACTCCAAACCTACTGCAGCTCGGCGATCAACGCCTTCCAAGACCGGAGCTCGCGGGCGGGAGCGACGAGAGGGGCAAGGCGCCGGCACCTGGCCTTCAGTTCAGCGTAAAACTCCCGATCCATCTCCGCTCGATGAAGTAAAGCCGCCAAGGCCGGGGCATCCCCGACCGGGAAATAGCCCGGATAGTCCTCCCCGAGTATCCCGATGGATCCGGGAATGAACGAGCTCACTACGGGAACAGAGGCGGCGAGGGCCTCCGAGATGACGTTGGCGCCCCCCTCGAGCTTCGACGTGAGAACGAGCAACCGGCTGCGCCGGAGACACCGGAAAGCCTGCCAGCGAGGGCGCTCGCCCAGCCATTTGTAGCGGGGATTCCGCTTCTCCTCGATCTTCGCGTGGCCTGTCATCTCCTCACTCAGGGCCGCCCCGATTTGGAGCACCCGTACGCGTGAGGTCTCCGGGAGGAGACGCGCGGCCTTCGCGGTCCGAAAGGGATCCTTTACCGGGCGGAGGTGTCCGAGCACGCACACCTCAAAGACGTCTCTCTTCGGGCGCAGCCGTCGCGCCCCGGCCGGCAATTGGGCGGACTGGTGGATGACCCGCGCCCGGGAGCGGAGGTGTTCCGGCAGCTGCCGGACGCCGAGGGGTTGCAAAACGACCAGCCGTGTGGCCCACTCCAAAGACCGCCGGGCTTGAAGACTGTTGTGCAGGTCCTGATAGAGATCCGTGCCGGTCAGGGCGACTATGAGAGGCAGCTGGGGATGGCGTTTCCGGAAGCGCGCGGCGGAATCAAAGCTGCGACGCGCATGCAGCGCGATCAGGACATCACAGGCAGCGCCGTCGTACTCTTCCTGCACCGCTACCCGGTGCCCGAGCTGGCGCAGGATGCGAGCCCAGCGCACGGCGGTGACCCGGTTGCCCCGGGTCGATCCCAGTGGCGCCGGGGTAACGAGAAGGATTCTCACACGCTGTCACCACGAAGACGCAAAGACGCGAAGAATCGCGAACAGTGGCGCGAAGCTTCACAAAGAATCTTTCGCGCAGGTGCGAAACCCGGCCCAGACATCACGGCGGTGTGGCTCATAAAAATTGCGCCATGTGTTCCGGATGAGCCGGGACCGTGTGGTCCAGCAGCCGCCGCGCAGCACTTTGTGGGTGTGGAACCAGGGTTCGGAGTATTCCTTGTAGGGATCCACCACGAACCCGGGATACGGCCCGAAGCCGGTGCCGGTCCATTCCCACACGTTTCCGATCATCTGCCTGCAGCCGAAACGGCTATCGCCCTCGGGAAATGCGGCGACATCCACGCACCCGGCGCCTGAACCTCCTGCCCAATCCAGGCAGGCGCGCTCGGTTGCCGGAGGCTCGTCCCCCCAGGGGAAGCGCCGTTTTCGCCCGTCAACAGGATCCCAGCCGGCGGCCATCTCCCACTCCGCCTCTGTGGGAAGTCTTCTTCCGGCCCAGCGGCAGTAAGCCTCGGCTTCGTACCAGTTGACGTGCAGCACGGGACGGTGCGGCTCCAGCGGAACCCAGCAGTCGAAATGGC
Source organism: Acidobacteriota bacterium (assembly GCA_003225335.1). GTDB lineage: Bacteria > Acidobacteriota > UBA6911 > UBA6911 > UBA6911 > Gp18-AA60. The sequence continues at coordinate 15,322 of QHZE01000321.1, forward strand.
GCCGCTGCCACCGGCCATCTCTCTTTTGCCAGTAGACCGGGCATGCCGCGCTCGCGGACTCGCGCCAGGTCCATCCTTCGTCGCTCCAGAATTCGCGCCTCCCGTAGCCTCCGCCTTCAACAAAGGCCGCAAATTCCGCCTGCGTGACGGGCGCCCTCGCGATTGCGAACGGCTCCAGCTCCGCCGGATGCGCCCACTTCTCGTTGTCGAAAACGAAGGATTCGTCCGAGCGCGTGGCACCGAGCATGAAGCGTCCGCCCGGGACCTCGGCATCGCCAGGCAAGGGACCCGTCTGGACGGGAGGAGAGTTGCCGGCTCGGAGATGAGCGGGAAAGCTCGGAGGCGGGTACTCAAGCGTCTGACGCGTGTACGTAAAGGCCTCGTCGTGCATGTCCTCGTGGAAGACCGCAAGCAGAACGAAA
>QHZE01000322.1 GCA_003225335.1 Acidobacteriota bacterium
TAAGAAGTATCACATTTCTATCACACTGAAGTCTTGCGGGTCATTTTGGGGCGATTACGAAAGACCCGTTTCTGGGTGAGAAGGCCATCGGAATCCATTCGGAATATCTTGAATCGATTGAGGTTGTGTCAAGAACTCCCTTTATTAAAATTTGGTCGGGGCGAGAGGATTCGAACCTCCGACCTTACGGTCCCGAACCGTACGCGCTACCAAACTGCGCCACGCCCCGCGCGAAATCAGGGGAAAATCCTAGCGTAATTCCAGGACCCGATCAACTCCAATCCCCCTGACAACCCTGATAAGATTTCGTTCCGAATGATCGCCCGACGTGTTATGGGAAGCCAACCTCAAGAAGAATTCAAGCACTTTATTCACCACGGAGACACGGAGTACAGGGAGATGCACGGAGAACCCTCATGCCTCTGTGAAATCTCCGTGCCCTCTGTGTGGACGTGAGAAAAAATCGTAGCGCCGGCGTCTCGCCGGCATGCGGGCCTGGATAACTCCTTTTGCGTCAACAGGACCGTTGCCGGCTGGAAGCCGACGCTACATTTTTTCTCACATCCTGTGTCTCCGTGGTGAAACAGCGCGTCTTGCCGCTGCCATTACCGGAAAGGGTAGAGCTTGGGCGCAACTTTCAGCAGCGTCGGAACCGTAGAGTAGTCTGTTTGATCGCGCTGGAGAGGGGTAATGGAAATGTAGTCGTCCACGATGGCCTGAAAGTCCAAAGGGATCTGGCTTTTTCTCCGGAGGTCCGCGGCGTCGGTGAACGAGCTGGCAGGCTCTCGGCGATCGAGAAGGTTAAAGTGAGGGAAATGCGTTGTGCACCCTTGCCGCGTAATCTTTACTCCTCGGATTTTGCGTACCGGAATATTCACGTTGAGACAAATTCCGCCGTTGGATTTCTGCTCCAACATCGTTTTGGCGAGGGAGCGGGCAAATTTGGCTCCTTCTTCGAAACGAATGGCGCCTTCCTCATAGGCCTGAGAGACCGCCAGCGAGGCAATTCCGTGGCGCGAGGCTTCCCGAGCAGCGGCCACGGTCCCCGAATACATAATGTCGTCGCCCAGGTTGGCGCCGTGGTTTATGCCGCTGATCACCAGATCGGGAGTTCGGGCGCTCAGGTGGGCCAGCGCATAAATAACGCAGTCGGCCGGCGTGCCGCTGAGCGTGAAATGATTTGTAGAGATGTTCCGAACGCTTAGTGGAGCGCGAATGGTAAGCCCGTGGCTCACGGCACTCCGCTCCTCGTCGGGAGCCACTATCAGAAGGTCCGCAACGCCCCGAAGAGATTCTTCAAGGGAGCGCAATCCTTTTGCTTCAATCCCATCGTCGTTGGTCAGGAGTATGAGTGACACAGCACATTACATTCAAAGAAGGGAATGGTCGGGACGAGTGGATTTGAACCACCGACCACACGCACCCCAAGCGTGTGCGCTACCAGGCTGCGCTACGTCCCGACGAGTCGAACATTATCATTCGCGGTTCAGCAAAGTCAATATGTTCTCCAGTTCCTTCCGCACCTGATGGAGGCGCTGCCCGGATGCCTGCTGCGCCTGAGTTTGGGCCTTGGGCGGCGACTCCGGGTCCACCGCCCCGGAGTCTGCCGAAAGCTTCTTGCGAGCCCCGGCAATAGTGAAACCTTCCTCGTAAAGCAGCTTGCGGATGTGAAGCAGGACCTCGATGTCTTTGGGCCGATAAGTCCTCTGCCCGGCCTTGTTCTTGGGAGGCGCGAGTTGGGGAAATTCGCTTTCCCAATACCGAAGGACATGGGCCTCTACACCTAAGATTTCGCAAACTTCCCCGATTCTGTAATAGAGCTTCTTGGGAGTAAACTGCATCGCGACCTAAACGGACTTCAGGTACTTCGATGGTGTGAACGCGATGGCCTTTCTGCCGCGAATCACGATAGCCTTGCCAGTTTGAGGGTTGATCCCTTTCCGATCCTTACGCACCACAACGCGGAAGCAGCCAAAGCCACTAATCAGGACCTTCTCCCCTCGAGTGAGCCTGCCCTTGATGATCTCAAGGATCGAATCCATGATCCTCTGCGCATCGGCGTAGGACATCCCTCCGTGCGTGTCGTAGATAGCCTTAGCGAGATCGTTCTTGTTCACGTCAGTTCATTTGAAAGTGCGAGCTGTGTGAAGAAATCGCTGGAAATGAACTCGCGTTTCTATACTAGAGTGCAGCGAAATATGTGTCAATCCTATCCGAGGGGTGCTGAGGAGTGCAATCGGAAGTGCGAGCCAATTCATGCTGTCTTGAAGTCTCTGAGAAGGTGTGAAGAATCCAATTCGTGTTAATTCGTGGAATTCGTGGCCGATAAGCCGCCACGAAAATTCCACGAATACGATTCAGTCCTGAGACGTGAGTTTCTTGCCGCGCGCCTTGACCCGCTGAACGATGCGAATAGGTGTGGCGTAAAAGCCGAATCGTTCTCGCAGCTGATTGACCAGGTAGCGTTCGGCGGAAAAATGCAGCGGTTTCCGGCCGCTGGTAAAGACGACAAACGTGGGCGCAGCGGCCCGGACCTGGGTCATATAGCGGATTGCCGGCTTGTGCGCGGGATTATACGCCGTCAACCTCCGCGCCACGTCCGGAACAAAAACGTTATTGAGCGTCCCGGTGGGTATGCGCTGGCGCCGGGCGTCGTACGCGTTGCGAATCAATTCAAAAAGCCTGGAAACACGCAGGCCTTTAAGCGCGGACACCGTGAGAATGGGGGCAAAACTGAGGTACTTCATCCTCCGGAAAATCGAGTCGGTGTACTCCTTCAGAGTGTCCTGATCCTTCTGGACCAAATCCCATTTGTTGAGCACGATGATGACCGAGCACCCGGAATCGCAGCAGTATCCTCCAATGGCGGCATCCAGCTTCGTGACACCCTCCACAGCATCCAACAAGAGGAGCGCCACGTCGGCTCGCTGGAGACTCTTTTTCGCCATCAGGACGCTGATCTTTTCCGTGCCCGCCTCCGTCTTCCCTTTCCTGCGAATTCCCGCAGTATCGATGATGCAGTAGCTCACTCCATCGCGAAACAGCCAAGTGTCTACAGCGTCTCGTGTAGTGCCGGGAATTTCGCTTACTATCGTACGTTCCGCTCCCAGGAGCCGATTCACCAGGGACGATTTCCCCACATTGGGCCTTCCCACGACCGCCACCGCGATCCCCTTTTCGACGTCCTCTTCGGTTGCCGGAGAACCAGAATCGGCCCGCGACACAAGAGCATCCAGCAACTCCGCGATACCGAGACTGTGTTCCGCAGAAACTGGAAACACGTGTTCAAACCCAAAGCTGTAAAACGGAGCGGCCTGGGCCTCGAGCTCGGGAGTGTCGAGCTTGTTTACGACCACCCAAACGGGGAGCGCGGACCGGCGCAAGATGGGCAGGAGTTGCTCGTCAAGGGGCGTGGCGCCCACGCGCCCGTCCACTACAAAGAGCAACAGGTCCGATTCCCTGATTGCGGCTTCCACCTGCTCCAGAACCTTTGCCGGAATGATTTCCGCGGCATTGGGGATCATGCCGCCCGTGTCAATGATCTCCATGGCCGCTCCGCGCCAGTGCAACACCCCATAAATGCGATCCCGCGTGATGCCGGACTCGTTCCCTACGATCGCCTTTCGCTTGCCGCACAGGCGGTTGAAGAGGGTGGACTTTCCTACATTGGGCCGTCCCACCACGGCCACGCGAAACATTTTCTCCTCCGGAATCCAGTCTTGTTTGCGCGCCGCCGCAGGACACGGATTTACACGGCGTAGCCAGGGCGCAACCAAGAGCATGAATGAAACCACAGATGAACACGGATAAACACGGATCTAAGCTGAAAATCTTTCGCGGGCCGGAACGCAACTTTCCGCGTTCTCCTGAGGGCGTCGCGCACAGCGGGGGCCGGGCGTCAAACACGCAGAGCACGCTGGAAGCGTGCGCTCCCGGGGGCGGAACTTTGGTTGCGGCCACGCCGCGCCGTGTTAATCCGTCGAACCCGTGAAAATCCGTGTCCCATAGCCGCTTCTGGAAAAATTCTCAGACGGGGAGTGTAACATTCCATGTGAAAGTATCAGGGTTGTTTGCGGCCTATCAAGTAGTAGTAGCCGTCAGAGTCTATGCGGCCGAGATCTCCCGTGTGCAGCCAACCTTCCCGCAGAGTGCGCGCAGAGGAAGCGGGATCGTTGTAATAGCCTTTCATGATGTTGGGTCCTCGGATCAGGATTTCTCCCGGCTCGCCTACAGCGCAATCGCCCCCGCTTTCCCCGACGACGCGGCACTGCTCTCCAGGCAACGGAAGTCCCACAGACCCTGCCTTTCGCCTTCCGGTGTAGGGATTAGCGCAGCAGATGCAGGTCGCCTCGACCAATCCGTAACCCTCGACGACGAAAGCTTCGTAACGATCCTCGAATGCCCGCAAGGTAGTTTGGCCCACGGAACCTGTGTTACAGATGGCCAGCCGGAGAGAAGGGATGTCGCGCGACGCATCGCCGGCTTGCACAAGATCGGCAAAAAAATGAGGCGCTCCCGCAAGAACCGTAATGCGTTTTTCGCTCAGTTCGTCGAGGATTGCGCGTGGAGAGAAGAATTCTCCCAGGACGCAAGCCGCGCCCGCGGCCCAAGGCGTGAGTACCAGCAACACTTGCGCGGTAGAGGAGCTTAAGGGAAGCCAACAGAAAAATCGGTCCGTTTCATCTACACGGAAGGGTTGTACGGCCTGGAGACAGTTGCTCACGAAGTTTCGATGGGTGAGGAGGACCGCCTTTGGCGGGGCTGTCGTGCCGGAAGTGTAAAGGATCGCGGCCGCATCCTCGGGGCTCAGATCCGGCCAGAAACCCAGCACCGGTTCTTCCAGGAGGCTCCGAAAGGGGCCGTCCACAGGCGACTCATTTCCCGCCAGAATCCAGGATCGCACACGCGGCGACCTGGAAATCATTTCGAGCACGCTCTCCGTAAAGCTGTGCTCTGTCACGAAGGCCGACGCCTGCGATTCCTGAACGGCGTCAAGAATCGTCTTCTGAGGCCACGCCGGGTTGAGCGGGACGGGCACTGCGCCCATCTTTGCGGCACCGAGAAAAAAGAAAACAAACTCGGGACGATTCGAGAGCAAAAGGGCGATGCGGTCGCGCGGCCTGAGCCCTAAGCGGCTCAGGCCGGACGCCACGCGATCCGTTTTATCGTCGACCGTTCTGAACGAGAAACTCTGGCCGCGATACTCGAGGAATGTTTTCTTTTCATAACGGCGGGCTCGAGTGGTGAGTAGGTCCCGAAGGGTTTGCTGCTCGCTTGCCAAAGGATAGCGCCTTTCCCGGTTCGCGCAGCATGATAGGGACTGCTACCGGCACGGGTCAAGCCGATTCTCTTTAAGGGGTCTATAAGGGGTGCCATTAAAAGTGCGACTCACGCGGTGCGGCCGGAGAAACTCTGAAAAATTGTGTTTTAAACCAATGACATCCAAATGCTGTGATTGTTTTCGCAGTACTACGCCGAAAATCCTTCGCAACCTGGCCACGATTTTCGTCCGCATAAACTGCACAAAAATGCAACCACAGATGAACACCGATCCTTGTTCATCTGTGGCTTCGTTCATACTTTTGGTTCCGCCTCCGCTGCGCTGTGGAATTCGCGGCCAATAAAACCGCCACGAATTCCACGAATTAACACGAATTATTCTCGACGGTCATTGTTCAGTTATCGCTCCGCGTTAGTGGAAGCGCGCATGCTCCCCTCATTTCTCAATTGTCATGGGGCATTTTCCATTTCTCATTCCGCAGCCCACTCCTATTGACATTCGATATGAGCGCGCCTAACCTACAGCATATCTACAGGAGAGAAGCTATGATCGCCAGGGAGACGGACCTCTTGCGTTGTTGCTCGCTCCTCACATACCGCCCCCGGTACGGCTCGTCGCTCGCGCCTCGCCAGTCCCGCTTTGCGGGACAGCAAAATGCGAATTCGTTTCTGCGCGAGCCTAAGTATTATCGCCCGACTAAAGCCGGAGAGCGCCAGCTCGCAGCCGAGACCGAGGACTGGCAGCGCATCTCGCTGGCAATTGCGTGCGCGCTCCAAGCGAACTAAAAGGAGAAACGATGCCGCTACTCTCTCGCCTATCCAACCTCTGGCGCAACCTGTACCACAAGGATCGGGTGGAACAGGAGCTCACGGAAGAGGTGCGTGCTTACCTGGAGATGCTAGTCGAGTTGAAGATCAAGGAGGGCCTGAACCCGGCGGAAGCGCGCCGCCAGGCCCTGATCGATCTGGGCGGCGAGGAACAGGTCAAAGAGAGGGTGCGGGAGGTGAGATTCGGACATCATCTGGAAACCCTTTGGCAGGATCTGCGCTACGGGCTGCGCGTGCTGCGCAAGAGTCCTGGTTTTACAACTGTCGCGGTGTTGTCGCTGGCGTTGGGCATCGGCGCAACGACGGCCGTGTTCAGCGTGCTCAACGCTGTCGTGCTGCGACCGCTGCCCGTCGCCGAACCGGAGCGGCTGGTCGTCATTAAGCCGGAACTTCGAGGCAAGCGTTTCGTGCTCTTTAATCCACTCTTCGAAGAGCTGCGCGGCAGCCAGCAGTCGCTCTCAGGGATGTTCGCCGTATCCGATGAGCCTTATCTTAAGACTACGTTCGAGCACGCGACCCCCGTTTACGTGCGCGGCAGCTTCGTTTCCGGGAACTATTTTCAGGTGCTCGGCCTCTCGCCGGCTCTCGGACGGCTCCTCACCGACGAGGATGACTCGCCTTCGGTGGCGAATTGTGCCGCCGTTGTGAGCCACGCGTTCTGGACGACGACGTTGCTCGGCGATCCGGCCGCGCTGGGGCGTCGGGTGGCCGTGCGCGAGAAGCTGTGCACGATCGTGGGTGTGGCCCCCATCGGCTTTCGCAGCCACGAGCCAGGCTACGCTCCTGACATTTGGATACCCTTGCGGCCACTCACCGATCCCAAGTTGCTGGCCAGCCGTACCATGGCTTTCTTCTCCGGTGTGATGGGCCGCCTGCGGCCTGAAATCATCCCCGCTCAGACCGAGGCGGAGTTGACTGCTCTCTACCAGCGCATGCAGCCAGGCGACCAACCATCTCCCCACCCCGGGGAGGCACCTCCTAAGCCGAATGACTTCAGGATCTTGGTGGAGCCCGGAGCACAGGGCCTCGACGCCGTTCGACGCCAGTTTGGCCAACCGCTGGCGCTTGCGCTCGCGGTGGTAGGAGTGGTCCTGCTGATCGCGGCGGTAAACGTCGCTAATCTTTTGCTGGCGCGCGGCGCGGCCCGAACGACGGAGCTCGCCACGCGGGCGGCTCTGGGCGCCGGGCGCGCACGCTTGATGCGCCTGCTCGCTCTTGAAGGAGCGGCGCTGGCCGCTGCCGGAGGATTCATGGGAGTTGCAGTTGCACTGCTGGCCACGCCTGCGCTCTCGAAAGCGGTGTCGCTGCCATACAAACCGATTGCGCTCGACACCGCGCCGGACGCTCGCGTCCTGGGTGTTGCGGTTACCGCGACGATCTTCGCGGCCCTGCTGGCGGGCGTCTTGCCGGCGTTGCGGCTGAGCGGTCGGGATTTGCAATTGGGAATGGCGGGCGCCGGCCGCACGACCGGCACTCGCTCCGGCCAACGCATCATCCGGACGCTTGTCGCGGCGCAGTTGGCGTTGTCTTTGCTGCTCGTCACTTCGGCCGGCTTGCTGCTGCGGACCATGTTGCGCGTAATGGCGGTAGACCCCGGTTTTAACGCCAGCCACGTCGTGCTCATGGACATCCAGGACACCGAGCCGGCGGCCCGCTTTGGCGAGGTGGACACGCCCGGACAGAAGGCGCGGCGGGCGGCCCAGTGTCGCGCGCTCGATCAGCGCCTGAACGCAATTTCAGGCGTGTATGCCGCGAGTCTCTCTTGGTTGGGCTTGTTCGGAGGCAACTATGTCGGTCTGAACCTGTACGACGCAGACCACCCTGAGGACAGCCATTTCACGCTGCTCGACTACATCTCGCCCCATTATTTCGAAGCGGTCGGCATGCAGCTCCTGCGCGGCCGCCCTTTCACCGAAGCCGACCGCGAGGGCTCGTTGCGTGTCGCCGTGGTGAACGAAGCCTTCGTGCGCGAGCGGATCGGCGGCGGGCACGAAGCGATCGGCAGCAGATTCGTCATGACGTACGCGGACGATCGCCGGCCGTTCACCATCGTGGGCATTGTCCGCGATGCGAAATACAACGATTTGCGCGAGCGCCAGTCGGAGCCCATGATGTGGGTGCCGCTCGCGCAAGCGCCGTTCAAGATCGCATCGGTGTCCCTGAGAGTTGAACCCGGCGCCGAGGCTGCTGTGGTCCGCGAGGCTCGAGCCGCTTTGACGGCGACCAGCCCACACCTGATGGTCCGAAAGGTGACGACGCTCCGCGCCCAGGTGGATCAAGCTACCGCGCGTGAGCGGTTGCTGCTGAGCCTGGCATCCGGCTTTGGAGGGATCGCCCTTCTGCTGGCTGCTGTCGGCCTGTACGGGACGCTTGCCTATGCTGTGGCGCGGCGGACGCGGGAGATCGGCGTGCGGCTGGCGCTGGGGGCGCAGCGCGCGTCCGTGCTGCGGTTGGTGCTCGGCGAGTGTCTGATACTGGTCGCGGGAGGAATGCTCGCCGGCGTTCCTCTGTCGCTCGCGGCCGGCTACTTTCTGCGCAGTTTTCTGTTCGGCGTCGTCGCCTATGATATGCCGACTCTGATTGGCGCAGGCTCGGTCCTCACGGCCGTGGCTCTGCTTGCGGCGTTAGCGCCGGCGCGCCGGGCGAGTCGCGTGGACCCGATGCTGGCGCTGAAATACGAATGACGGAACCTTTGCGACCGGCCGGGTAAAGAGGCCCAGCGACGACACGCAGCAGAAACACCGTGATTTGCTTTGCTTGATCCATGTTCATTGCGCGGTTCTCCTTGCGCCAGACTCCCGGATTGTCCGGGACCTGCTGACGCCCGGGCCATAGAGGCGACAAGCATGAC
>QHZE01000684.1 GCA_003225335.1 Acidobacteriota bacterium
GATCGCCTTCGCTGTTCCCATAGCCGCGATAATCGATGATCAGAATCCCGGCCCCCGTTTCGTGGAGCATTTCCATCCAGGGCACGCGATCGCCTATGTTTCCGGCGTTGCCGTGAAAGATCAGGAGCGTTACGGTAGAAGATGGGTGCGGCACGTACCAGCCGTGCAATTTTACGTGGTCTGTAGTCTCCAGGCTGAGATCCCGGTAGGTCAACCCAACCGAGGAAGGAGTTGCCGCGACATTCTTGTCGGGGTAGTAGACGAACCTGCGCTCGAGTGCATGCGGTGTCATAATAACGCCCAGAGCAAAGACGGCCAGTGCCGTGGATGGCCAATGCTTCCAGAGGAACCTGCCGGCGGCCTTCCAACGCGCATGCATTTAATACCTCAACTTGTGAGAATCTTTGTTACATTCTAACATTTGGGCGCCTTTTCAGTGATTCGAAACTCGATATGCACGCAAAGGCGGGACAGTCACCGGTTAATTGCGGGTGGTGACTGTTGAATTGGGACGCGGATGAACGCTGATCTCGCGGATCAAAACACGCGCGGCGCGGCTCGCCAACGCGAACCCATATCCTTGGATTTGAAATTTCAGATTTCAAATTTCAGGGGCTGGCGAAAGGGAGATTCATGGTAGGGAGACGCCTGTATTTGCCTTTGCTTCTGGTTCTTGTATCCGGGACCTACCTGTACACGGCGACAGAGCGAGCCGTTCTCGATGATGGCGACGCGCTCTATGCGCACGTAGCCCAGCAGATGGTCGCGCGAGGCGACTGGGTCACGCCGCACGCCAACGGAGTCCGATTCCTCGACAAACCTCCGATGATGTACTGGCTCATGGCGTTGTCTTACGAACTGCTCGGTGTGACGGAGTTTGCCGCGCGGCTGCCGTCGGTGCTGGCTCTGATCGGAACTGTCTGCCTGCTCTATTTCATGGGGCAGTCCGGTGAACCTTCTGCCGGGCTTGCCGCCGGCCTGGCCGCGGCCTTCTGCGTGGGAAGCTTCTTGTTCACGCGCATGGTCTTTCCGGATATGCTTTTTGTGTTTTTCCTTACCTTGAGCCTGGCGTCCTTCTGGAGGTGGTTCGCCCGGGCGGACGATCCGGTCCTGCCCGCCATGCTGTTCTATGCCGCCCTCGCCGGGGCAGTGCTGACTAAAGGCTTGCTGGGCCTGGTTTTTCCCGTGGCCATCCTTGCGCTCTTCTTTTTTCTCTGGGTGCGGGACTGGAAGCGCCTGAAGGGAATTTGCATGGGAAGGGGAATTCTCCTCTTCCTGGCGCTTGCAGTTCCGTGGCATGTGCTGGCGGCGCGCCGCAATCCTGGTTTCCTTTGGTATTTCTTCGTGAATGAACAGTTCCTGCGCTTTCTCGGCAAGCGCCAGCCTTTCGACTATGAATCGATTTCTCTGCCCCTCTTCTGGATTCTGATACTCGTCTGGCTTTTTCCCTGGACCGTATTTCTCCCGGCAGCCCGTTACCTCCTCCAATCACCCCAGGGAGAGATGAAGGGACGGCGGGCCATGATCTGCCTGAGTCTGAGCTGGGTCGCGGTGGTTCTCGCGTTCTTTTCTGTTTCCTCCAGGATTGAACATTACTCCCTCCCGCTCGTCCCGCCCTTCGCTCTTCTCCTGGGAATGACCTTGTTTCCTGATAAGTCCTGCGGTCTTTCGATTCAGAGCAGGTGGCAGCGCTCGCTGGATCGCGGGTTTACTTTTCTGGGCGGCTTTGGGGTAATGCTGGGGGTCGGGCTGCTTCTGCTCGCAACCCTCTCGTTCGGAGGCTGGCTTCCCAGCCCGGCACGGCCAACAGGGTCGCATCCGCTCCAGGCATTCAAGTACTACTTCGCCCCCCTGTTCGAGCTGCCGCCGGGGACGCTGGCGGGCCTGGAGGGGCCGCTTATCAAAGCGGCGCTGGCTTTCTCCGTGGGAACCTTCGCCGCGTGGCGGATCCATCGACGGGGCAGGCGAATGGTAGCAATCCTTGTACTATCTTCGATGATGGCGGTTTTTTGCCTGCTGGCTTTTGAAAGCCTGGGCGTGTGCGAGGAAATTCTTTCGTCCCGGCAATTCGGGAAAGTATTGAGCCGGCACTTCAAGCCGGGAGATCGGGCTATAGTCGTGGGCGACTTCGAAACGGCGAATTCGCTGAACTTCTATGCGCCGCTGCTGCTCGAGGTTTACCAGGGGAAAGCCGCCGTGCTGGAATGGGGGCTGCGATTTTCCGACACACCTTCAAGCATTGTCTCGACGCGCGATCTTCAAATGTCCTGGAAGAGCTCGCAGCGGGTGTTCCTGCTGTGCCCAAATGATCGGGTTTCAACGCTCCCCGTGGCGCGGTCCTATGTTGTTTTGCGATCCGGCGGAAGAACCCTGCTCTGCAACCAACCCCTTTAGTCAGACGTCAGACCTCAGGGGTCAGACCTCAGACCTGAAACCCAGAATCTGAAGGTCTGAAGTCTGGTTTTTATTTCTGCCATTTCTGGCTTCATTTCTGCCATTTCTGGCGGAACCATTCGACCGTGCGGCGCAGCCCGTCTGCGAATTCCACCCGGGGGTCCCAGCCTAACTCGCGTCGGGCCTTTTCTGCGGATACTTCCTTGCCGCCGAAGTCCCCGGGCCGCTCAGGAACAAATTCTATCCTGACGCGATCCCCGATATTGGCACGGATTCCTTCCGCGACCTCGAGAACGGTAATCTTTCGCGGACCCTCGAGATTGTAAGTCTGGTTTATGGCCTTGTTCGACATGGCTAGAATGTGGGCTTCTGCGATGTCGCTCACGTAAACGAAATTTCTGTACTGGTTGCCCTTTCCCGTCACGGTCAAAGCCTGGTCTGTGAGCGCCTTCCTGATGAAAACGGGAATCAGCAGTTCCTCGCGCATGCGCGGCCCGTATGGGATCCCCAGTCGCAGGACGGTAAAGGGGACCTGATACAGCTGCTTGTAGTTGTGGCAGAGCATCTCGCAGGCCATTTTGGTCGAAGTGTAGATGTGTCCTGCCCCGTTCAGGTAAAAAGGAGTCGATTCATCGAGGCCGTTGCCATTCGGGGATCCGTTATAGACCCAGACGGTAGAGGCCATGTATACGCGCGTCGCACCGTTGATTCGGGCTGCCTCCAGAACATTGGCCGTCCCGACGACGTTCAGCGCTGTAGTATAGACGGGATACTTGTACGCGTAGTTTACGTTTGAGACTGCCGCAAGGTGAAAGACATGTTCCGCGCCACGCGTTGCGGAAAGCACCGACGAGAGATCCATCAGGTCGACGTTTTCGAAGCAGACATCGCTCCGGTGCGGCTGGACGCGATAGTCTACCACCGTCACCTTATGGCCGGCATTTACCAGTGCATCGACTACGTGCGATCCGATGAAGCCGCTGCCACCAGTCACAACGATCTTAGCCATACGGTGTATTCCTCTTCTGTGGAATTCCGAGCCAAGTTTTCAAACTGACGATCTCACCCTAATGCTTCCTTGACTGCACTGAGAACGTAATGCGCCTCATCCTCCATCATGCCTGAATAAATCGGGAGGCAGATGTGCCGCGCGCACAAATCTTCCGAAACAGGTAAAGGGCGCCTCGCATACTTTTCGAAGACAGGCTGCCTGTGCAGCGGCTCTTCGTACACCTCGCCCGCAAGGGACACGCCGTAACGCTCGCGCAACAGAGCTTTGAGCGCCGTACGGCCCGTACGGTCTTTCAGAATCGCGATGTACTTGTAGTAATTGTTCACTCCCCTTTCCGGCACCAGCAGCGGCGCCAGGCCTTCAAAACCCCTCAACCCTGCGTCGTACACGGCAGCGATTCTCTGCCGGCCGGCAATCATGGCGGGGAGCCGTTCGAGGTGCCTGACGCCAATGATGGCGTGCGGTTCCGACATGCGCCAGTTGTAACCCATGCGAATATGCGCATTCTGGGTGAAGCTCGCCTTCCCCTGGTCGCGATAGATCCTGGCTTCCTGGGCGATGCGGCCGTCGTTAGTCACGATCATGCCCCCTTCAGCCGACGTCATCACCTTAGTGGGATAGAAGCTGAAGGATCCGGCGATTCCGAAGGCGCCCGCGCCGACTCCGCCAAAGGAAGATCCGTGCGCATGAGCGGCATCTTCCACGAGCCAGAGTCCATTCCTTTGGGCCAGCTCCACCAGCTCCGGCATACGGCGGGACACGACACCTCCGATATGCACGACGACAAGCCCCGCAGTTCGGGGTGTGAGTGCGGCTGTCACATCCACGGGACGTACACCGAAGGATTCCGGATCCATGTCTACGAAGACCGGATTTCCACCGGCGTGCACGACTGCTGCCGCTGTGGCAAAGAAAGTGTTGGTCGAGACCAGAACATCCTTTCCCTGGACCTCGAGGGCGCGAAGGATGATTTCGAGCGAACTGGTGCCGCTGCTGACGGCGACGGCATGGCGAACGCCGCAGAAGCGCGCGAACTTCTCCTCAAACTCCGCTCCGTATTTGCCCAGCGTCAAATGGCCCGACGCCAATACCTCCTGGATGCGCTCGGCAATCCAGGCCCGGTCTTCGGGCAGGAACTGTATCTTCGCTGCCGGCACTTGGATAGGACTGGTTTTCACTTCATTCACCGATTCTTTGGGTCTTCGCGCCTTCGCGGTGGAAGCTGCGCCCAATCCACCACGAAGACACGAAGACGCGAAGAATCACGAAGGAAAGCTAA
>QHZE01000628.1 GCA_003225335.1 Acidobacteriota bacterium
AAGAGGGTTCATGTCACCGCCCTGAGGTCGCTGAAGTCGTCAATGTACCACGCGTGCGGCCCGAAGTACTCTGCTGCGTGTAATTCCTCGAAGGTAAGCGCCGGAGGACCGATCCTCGCGCGAAGGCTTGCCTCAGCTTCGGCGAGACCGTTGCGGTCGAGCGGCATAAGTTCATGGGTATAGAGCCCACGGTCGGAACCAATTAGATCTGCCACCATCATGCAGGCGGATCGCAGCAGTACGCGCGATGCCACATCGCCGGTGAATGTGCTGAAGCGCATCATGTGGTAAATGGTGACGGTGTGCTCGCCAAAGTCCAGCCTGAAACCACCAGGCCCGAGGAGCTCTGGGCGCGAGGTTACGCGTGATTGCTGAACGATCCAGCTGTTCGGGCGCCAATACTTCGCATAGCGTTCAATGAGAGCACTGACCGCCGTAGTATCTTCGGCCAGTCGTTCAGCGAGCCATGGTGCGTCCGCGAGCGGACGCCGCCTGTCCATCAACGCAATGAAGTCCGTGCTCATTTCTGTCTCGTCATACGACCATCAATGTCGCGTCTGGCCAACGATGTGGCGTTCCGCCGCTGACGAACTTCCCCACCCGTCACTTCCCTTCTTTATCGTCTCCGTCGATGTCCTCCCAGAGTTCGTTCTGGTGGAGCCAAATCGGATCGGCGTTCCTCCGGATGAACTCATCAGCGTCGATTCCGTCGATTGTAGGTGGTCGTTTCACTCGCTTCTGTTTTCCGTTGACGAAGATGGTCATGTACTCCCGCCTGCGACGCTTCTTCTCGGCCTTCTCTCTTGCCGTCAGCTTCCGCTTCGCTTTCGCCATGGTTCAGAAACCCGTTCTGCAAAAAACGCATTACCGTCTCTCAGCTATCATTCTTTGCATTCTCTTCGCGCCTTGGCGTCTTCCCGGTGAATTCCGGGCTCGACTTTAACCGCGAAGCCGCGAAGGACGCCAGGAGACGCAAAGGACTTTGGGGTGCGCCTCGATCACCGTCGCGGCGTCGCGCCGAGATTTTCGTACCACTTAAGATTAGCCGTCGCGCCGCCGATCATCACCACGTCCAGGCGGCGGTCGCCGTTGATGTCCGCGACGGCGCAACCGGATCCCGACATCTCCTCGGAATCGACCACACGGTGCAGCCACGCAACGCCGCTTGCGTCCTGAGCGTAGAAGAAGTGGACGCTGCCGCGCCCGCCCCGCGCGCGGTCGCCGGCGACAATGTCCTCGAGGCCGTCTCCGTTGAAGTCACCCACGCAAATCTCGTGGCCTTCCACGAGCCCGTCGAAAATCACTCTCCTCTGCCATCGGTCCGCATTGTCCTCCGTGTAGACGACGACCTCGTTTCCATGCCAGGGCTCGACCGAAGCGAGAAACCGTCGTTTCCCCAGCCGGCCCATGGCCACATCGCTCGCCCCCGCTCGCGGCGCCCCCTCCTCGTGCCCCTTCGCCAGCAGTCTGTTCTCCCATCGCAGCGCGCCGCCCGCGCCGACCGCCCTGTGGAGCACGATCCCGTCGAACCCCGCGGTCAGGAGCTCCTCACGCCTATCGCCGTCCCACTGGACGACGCGAACCCGGTGCAGGACACCGTTGAGGCTGTCGTCAATCACCCGCCGCTCCCAGGGTCCGGTCCAGTCGGCCGGCACGCGGTAGTAGACGAGCGCCACGCGGTCTTCGTACTTCGGCGCGAGCGCTTTCGCCCCGATCAGCGGAGCATTGATCAGCTCCTTCCGCTTGTCGCCGTCCACGTCGGCCCAGGCGACGTGATGCGACGTTGCCAGCTCGTCCACCGTCACCGCTTTCCAGGGCTTTCGCGGATCGCCATCGTGCCGCAGCAGCCAGACGAGTCCGCGGCTCCGGGCCGCCACCATGTCGAATTCGCTCTCCACCGCCAGTTCCGGGATTCCATCTCCATCGAGGTCGCAAGCGGCCATATTGACCAGCCCCCGCATGCTTTCGGCCAGCACGTGTCGCTCCCAGCCGGGGTTCTCGTACCAGGCAAGCTCCGTCAGGCGCGAGGTCAGCCCGACGACGTCGGGGCGCCCGTCCTTGTTGAGATCCGTCACCAACACCGCATAACCTCCCGGTATCTTCGCTTCGATGACGTGCGCCCGGAATTCGACCGGTCCGGCCGGCTTTTCGGCCGCAGCCGAGTGCGCGCCCGCAATGACCGCACTCAACAGCATCAGCAACAAGACCTTCTCTGCAGCAGTGACTTCGCCGCTTGCCTGCTGATTCGGCTCTGGCGGTGACGGCCGCCGCTCAGACAGAATAACGGGATGGACAATCGCGGGAGCGTTGCACCATCGCGTCAATCTTGTCATCCTCTCCCCCCAATCCAGTGAATCCTTCGGAAACTGGCAAGGATTTTCGTTCTGCATAAACTGCACAAAATGCAACCACGGATGAACACAGATGAACACCGATCCGTTTTCATCTGTGTTCATCTGTGGTTGCATTCATACTTTTGATTGCACTCGTAAATCCCGTTACCCTGTCCGACCTAGCTAGTTTCTGGCGCGAAACCAAGGACCCCGAAGGGGTCCAGCAGGACAGCCCAGGGCGCAAGCCCTGGGTTCAAGGTCCAAATTGCGGAAAGCCCTGAAAGGGCGGCGCAGGGAGTTCGATCTCAACTCC